>DALYHN010000141.1:0-6460 GCA_031970875.1 Chitinophagaceae bacterium
GCAATGTGATGACAGATATCTTTAAGGCAGATAACCTGCACATGAATGCCAAAGGCTATGCTATTTGGAAACAAGTGATGGAACCATATCTTTTACAATAAAACCGAGAACATGCAATCCTTGATGAAAAAACTATTTTTTACCTGCTGCTTACTGATGGTCGTTCAGTTACAGGCTCAGGATGCGAAAATGAAAAGCTTCATAGATAACCTGATGAAGCAAATGACACTGGATGAAAAATTGGGACAGTTAAACCTGCCAGGAGCCGGTGATATTGTAACCGGACAAGCATCTAATTCAGGTATCGCACAAAAAATTGCCGAAGGCAAAGTGGGCGGTTTGTTCAATATCAAATCTGTCGAGAAGATCAAAGAAGTGCAGCAGTTAGCTGTTACCAAAAGCCGCCTGAAGATTCCACTCATCTTTGGTATGGATGTGATTCACGGCTATCGCACGGTATTCCCCATTCCCTTGGGTTTATCCAGTACATGGGATATGCAATTGATCGAGCGTAGCGCACGTATTGCAGCGATTGAAGCCAGTGCGGATGGTATTAACTGGACTTTCTCGCCCATGGTAGACATCGCCCGCGATCCGCGCTGGGGTCGTATGGCAGAAGGTAGCGGTGAAGATGTTTTTCTTGGAGCAGAAATTGCTAAAGCCATGGTAAAGGGTTATCAAGGTAGCGATCTGTCTAAGAACAATACCATCATGGCTTGTGTGAAGCACTATGCATTGTATGGTGCTGCAGAAGCCGGCCGCGATTACAATACCACTGATATGAGCCGCATCAGAATGTATAATGAACATTTCCCCCCATACAAAGCGGCTGTAGATGCAGGTGTGGGCAGTGTGATGGCTTCTTTCAATGAAATTGATGGTGTACCCGCAACGGGTAATAAATGGTTGCTGACAGATGTGTTGAGAAAGCAGTGGGGTTTCAAAGGTTTTTTGGTAACTGATTATACCGGCATCAACGAAATGGTAGACCATGGTATCGGCGACCTGAAAACAGTTTCTGCCCGTGCATTGGATGCAGGTATTGATATGGATATGGTTGGTGAAGGATTTCTGACAACTTTAAAAGCATCACTCAAAGAGGGTAAGGTTTCCCAGCAATTGATTGATGCAGCTTGCAGAAGAATTTTGGAAGCGAAATACAAACTGGGTTTGTTTGAAGATCCTTATCGCTATTGCGATGTTAAGCGTGCTGCAACAGAAGTGTATACAGATGCGCATCGTAAAGAAGCACGTGAGATTGCCGCGCAGAGTTTTGTGTTATTGAAGAATGAAGGCAATGTCCTGCCTTTGAAGCGCGGTGGTAAAATTGCATTGGTTGGCCCATTAGCGGATAGTCGCGAGAACATGCCAGGCACTTGGAGTGTTGCTGCAGAGTTCGGTAAAGCTATTTCGCTGTTAGAAGGATTGAAAGCTGTTGCAGGCAGCAATACACAAATCGTTTATGCAAAAGGTAGTAACCTGGACTATAATGCCAAGTTTGAAGCAGATGCCACCATGTTTGGTAAAAACCTAAAGCGTGATGAGCGTCCAGTGGAGCAAATCATCGCTGAAGCGGTGACAGCTGCCAAAGATGCTGATGTAATTGTAGCAGCCGTTGGCGAAAGTGCAGAAATGAGTGGTGAAGCCAGCAGCAGAAGCAATATTGATATTCCTCAAGCACAGAAAGATTTACTTAAGGCCTTGAAAGCAACTGGTAAACCTGTGGTGATTGTATTGTTTGCTGGTCGTTCTATGGTGATTACAGAAGAAGCAAAAGAATACCCGGCTATTCTGAATGTATGGTTCCCCGGAAGTGAAGCAGGTTATGCCATTGCGGATGTTCTGTTTGGTGATGTGAACCCCAGTGGTAAACTCAGTGCTACCTGGCCGCAGAATATCGGACAAGTGCCGCTTTTCTATAACCATAAGAACACTGGTCGTCCGCTTGGCGAAGGCAAATGGTTCCAGAAATTCCGCAGCAATTATCTGGACGTAAGTAATGATCCATTGTATCCCTTTGGTTATGGATTGAGTTATACCAGCTTTAGCTATGGTAATGTTGTGTTGAGCAGCAATAAGGCCAAGGGTAACCAAAAGATTACAGCAACAGTTACTGTTACAAATACAGGTAAGACTGCCGGTAAAGAAGTAGTGCAATTGTATATCCGGGATGTGGTAGGTAGCGTAACCCGTCCAGTTAAAGAACTGAAGGGTTTTCAAAAGATAAGTCTGCAGCCAGGCGAAACCAAGCAAGTAAGCTTTACCATAACCCCCGAGGATCTGAAATTCTATAATTACGATCTGAAGTATGATTGGGAAGCTGGTGAGTTTCACATCATGGTGGGTGGTAATTCACGCGATATACAAAAAGCATCCATCTACTGGGATAAATAATGGCTATGCAAACAAATCATTTCCGCAACCTGTGTCTGGTCGTTTTGGCCGCGACACAGGTTGTTTGCGTTTCTGCACAGAAATCCAAGACAATCGCACAAAAAGTAGATTCAGTATTACAACTGATGACACTCGAAGAGAAGATTGGGCAGCTGAATCAGTATAGTGGCGATTGGAGTCATACCGGTCCCATCACGAGAGATGGCGATAAGCAATCGCAAATAAAAAAAGGGCAATTGGGTTCCATGCTGAATATTGTTGGTGTGGAGCATACACGTACGTTGCAAGAGTTGGCCATGCAATCACGATTGAAAATTCCTTTGTTATTCGGACAGGATGTGATACATGGATTGAAAACAACATTTCCTATTCCTTTGGCGGAAGCTGCGAGTTGGGATTTGCCCGCCATTGAACGCAGTGCACGTATTGCTGCTAAAGAAGCTGCGGCAAGTGGCATTCACTGGACGTTTGCGCCAATGGTAGATATTGCCCGTGATCCGCGTTGGGGCAGGGTCATGGAAGGTGCGGGTGAAGATCCTTTTCTCGGTTCGTCTATTGCAAAAGCACGTGTGAAAGGTTTTCAAGGAAATGGATTGGGTTCGCTTGATGCAGTCATGTCCTGCGCCAAACATTTTGCAGCTTATGGCGCTGCTGTTGGCGGTCGCGACTACAATAGTGTGGACATGAGTGAGCGTTTGCTGCATGAAGTGTATCTGCCACCTTTCAAAGCGGCTTTGGATGCAGGCGTGGCAACATTCATGAATTCATTCAATGATTTGAATGGGGTGCCTGCTACAGGTAATCGTTATTTGCAACGCACTTTATTGAAAGAGCAATGGAAGTTCAAAGGGTTTGTGGTAAGCGATTGGGGTAGTGTGGGTGAAATGATTGCGCATGGTTATGTACAAGATAATCTCGAAGCAGCCAAAGCAGCCATTACTGCGGGTAGTGATATGGATATGGAGAGCAGAAGTTATATCCAGCATCTGGCTTATCTGGTTAAACAAAAACAAGTGTCTATCGCATTGGTAGATGATGCAGTACGAAGAATCCTTACCAAGAAATTTGAAATGGGTCTATTCGATGATCCTTTTAGATTTAGCAATGCACAACGGGAGCAGGCTGTGTGGAATGATCCTGCACACAAAGCAGCAGCACTGGATATGGCTAGAAAGTCTATAGTCTTATTGAAGAATGATCAGGCTTTATTGCCGATACAGGCGTCGGTGAAGAAGGTCGCACTGATTGGTCCTTTCATGAAAGCTGTACGTGATAATTTGGGTTTCTGGAGTTATGAGTGGCCGGATGATTCAGCTACCATTGTCACACAGTACGACGGCATTGTACGCAGATTGCCTAAAGATGCGATTGTGCACTATGCAAAAGGATGCAATATCAATGATGCAGATAGCGCTGGCTTTGCAGCTGCTATTGCAGCAGCAAAAGATGCAGATATAGTGATCATGAGCATGGGCGAAGCCAGAGACATGAGCGGTGAAGCCAAGAGCAGAAGCAGTATTCAATTACCCGGTGTACAGGAGGCTTTGATCAAAGCCATTCATGCAACAGGCAAACCGGTAGTATTACTCATGAATGCAGGCAGGCCTTTAATCTTTAACTGGGCTGCTGATCATGTTCCGGCCATTGTCTATACTTGGTGGTTGGGCACGCAGGCCGGAGATGCCATTGGGGATGTGTTATTCGGGCAATACAATCCCAGCGGCAAATTACCCATGACTTTTCCTAGATCAGAGGGACAAATACCCATCTATTATAATTACTACAATACAGGCAGACCCGCAAAAGATGAAAACAATCTCTTTTATGTGTCGGCCTATATTGATCTGCCTAATTCACCCAGATTCCCTTTTGGTTATGGATTGAGTTATACCCAATTTCAGTATGCACCTATGCAGTTGAGTGATACGGTGCTAAAGGGGAATCAAACATTAGCAGTGAAAGTGCGTGTGCGCAATGAGGGTAAGTATGATGGAGAAGAAGTGGTGCAATTGTATTTGCGTGATGTAACGGCTTCAGTTGTACGACCAGTGAAAGAGTTAAAAGGTTTTCAGAAGATTTTTCTCAAAGCAGGCGAAACCAAGGAAGTTGTGTTTCAGGTGAAGACAGACGACTTTCGCTTTTATGATCAGACAGTACAACATATCTGGGAGCCTGGTGAATTTCATGTAATGGTGGGTACGAGCTCCGCACAGCTAGAGGTCAGAAAAATCAATTTGCGACAGTAATTATTTTCGGCGGGCTTTTTCCCAAATCACAGATTGTTTTCTGCCTAGATAACGGAAAAGGCCTGCCACTACTGCTGCATTCATGAAACAGAAATAATAGGGCACAAAGAAAATTTTACTTTTCATCTCTCTGGTAGATTGCCACCAACCAATCATGGCTAATCCGTAAAAGCCTATTTGCACAAGTAGCGCTAAGCTGTAAAACCAATGTGCATCACCTGCTGCCACCAACCAGCCATTACTAATGAAAGCCAGCAACAAACAGTAAGGAGTGATGGTCCAACGCAACACGCGGTGCGAGAGATACATATAGCTGAAGAGCGGATTGGGATAGGGGATGAGTAAAGACCAAAGTCGTACAAATGACTGAATACCCCCTGCAGATATACGCACTTTACGTTTCCACTCTTCTTTGGTGTTTTCTGATGCAGCTTCAGTTGCATAAGCATCAGGGGCATAAGCAATGCGATAGCCCTTCATCGCAATACGCATAGAGATCATGAAATCATCCAACAAAGTGTCCGTCTCAACAGCTTGATACAGTGATTTGCGAATACTAAACAATTCACCCGCAGCACCAACTGCTGAATACAAACGAGCATCCCACTTTTTCAAAGTGGATTCATATTTCCAATAAATACCTTCTCCTGCTGTCGCATCAGCAGTTTCTTCAATCTTCACGCGCTTTTCGCCTGCAACCGCACCTGTCTTTGGATGAGTGTAATGTTTACAGATATTTTTCAGTGCTTGCTTATTCAATAATGTATTGGCATCGGTGAAAATGAGGATATCGGTGTTAGCTTGCTCAATAGCACGGTCAACAGCAGCAATCTTGCCCCTTCTTTCAGCCTCGTGCATTAATTGTATGCGAGGGTACTGTTGAATGATTGCTGGAGAATTGTCTGTTGAACCATCCGTAACGAAAATGCAATGAAATTTATCTTCCGGATAGTCGAGTGATAGGGTATTGGCAATTTTTTCTTCCAGAATATAGGCTTCGTTGTAAGCAGCAACAATCAAGGTGATGGGTGGCCATTCAGCGGGCGCTTGTGGCTGATCAGTTGCTTTGCTGATAACAGATTTGATCTTCTGTAAGAAAAACAAAACGATGCCATACCCCAGAAAGGTGTAAAACACAATGCCTACAGCTATCCAGAATACTGTTGTCATAAGCGATAACCCAATTGTGTGCTGTGAACAGAATGAACGCAGTTCCACCAGATGGCACGCAGCAGTACTAAGCAATAGCGTGGATTGCCTTCCTTAATATATTGAAGCATGTTACGCGGCGTTACTACGATCAGAAAGAAAAGAAAAAAGATAAGGTAGTTGACGAGCGATGTGTTTCTGCGAATGAATAGTAACCTGTTCCTATTCATAAAAAAAACTTTTAGTGCACTGTTCTTGCCTACCGACATGGATTCCTTGTGGTAGATTAGTGCTTGCATGTTCAAGCCAATGGTATAACCTGCTTTTCTGAATTGTTCGCACCAATCTATTTCCTCGTAGTACAGAAAATAGTTTTCTGCCATCAATCCGGCTTTCGCTGCAGCATTGGCACGTACCATCATGGCTGCGCCGTGAATGAAAGCGGTGTAGCCGGTTAATCCATCATATTGCCCTAAATCTTTTTCAAACTCGCCAATACATTTATTTCTCGCAGTACGATAATTCATTGCAGTGAATCCTGCATACTGTAATGTATCTGGTTGGTCGTAATAGCGAATCTTTGGTGAACAGATACCAATGCTTTGATCTGCTTCCAATTGATCAACCAATGTTTGTATTAGTCCAGGTGTAAACTCGGTATCATTATTCAC
>DALYHN010000142.1:0-6422 GCA_031970875.1 Chitinophagaceae bacterium
TATAGAGAAATCAGTTGTGATGATGCCGTACGACATCATGAAGCCACAGCTGTATATGCAGGTGCTTTATTCCGTATGGCGCAATTACAGCAAACACATCGTCTGGCGATGCAGGCAACAGGTACTAAAGAGGGCTTACGCAAACGTATTGCCTACATGCTCGAGCCCCAACAGGTGATGCAGGTATCGAATAGCCGGATACTGATTACCTTATTCGGCATCAGTGCATTGGCTTTACTCTTGTTTTTCTCTGCAAGAACTGTTCAGGAAAAACGCATCACCAAACAAAAAGTAAAGCGTTCGAATACACGAACCATTGTAGCGACAAAACCTATTCTAGCTAAGCAAGTAGCGCCAACAATCCGTAAAAGAAACAACAAGAAAGCTGTGATAGAACGCCAGAATGTATTACTTGAAAAAGCACTGGTTAGTTCATCAGAACCTGTGAAGATTCGTAAGACCTGGAGCGATATTGAGCCTGTGGTTGAAGAAAGACCTATGCGTACTTCTTTACAACAAGTATCAAGCCTCAGCAACAAGCAAATGCTGCAACAAGTGATGCAAGAACGATTGGTTTCTGCAGCTGGTATATTGCAACAATTAAAGCAGGAAAAGGAATTGACTGCGCAAGAGAAATTGTGGTTGGTGAACTATATTCTTCAACGTAGTGGCATTCAGTTCGATCAAGAAAACAGAATTGTGTTGCCAGAAGGTGTAGATATTTCAAGCTTGGAAAAACGCTTACGCAACCGTAATCTCTTACTGCGTGAAAGCATCATACCTGATAGCCTCTTACCGAAGAAAATACAATAACTACCACACATTGCGTGGTGTCCAATCCAAAACCTTATTACCTAACAAAAATCCGATGGTGATTTCGTGGCTGCCTCGTGCAAAAGTATTGAGCGTACTGTTGGTAGCCATTTCATATGCATAACCCAAATGCCAACTGGTATTTAACTTGATGCCAGCCATAGCAGCACCGCCCTCTTTGTGTCTGTAAGACCCCCCTATCCACAACTGATCGAGGTAGCGGAACTTTACATTGAGATCAAGTCCTACAGGCAATGGTGAGATATAACGCACTTGTAACGAAGGCAGCATGGATACTTCATCTGAAAGCGAAAAGCGATAACCCAATGACAAGAAAGTATGCGGCAAGAGCCGACTGTTATCCAAATATACATTATTGTCTGAGAAAGCCACTTGCTGCGGAACGAGTTGTTGTACAGATAGTCCGGCAAAAAAGCGGGAACTGTATAACCAAAAGCCAGCACTGATATCTGGACGCATTCTGTTGAGTACACCGCTATTGCTCACAGCAGGATCGAGATTGATATCACCAAAATTCAATTTGGTAGCATCCAATCGCAACTGCGTAAAGCCAACTGATACGCCACCAGAAAGCATGAGACCCGGTGCTACCGACATGTGGTAAGCATAAGTTCCTTGTAGTGCAATGCGGCTGAGGGGACCGGTTACATCATTCAGAAAGGTAAGTCCCACCCCATGATGCGGCTCGTTATTGTTGTAATCGCGCCAGTTGGCACGGCCCAGTGGGTTTTCACCATAGGGATAAAATGTATTCACCGTTTCACGGCCATAATCGTCTTTTTTCAGCGGTGCATGTACAGTGAGATAAGTAGTTACTGGTGCATCTGCAATACCCGTCCACTGCCTCCTATGACTAAGCTTGATATCTGTATAATTTTCAATACCGGCAAGTGCTGGATTGATGATATAATTATTCAGGATATACTGCGAATAGTATGGTCTTTGCTGTGCAGAAAGATGCGATACTGCCAGCATACAGCAACAAAAGATGAGTAAACGATATGGAATGCGCCAACTCATCGAATAATGGTAATGGATCCTGAAATTGTTTTTCGTCCGCTGCCAGGTTGAATGACATAATAGTATGTACCAATAGGCAAAGGTTTTCCATTGGTAGTACCATCCCAACCACGTCCATTCACATAACCATCTGAATGATATACCAATTGACCATAACGATTGTAGATGTCTACTTTGGAGTTGGGATAGTCTTCCAAATATTTGATTATCCAAGTATCGTTAACACCATCGCCATTCGGAGAAAAAGCATTCGGCACTTTGGGTGTTAGCAGCACTCGTATGTCAATAGAATCTTTCACCGCACAACCACCCGTACCGGTTAACTGTACATAGTAACGGATATTATCAGCAGGCTGACTATATGGTGCAGAATCTGTAGGATTACGCAGATAAGTAGTTGGCGTCCACAAAAATTGTGGTTGACGCGCAAAGAAGCTAGCAGGATTGATGCGAATACTATCGCCCTCCAGCACTACTCTTCTTCTGCTGCCAATATTCAATACCGGATAAGGGAACACCTCAAACGTTTTGCTGATGGTATCACTCACACATCCTTCTGCATTGAAGATATGTAAAGTGACGGTGTATTTACCACTATCTGTAAACTGCTTAATGGGGTCTTTAATAGTCGACGTTTGTCCGTTCGCCAGATTCCATATCCAACGTTGTGGTGCACTGGTTTTACCATCACTGGTATCGCGCAGTTGCGCCGAACTATTGATACAAACAGAATCAGGCAATCCAATGAAATTGGCTTTAGGCTGCGGGTATATCTTGGTATAGACTTGTGTAAGTGAATCGATACAACCGTCTTTGGTGGTGACTTTCAATTGCACCGACTTATTACCCAATGACGAGTAACGATGCGTCATCTGCGCTAGCAAGCCAGGTGTAGGATCATTCGGATCACCGAAATTCCATCGATAACTAAACAAAGCCTCAGAACCGTCTGGAATGGTAGTCGTGCTGGTGAATACTCCGCGGCCATCAGGCAAACAAATACCATCAGGCATGGTAAAATTCACCAATGGTAAATGTGTTACGCGAACCGGTAAAGTATCATTCGGACTAACACAACCGCTATCAGTTGTTACACGAAGAATAACGCGGTATAAGCCTGCAGTATCATATCGCTTATTGAAAGCAATGGTATCGCTGCGCTGACGAATATCCCCATCACGGAAATTCCAATCCCAACGAACAATCTTGCTATAATTGGCTTTTGATGAATCGCTGAAAAGAATATTGTTCTTCTCACACAAAGGAGATGTTACACCAAACTTCGCTTTTGGTGAAGGCCATACGGTGATGGGCATGGTCGCTGAGTCGGCACAACCTAAAGCAGTTTGATAACGGAACTGAATTGGATAAGTGCCAGTGTCTGAAACTTTGGGATCGAATAAACCGGTAGCATTCACACCTTTACCTGTGTACACGAAAGTACCAGCAACGCCACCCTGCTCTGCAGCTTGTGTGATTTGTCTAGGCACAGCATCCAAACAAATACCGGGCATACGGGAGAAACCAACTTTCGGACTTTGGTTAACTGTTACGACTTTCATGATACTGTCTCTACAAACAGATGCATTACCCGAATAAGCCACCAACCTTACCTGATATGTTTTGGAAGCGGGTTGTTGAAAATTGGTATAGAGTTTTTGATAAATTTTATTGTTGGCAGGATTATCATCCTGTGTTCTATACGCTGCAGAATCTACCAGATTCCAGATTAACTCTGTTTTAGTGATATTACCAAAATCAACAGTTGAGGTATGTCTGATTTGTACAGCCACATTGCTACAGATACTATCTGCACGCAGCACCACAAAATCAGCTCTAGGGCGTGAACCATTCACCGTAAAATCACCAGCAGCAGAATCAATACAACCATATTTCGATACCAGCTTCAGCTGTGTACGGTAGATGCCTACATTGAAATAAGTAACATTAGGATTCTTGGCAGTAGAACTTAAGATATTGGGTGCGGGTGTGGTATTGTTGAGATTGAATTTCCACTCGTATTTAAAATCTGCTTCAGTACCATCTTCAATTTTACTCGTATCGCTGAAACGAGCAGCACCTTCTGCCAAACAAAAATCGGGCAGCACCAAACCAATCTGCGGATAAGGACGCACATTCAGTTCTTTCACCAATGTATCACTCTTACAACCTACAGATGTTTCTACCATGAGTTTGATCTGATACTTACCTGTTTTCACAAACTGCTGCACCACATCCTCATTGGTGGTATTGATTTTGGTTGCAACCGTATCTAACACCCATGACCATTTGGCCATAGTGGTACCTGAAGGAGCCGTGCTCAAATTTTTAAACGTAAAACTATTGCCCACGCAAGTAGTATCAGGAATAGAAAATGCAGGTGTGGCCTTATCTGATAAAGCAATATTCTTGATAATCTCGCCGATACAACCGTAATCAGTGATAGCTGTAAGCTTGGCAGTATAGTTACCTGATGCAGTAAAGGTCTTGGAGGGGTTTTGTTGTGTAGACGTGGTACCATCGCTAAAATTCCATAGCCAACGTACAACAGGTCTACCCTTGCCATCTGATTTATCGGTTAAATTAATTGCGTCGGTTCTACAACCTGTATAGCTAATATCCGCTTCTGCTACAGGTGCGTCATTCACGACTACATTATCGGTTATCTCCTGTTCATTGGTACTACTACAACCATCTGATTGAGGTAGATCTGTTGTTGTTGTTATCTTAACCGGATATGTACCTGCAGCATTAAAGCGGTAAGATTGGGGCACTTTATAGTAATAAAATGTCTTGCCATTTGAAACATAAGTAGAATCGTAGCCAGGCGTATTCGGAGGTGTATAGGTTAATTTATTTTGACCGGATGATAGATTTGATGTGCCTAAAAAATCAACAACAATTTTCTGAGGTTGATATGTTAATGCAAGGTTTACCCTGAAAGGCGAATTAATACAGGTAGCAGAAAAATTTACAGAGGCATCTGAGAACTCGTTGGTAATTTTTACAGGCGGGTTAAGGTCAATAACATTGGTTCCTGCATTGTATCCGTAAGATTCTGCATTACCAAATCCATATGCTATTGCATTGTATCCAGAATCTGATTCTAAAGTATGGGAACCTGCATTTACAGATAGAATTGCGAAACTATAGTCGCTATCCCTAGGATGTACACCAAAAGCTGATGCCCGATTTACCCCATCAAGTTTGAAACTGGCAACGCCCTCTTTTTTGATGATTACGTTGATATAACTCTGAATAATCGCATTCTGACTGGCAGAATAAAGCGTGATTTTACTGATGGTCTGTTCGATGGGGCTCAAATAAATCATTTCCGGATCACCTCCAATACTATTTCCACCAGTACCTCCGAAATTAGGATTACCATCGGTACCCTGCGTAGTACAGAATTGTGCAACCATAATTGGCTTGTCGGCCTCAATTAAATTAAAGGCAGACTGATTATTGGGAACCGATACACCATTACCTGGCGTTGTTAAGACAGTTGAATTTTTGACTTCATAAAAAAAGTTCCCCTGTAAAAGACTTGCTGGAATCACTACTCCATTGAGCTTAACAACAGTAGTGGGATCCTTCACACAAATTCTGTAATAATTATTGGGCTGTGAACCAGTTGGTGCAGTTAAATACTTTAATCCCCAAGCATTTGATGGCAATGCCTGTGCAAATAAATTATCAGCACTACCAGTTTGCGTGGCTCCGATACTGATTTTTCCAGCACCCGCAAAAACGGCAATTGGTTTACAACTGCCACTTGATGAACTGATTGATCGAATCACAGAACCTGTCAAATCGGTTCCGATATTACCCGATGTTGTACCTAAGACGCTATATATTTCTCCCTTATTTAGATTTACTATTTTTTTTGTCCCGGGAGTTATATTGTTTTTATTAGCTGCAGAGGGAGTTATTTCTATAGTTGTATTATCCTCAGTAGCTACAACAAAAAAGTACGAGTTAGAAAAAGTCTGATTGGATCGTTGATTGTAACTAACGGAATAATATTCTTTTCCTAACGTATTGGTTGGGAATAACAAAGAAGCTCCTGAAATTGATCCATTATAGATATGCGCGTAAGCCACTATGGATTCAGTACTGGTAACATGAATACCTCTATTGAAGTAACCTGTATCGGAAATTCTTGCATCCTGAACGCCAGATTTAGGTATAGGCGAAGTGACTGTAACGACTCCGGGAGTTACAGAGTAAGTTTGAGAATACCCAACAGCAGGTATGTCTACTTTAACACTAGCGACCTTGTCAGAGGTGAAGTAAAGTATCATTTCCTGACTACCACCAGTTGATACAGCGATACCAGTTGTGCCATTCACCATTTGGCAGTGATATCCATAGCCAAGCCAAAAGTCCTTCCCCTTATTGGAAAAATCCTGCGCATTGGTGAAAGCACCAAAAAGAAGCAGCAATACAAGCAGTTGTAGTTTCCTCATGAAGGGGGTAGTCAATGGCCGAAACCTAAGACCGCAATATAATGCAAACGTTTAACGGTCAAAGGTTTGGAACACGATTGATTTTGTTAATTGTACAAC
>DALYHN010000143.1:0-6361 GCA_031970875.1 Chitinophagaceae bacterium
CGCTCTATCGTTTGGTGATGGATAAAAACAGGGCAAAAGGAAGAGGTGTTATGCCCGATATAGTAGTGCCGCCCAACGCTGCACTGATTGCCAGAGGTGTTGATCCGAAATTACTGTACATCAGCAACCTGATTGCAGCAAAGAAACAAGCAGCGCTTAAGCAATAAGCTGTAAATCTTCGTCAACAAAACAAAAGCTTGCTGTATAGCCCGGTTCAATTTTTCCCAATACATCTTCCATTCGTAATACGGATGCCGGATATAGACTGCACATGCGGATAGCTTCGTCTTCATGTATGCCAACATGGTGGATTAAATTCAACATACACTGGTGCATGGTTAAAGCAGATCCACTGAGAATACCATTGCTTTCATACTTATCGCCAGCAGGCTGATGCGGATAATAACCTTCGGTAGTTGTGGTTACAGCATCGGTTATTGCAAATAATCTGCTACCCATCATTTTCTTCGCGATGCGAATAGCAGCATAATCTACATGGTGTCCATCAGGAATAATACTTGCTCTAACCGTTGGGTGATTGAATACGGCGCCTACTAATCCCGGTGCACGATGTTGCAAGGGACTCATGGCATTGTATAAATGCGTTACAGTGCTGATGCCGTTATCAAAAGCTTTGATAGCAGTAGCATAATCTGCATCACTATGTCCGGCTGAAACAATGATGCCCTCGCTTTGAATATAATTGATGATGGCAGCATCGCACACTTCCGGTGCGAGTGTAATCATCTTGATAGCTCCCTTTCCATAGGTCAGTAATGATTGCACTTCTTCCATCGTGGGTGCATGAATGATGGATTCAATATGGGCACCTCTGCGTTTAGGATGTAACCAAGGACCTTCAATATGCAAACCAATACAACCGTCACCACCTTCTTGCCAGTATGCGCTTACTGCATCAATGCATTGTCTGATTACCGTATCGTGATTAGTAGCAACGGTCGGTAAGAAAAATCCGGCACCGCCGGCTTTGCAATAATTATGGATCGCATGAATGGTGGTCGCGTCTGGATAAACAGCCAATAATCTATCGTGCGCACCATAGAGTTGAATGTCTATGAATGCAGGCAGTAGTGTGTGTGTATCGTAGTTGTTGTCTTGGTTGGGTACCAATGCAACAATGCGTTTGTCTTCTATCACCACTGTATGGTCGTACAACCAATGCTCACCGGTAAATATGCGCGCTGCGCGAATGCGTTGTTCAGCCATGGTGTATGGTAAAATTATCAGCGTCCTTCAAGAAAGGTAGTTTGCTGCGTGTCTCTTCTAATGGTTGCTTTTCCAGCGTAATGGTATATACATCTTCACCATGTGCTTTTTCATACAATACCGCGCCCATTGCATCTACCACCATACTATCACCACTGTGATAAATATCGTTACCATCTCTACCTACGCGGTTTACACCAATAACATAGCATTGGTTTTCGATGGCTCTTGCTTGCAGCAGGGTTTTCCATGCATGGTTTCTTCTTTCGGGCCAATTGGCTACATAGAGCAATACATCGTATTCCGGTCCATCATGTTGTTGCTGTCTTGCCCAAACAGGGAAACGCAGGTCATAACAGATTTGCAGATTGATGCGCCATCCTTTTACGGATGCAATCAAACGCTTGTTGCCCGGTGTATAATGTTTGTCTTCGCCGGCATAGCCGAAACAATGTTTCTTATCGTAATAACCATATTCGCCGTTAGGCAGCATCCAGATTAATCGGTTGTGGTATAGACCATTCTCTTCAATCATGACACTGCCGGTAAGAATGATTTTCTTTTCAGCAGCTGTGCTGCGCATCCAGGTTACTGTTGGTCCGTCCATGGTTTCTGCTAAAACTTCTGGACGCATACTGAAACCAGTAGAGAACATTTCCGGCAAAACCACCACTTCTGTGTGTTGCTGTAGATTGTTGATGATGGAGCTGAAGTGTTGGATATTGGCGGTTTTGTCCTCCCAAACGAGTGGCTGTTGTAGCAGGGTAAAGGTTAGGGTTGACATAAACAGATTTTTATAAAGTTACTGCGCTCTTTGAAAGCGATACGCAAAACCTATCACACCATAGTTTTGATTATGGGTTTGTGATGTGGCTTCTTTGCCTTGGTGTACTACTTCTACACGGATAGTGCTTCTATTCTTCGCATAGCAAAAACCAAAACGATGTTCGGGTAATAACCTAGATGGACTTGCTGTAACAACAGGTGCGCCGGGTTTATTGCCCATGGCGCCTTGTATCGTAGCATTATACCATTGCCACACGATGCTGGGATAATAGTACACAAAGAGCTCTTCCTTATGCAGCCATTTGCTTGCTTTTTGCTGTATGCGATTTTGAAACAAGGCACTTTGATGCAGGGCTTCGGCTTTGCCTAAAACAAAAAATGCACCAGTGCGTAGATTGCTAAAAGTAGTACCTAGGTTCAGTTGTGCTGTTGGATAGATGCGCGCCAAACCATTTTTTGCTGGTTGAATGGCAGCCGTGTATTGCAGACTTGCGTCCAGCGCTAGTTGATTCGGTATTTGCTTCTCCCATCCTGGAAAGAAAGCATAGTTCATTAGGTTATGATACCATTCCTGAAACTCAGCAGCACCAGCGGAGGGACCAACTACACCCAAAGCCCCCGACCACTCTAATTGCTGCGCTTTGGGTAAAATGGTTTTTTGTGCATATTTCGCATAGAGATAGCCAGCATAGGGTCTATCGATAATATTGTTATATGCGTAAGCTTTGTTGCGCGGGGTATACATCTGCTGCCCCAACTCAATTGTTTGAATACGCTTCAGTCCTTTCTTCGTTGTGTTAGCGGTAGCATAACGCAGGTATAATCCGCTGGAATAATAACCATCTCTGATCTTCAGTAAAAAAGCATCATTATCAATTTGCGTTGACAATTCTTTTGCGTAGTCGTTGGATTGTGCAGTAATACTGCTCATGCAGCAAAAGGTCAATAAAATAAAAAGATAACGCATGCGGGAAAGATACATTAATCAGTGTTTTTGCTGCTGCAGGTTTTGATGGCCTGTTGAATCAAAGGCAACTCGAATCCTTTTTGCATCAGGTATTGTGTGGTCTTGGCTTGCTTGCTGATCGCCTGTTCACCCTTCAAGCTGTTCCACTTGAGCTTGGCTATTTTTTCTAGAGTGCGTATATAATCATCTTCATCAATCGTTTTCATGGCTTTGCGAATGCTATAGTCGCTCACTTTTTTTTGTTTCAACGCATATTGAATGCGGATGCGTCCCCATTGCTTGATGCGAAACTTGCCTCCGGCAAACTGTTCGGCAAAGCGTTCTTCGTTCAGGTAATTTTCTTCAATCAGCTGCGTAAGGATGGTTTCTACTTCGGTTTTGTACAAACCATATCCGTAAAGCTTTTCACGCACTTCTGCATGACAGCGCTCTTGATAAGCGCAGAAGTGCCTGATTTTCTGTAAAGCCTGATCTTTATTAACGATTCTTTGCCGCATTTTCAGGTCATTTTAAGCATGCCCGGATACAACAAAGGTATCTTTGCCCCCGTTAATCCGTACAAACCTTTTGCTATGACGATGATGGAAGAAATGGAGGCCCTGGCGGCAAAAGACAATTTCGATGTCTGTCTCATCGATGATGATCATATCTATCAGTTCACTGCCAGAAAAATGCTGGAATCAACCGGACTGGCCAGACAGATTTATTCTTTCTACGATGGCGAAGCGGCTATTCGTTATTTGAAGAACGAAGAGAATATCAGCCAGAACAAAGTACCCGATGTGATTTTTCTGGACATCAATATGCCCATCATGGACGGTTGGCAGTTTCTGGAAGAATACAGAACCCTTGCGGGGAAAATGCCCAGACAAGTAACTGTGTACATGGTAAGCTCCTCTGTGGATATTTTCGATATCCAAAGGGCGCAGCAAATGGCCGAGGTAACAGATTATCTGGTGAAGCCCATGCCACGCGAAAAATATCGTCAGCTCATAGACGGATTGAAGCGACTTTCTGCCAATTAGTGGCCCAATCCACAACTCATTCACATCTGTTTTACAACTGCTTAAGCGGTCCAATTCGCTTTTGACGGATAGCGAGTTTTACAGTAGGTTTGTTGCTATCTAAAAGTAGACGAATGAAGTTTATTGTTTCCTCCTCCTCCCTGCTCAAACACCTGCAACAAATTAGCGGTGTGATCAACTCTAATACTGTTTTGCCTATTCTGGAAGACTTTCTGTTTGAAATACAGGACAAGAAGCTCAGTGTTACTGCAACCGATCTGGAAACAGTGATGCGTGTGCAGATGGATGTGGAAAGCAAAACCAATGGTAAAGTGTGTATCCCTGCCAAGATCCTGATGGATTCTTTGAAGAATATCGCTGATCAACCACTGACCTTCAACATCGATAAAAACTTTGGCGTAGAAATCACCAGCGATAACGGTAAGTATAAGGTGATGGGCGAAAACCCGGATAATTTCCCTAAAGAACCTACTGCTGATGATACCAATGGTTTCACCATGAGCAGCAGTGCTTTGGTGACCGCCATCAACAAAACCTTGTTTGCAGTAAGCAATGATGATTTGCGTCCTGCCATGACAGGTGTTTTCTTCGAGCTGCTGAAAGACGGTGTACAGTTTGTGGCCACCGATGCGCACAGACTGGTTCGCTACAAGCGTACTGATGCGAAAGCGCCCAAGACAGATTCCTTCATCGTTCCTAAAAAACCTTTGACCCTCTTAAAGAACGCTTTGCCTGACAACGATGATGAACTGCAAGTGAGCTATAACAGCAACCACCTGTTTGTAAACCATGGCGAAACACAATTGATCTGTCGATTGATTGATGCACGTTTCCCTGATTACAAAGTGGTGATTCCTGCCGACAATCCGTATAAGCTGACTGTCAACAAAGCCGATTTCCAAAGTGCCCTGCGCCGTGTAAGTGTGTTCTCTAACAAGAGCACCAACCAGGTTGCCCTGAATATTACCGGCAGCGAATTGCAGATGGCTGCACAAGATGTTGACTTCAGCTTTGAAGGTAATGAGCGCATGGGTTGCCAGTATGATGGCGAAGACCTGCAGATTGCTTTCAATGCGCGTTTCTTGATTGAAATGCTGAACGCTGCTGATACAGATGAGGTGAATGTAGAACTGTCTACACCCACCAAAGCCGGCTTAATCAAGCCAACAGAGCAGGCAGCCAATGAAGACCTGCTGATGCTGGTGATGCCGCTGATGCTGAACAACTAATTTGTATCAACCTCTTTGATAAAAACCCTTTGCGCGAGCAAGGGGTTTTGTTTTTGAATGATTCGGTGGTGAGGACGCCACTGAGGGCTATGATGTTTCACCCTTGGCGCGTGCGCCCATTGCGGTGTCCCCACCGCAAGCACACAATCGCTTATGTTGAAACCGAAAAAGCTTCTTGTCAACAATCCAAGCAGATAATTTGTACTTTCATTTGTAAGAATTGTTTGCCATGACAGATGCCATCATTCAGTATTTCTCCAATCTGGAGCAAAGACCATTGGAAAGACTCGCCATTCTTGTAGGCGGTTTATTGTTCTTTTGGATCATTGAAGGGTCCATTCCCTTGTTGCCATTGCACTACAAGAAAAACAAATGGCGTCATGCAGCCGTGAATTTTGGTTTCACCTTGATTCATTTGATCATCCATACTTTTCTGGCCCTTATCATCATCCGAATTAGCGATTGGTGTAAGTCGAATGAATTTGGTTTGGTCTATTGGTTGAATGCGGGTATCTGGACAACCGTGCTGATCGCATTCCTAACCTTAGATTTTTTCGGCGGCTGGTTGGTGCACATGACAGAACACAAAGTGCCGGTACTCTGGCGTTTTCATGTGGTACATCACGCAGATAATAATGTAGATGTCACAACAGGCTTGCGCCACCATCCAGTAGAAAGTATTTTGCGCGGACTGTTTTTTTTCATGGGCATCATTGTTTCCGGTGCGCCCATGTTTGCTGTCATGATTTTTCAAACCATCCTAATCGTGGCTACTGCATTTACGCATGCCAATATTCGTTTGCCTAAGCAAATCGACGCAGCGCTAAGCTGGGTGCTTGTGTCGCCCAATATGCACAAAGTGCATCACCATTGGAAACAACCGTATACTGATAGCAATTATGGTGCAGTATTGTCAATCTGGGACAGATTGCTGGGCACTTTCATGAAACTAGATGCTGCACAGATTCGCTATGGTTTGGATCGCTACTATCCTAACGAGAAAGATGAGCAGTTTGGAGAATTGCTCACCAAGCCTTTTGGGCATATGGATAAGACGCCTGTTGCCTGATGCCATTCAGCGGTTAACTTTGCGCCATGAAGCAAATCGCCATGATTCCGGCCCGTTA
>DALYHN010000144.1:0-4688 GCA_031970875.1 Chitinophagaceae bacterium
GGTTTTTACCGCTACCGTTTCGCGTGCAGGATAATCGCCATTAAAGTATTGACCGTAGACTTCATTCACCTGAGCAAACAGGCCCATATCACTCAAGAAGATACTGGTCTTCACCACATGTTCAAAAGTGAGTTTGGCCTCAGTCAAAACAGCCTGCAGGTTTTTCATCACCTGATGGGTCTCTTCCTGAATACTGCCCATCTTCAGTTCTCCGCTAGCGGGATCAAAAGCTACCTGACCGCTAATGAACAACATACCGTTGGCTTTTACTGCCTGACTATAAGGACCAATTGGTGCGGGCGCCTGCGCTGTTTGAATGATTTGCTTGGACATGATCATGAATTGAAGCAGCAAATTGCAGCAATTCCATGATTCAACCAATACATTTGCAGCAGAAACAGCATTATGGTTATTCAGGTAAGAGCAAATACCCATCAGCAGGAAATCTGGCAAAGCAAAAACTTTGCAGGATTACATAGCACTGCTTTTGTGCCGCAATGCATGGGCGGTGATATATGCTTCGATCTTTTGTACGAAGATGCGCCACTGGTATTGCCTACCAATATCCCTGTATTTGTACATGCACCCTTAACCGGATTAACTGAACTGCCGGCAAACTGTCACCGCATCATTGCATGGCCGGGATTTTTAGATAGACCAGTGATGGAAATCGCTTTTTCAACTGACGCAGCCGAAGCTGAAAAAGCGAAGCTAGCCCTGAACCAATTGGGTATTGCTTTTGCCGCAGCACCTGATCAGCCTGGATTGATTGCAGCACGCGTCATCGCAATGATTATCAATGAAGCGTATTTTGCCTTGGGCGATGCAATAAGCACAACGGCAGAGATTGATACAGCGATGAAACTCGGCACCAATTATCCCTACGGGCCATTTGAGTGGGGCGAGAAAATTGGCTTGCTTCAGGTATACCAGTTATTGGACAAATTAGCTGAAAATAATAGCCGCTATGCAGCCGCACCTGCTTTAAAACAAGCATTACTACCACAATACTAATGGCCATTCTCCTGCATATTGATACCGCTACTGAGTTTGCTGTTGTTGGCTTCAGCAAGGATGGAGAAGTATTGGCTGAACAAGAAAATCTGGAACAACAGCAACATGCTGCTTTTCTGCAACCAGCTATCCAAGCTTTATCAAAAAAGCTAAGCTTACCACTTCAGCAGATTGATGGTGTTGTTGTAAGCAATGGCCCCGGCAGTTATACAGGCTTGCGCGTGGGATTGGCCTCTGCAAAAGGCATCTGCTTTGCTTTGCAGAAACCATTGATTACTTTGAATACGCTTCAAATCATGGCACATGCAGCGCGTAAAGCTTTTCCGAAAGCCGACCTGTTTTGTCCCATGATTGATGCCAGACGAATGGAAGTATTTACTGCTGTGTATGATCAATCATTAAATGAAGTGATGCCTCCTCAGGCCATGATTCTGGAAGCAGCTAGTTTTATGGATAGACTGGCATCAAAGACAATCGTCTTTACAGGATCAGGTCAAGAGAAATTTCATCAAATCTGCACCCATCCCAACGCACAATTCGCCTTATTACGCCATGCTGTAACCGATATGTGCCCACTTGGAGAGCAAGCATTTGTAAATCAACAGTTTGCAGATCTGGCATATGCTGAGCCATTTTACAGCAAAGCTTTTTACAGCGCGCCGCCGAAAAAATAATCTGCTTAGCAAGCAAGTTTTATCAGTCAATACATAATAAATATGTCTAATTTTATAGCGCCAAGCTATAATGCCCGGTTTACCCCCTAAACTACCCGCGGTATGACACAGTCGATGTTATCAGTTTCTTTATTGAATGGGAAAGCCCCCATTAAGATTGATTTTCTGCATACAAAAAAAGCAGCGCTGATTCTGCGTGCCATCAACCACAAACTGCGTCAGCAAATGCTGAAACTGATTGACGAGAATAAAAAGATGACTGTAACTGAGATTTACATCAAACTCAGACTGGAACAATCTGTTGCATCGCAACACCTGGCCATATTAAGAAGAGCCGGCATTGTTGCCACACAGCGGGAAGGTAAATTCATCTATTATGCGGTGAATTACAACAGGCTGACAGAAGTGATTCGCTTTGTAGAAGAATTGGTTGGCTGATTGTCGAATTCAGCAAAATAAGCCTGACATACTAACCGACAGACCGTTTCGGCCTGATCCTTGCCAGTATATTTGTAAAAACAAGTTCCATGTATATAGAACAACTCTACACAGGTTGTATCAGTGAAGCTGCATACTATATCGAAAGTGATGGTGTAGCAGCAGTGATTGACCCTCTTCGCGATATTGATGCATATCTGGAACTCGCATCCAAAAGAAACGCCCGTATCCAATATATTTTTGAAACGCATTTTCATGCAGACTTTGTAAGTGGGCATTTAGACCTTGCGGCTGCAACTGGTGCCACTATTGTATACGGACCAAACACTGTTACAGAATTCCCAGTGCATGTAGCCAAGGATGGCGAAAGTTTTCAAATAGGTAAACTCCGCATAGACGTGCTGCATACACCCGGCCATACTTTAGAAAGCTCTTGCTATTTACTGCATGATGAAGCAGGTAAAGCACATGCCATCTTCACCGGTGATACTTTATTTGTAGGCGATGTAGGCCGACCAGATTTAGCACAAAAAGGTGCTGAGCTAACAATGGAAGACCTTGCAGGTATGTTGTATGAAAGTCTGCAACAAAAAATCATGCCGCTGGCTGATGAAGTAATTTTATATCCAGCACATGGTGCAGGCAGTAGCTGTGGTAAGAATCTCGGACCCGAAACGTATAGCACGATTGGTGCACAAAAGCAAAGCAATTATGCATTGCAACCACAGAGTAAGGAAGATTTTGTAAAAGCTGTAACAGAAGGATTAGCAGCACCACCGCAATACTTCCCTATCAATGCAGCTATCAATAAACAAGGCTATAGCAGTTTGAACAGTGTGCTGGAAAAAGGATTACAAGCTTTGGATATTCCTGGATTTAAGCTTGCATCAAAACAGAGCAATACCTTCATTCTAGATACCAGACATGCAAGTACCTTTACACAAGGCTTTATTCCGGGTAGTATCAGCATAGGCTTGGAAGGTCGCTTTGCAGAATGGGCAGGTAGCTTATTGCCATTCGATCAAAACATCATCTTAGTAACAGAACCCGGTAAAGAGAAAGAAAGCATTATTCGCTTGGCTCGCGTAGGTTTTGAAAAAATCATCGGTTATCTTAATGGTGGTTATGAAGCTTGGGTGGATGCAGGTGAACGTATTGACATGATTGTGGATGTGGAAGCAGATGAGTTAGCGATGGATCTGCCATTTGATGAAAACCTTGTTGTGGTAGACGTAAGAAAAGAAACAGAATTTGGCAATGGCCATGTGAAAGATGCAGTGAATATTCCATTGAATGATATGATGGATCCCGGCAGCATGGCCAATCTGGAAGAGCACCACAATATTTATGTACACTGTGCCGGTGGCTACCGCTCTGTGATTGCCGCTTCACTTATCAAGCGTCAGGGTATTCACAACCTGCGTAATGTGGTGGGTGGCTGGAATAAGATTAAAGAACAAGGCGATAAAATTCCTACAGAAACTTCTGCTGAAGTATTGAACTAAAAAAATCCCCGCAGCATTGCGGGGATTTTTCATTTAATCAATCACTAAATGTTTATACTTCTCTGCATCGAAGAGAAACTTCCATCGGCGATGGCTCCACAAATAATTATCCGGACGTTTTTTGATACATTCTTCGGTGAAGTTGATCAACGCTTTGGTAATATATCCATCCGGTGTTTCTCTAGGCTCCGTCGTCAAGAGACTTAAATCAATCCGATAATAGCCACGCTTTACCTTATAAATATCTGCCATCACGATAGCCGTATTCATATTCTTGGCACCCTTCTCAGGGCCTTTCACAAAAGCAGTCATTCGACCGAAGAATTTTGTCCAGAATGCATTCATGGGGCTGCCCGGACTTTGATCAGCTACCAAACCCAATGAATATTGTCCGCGTGCATATTGATGAAACTGTGTTCGGAATTCTGGTGCAGGAATTAAGACTGTACCGAATTTGCTACGCAGGTCCCACATGATGCGACTAAACGCCTTGCTGCTGATGGGCGTAAACACACCCAACCAACGATAAGGTGTATTGGCGGCAATACCAAGATTCAAAAACTCCCAGTTAAAAAAGTGCGCTGAATGCACTTGAATACTTTTACCAGTGGCATACACTTCATCAAGGACCTCACGATTCACCTGCAATCTCTCTCGAAACTCTTTCTCAGAGATGGACACCAACTTGATGGTTTCGATAAATGTGTCAACAAAATTTCGATAGAATGCTTTTGCAATAGCCGTTCGCTCAGCGACTGATTTTTCTGGAAATGCTACAGCAATATTATCAAAAACCACTTTCTTACGATAGCCGATCACATAATAGATCAGGAGATAAATGCCATCACTCAGTAGATACATCAACCACCAGGGTAGTAATGACAACAAATAGAAAAGTGAAAAAACTAAGTAATACATGGAATGTCTTAAGGGGTAAAGATAATCAACCTGCTCACTACAGAATGATGTTCTGCAGCAAAGCGGTTTTACCGGGATAATCGGTATTATAATGCAGACCTCGGCTTTCCTTGCGGAACTGCGCACCTTTTACGATGAG
>DALYHN010000144.1:4788-6280 GCA_031970875.1 Chitinophagaceae bacterium
GCACAAACCACATCCAAATAAGCGCGATGCGCAAAAACCATGGCTTCTAACAAAGAATTACTAGCCAAACGATTGGCCCCATGCAAACCTGTGCTGGCACATTCACCACAAGCATACAATCTGCGAATAGAGCTTCTGCCCCACTCATCAGTTTTGATACCACCACAACTATAATGCGCTGCAGGCGCAACGGGAATCATGTGCTTGGTAACATCAATACCAATACTGAGGCATTTTTCATAAATATTCGGGAAGTGATGAATGAAGGCATCCTTATCCATGTGTCGGCAGTCCAGATACACATGCTCTGTACCTGCACGCTTCATTTCATTATCGATGGCACGTGCAACAATATCACGAGGTGCCAAATCTTTTCTTGCATCGTAGCGCTCCATGAAGGCTTCGCCATCTTTATTACGCAGAATACCACCATCACCTCTCACTGCTTCAGTGATTAAGAATGAAGGCGATTGTCCCGGCTCATACAAAGCCGTAGGGTGAAACTGAATAAACTCCATGTTTTCAATTCTGCCCTTGGCACGGTAGACCATTGCAATACCATCACCAGTTGCAATGCGCGGATTAGTGGTGGTTCTGTATGCTTGTCCGCAACCACCTGTTGCCAACAAGGTGAATGCTGCAGTAATTTTTTCAATCTGATTCGTTTGCAAATTCAATACATAGACACCATAACAGGTAATATCATTGGTGGACTTGGTAACCAGAAAACCCAAGTGGTGTTGGGTAATGATATCAATCACAAAGCAATGATGGATGAAGCGAATATTTTTTTGTTGCTGTGCCTGCTCCAATAAAGCTCGCTCCATTTCTTTACCGGTAACATCTTTGTGGTGCAGGATACGATGCGCACTATGTCCGCCCTCTTTACCCAAAGCATAATCGCCATCAGCATCTTTATCAAACTGCGCACCGTATTCAATCAGTTCGCGAATGCGCTCAGGACCTTCTTTCACCACTAGTTCAACAATGGCTGAATTGCACAAACCATCGCCTGCGGTCAAAGTATCATCAATATGTTTTTGAAAACTATCGTTGGCAGGATCCCACACACCTGCAATACCACCCTGTGCGTATTTGGTATTGGTTTCATCCGCAATGGTCTTGGTAATAACAGTGATTTCTTTATCAGGAAATCGCTGTGCCATTTTCAGGGCATAGGTAAGTCCTGCAATACCAGAACCGATGACTAAGAAATCCGTTTGCATACGCGTTTATTCAATTAGGCAGGTTCTACCCAGGCGCCGTTATCTTTCAGCAGCTGGATTAATTCATCCACAGCTACCTCACTATCTACGCTGCGCTTCACCACTTCCTTGCCTTTGTATAAAGTAATCTTACCAACGCCGCTGCCCACATAACCAAAGTCGGCATCAGCCATTTCACCGGGACCATTCACAATACAACCCATGATGGCGATTTTAACGCCTTTGAGGTGATTGGTGACAGCGCGAATCTTAGCAGTGGTCTCTTG
>DALYHN010000145.1:0-6263 GCA_031970875.1 Chitinophagaceae bacterium
ATATCAATGGTATTACAGTTGCTGGAACAGGAAAGTATTCCGCCAATGTCATTCCCGTAAAAGCGGTTGCTTCTATTGATTTGCGTTTGGTGATGGGCAATGATTGGAAAAAGCAACAGGATAAGAT
Source organism: Chitinophagaceae bacterium (assembly GCA_031970875.1). Lineage (GTDB taxonomy): Bacteria > Bacteroidota > Bacteroidia > Chitinophagales > Chitinophagaceae > JAFLBI01. The sequence goes on from DALYHN010000145.1 coordinate 128, forward strand.
GATTCAGCATATCCAATCACAGGGTTATTTCGTTACTTCAAAGGAACCTACAGATGAAGAGCGTATACGTTATCCTAAAATTGCCATGGTAGTTCGTTCTGGCGGATATAATGCGCAAAAAACTTCGATGCAACACCCGCTTGCACTAAAAGTTGTAGAAGCAGTTGCAACTGCGCAAGGTAAAGTGGTGCTAACACCAACATTGGGTGGCAGTTTACCTTTGTTTGTATTTGAACAATATTTGAAAACACCGCCTATTACTGTGCCTATAGCGAATCACGATAATAATCAGCACGCCGAGAATGAGAATATCCGTTTGAAGAATTTATTTGATGGGATTGTTACGTTTGCATCTATTATGTTGTTACCAAAATGAGTGAGCAGAAAACATTAGTGGTGATTGGTGGTGGAGCAGCAGGTTTTTTCTGTGCAGTGAATGCAGCAAGATTAGCACCTTCACTGCGTGTGATCATTGTAGAGAAGACCAGTAAGGTATTACAAAAAGTAAAAGTGAGTGGTGGTGGCAGATGTAATGTTACCCATGCATTATTCGAGATTCCTGAATTGTCCAGAAGATATCCGCGCGGACAATCATTCTTAAAGAAATCGCTGCACTGGTTTTCACCGAAAGATACTTTGAGTTGGTTTGCAGAACGTGGTGTTACTATACATCAGGAAGCTGATGGCAGAATGTTTCCTGATACCAATAATTCGCAAACAATTATCGATTGTTTATTGCGCGAAGCCAATCAATATGGGGTAGCACTTCAATTGAATTGTGATGTGCAGCAGATCAAACATGTGAATGGGCAATTTCACTTAGAGACTGCAGGTAGTAGAACGCTTACCGCAGACTTTCTCTGCATTGCTACTGGCGGTTATCCTAAAGCAGCACAGTTTAGCTGGTTGACTCAGACGGGACATAACATCGAATCACCCGTACCTTCTTTGTTTACTTTCAATATGCCCAAGCATCCGATCACTTCATTGATGGGTGTAAGTGTGGCGAAAGCTTCTGTAAAAATTTTGGGTACAAAATTGCAGGAGGCCGGTCCAGTATTGATTACACACTGGGGTATGAGTGGTCCGGCTATTTTACGTTTATCAGCTTGGGGTGCTAGAGAATTGGCAGAGAAGCAATATCAGTTTAACGTGATGATAAATTGGTTGCCTGAGTATCATGAGCAGTCGATGAAAGACGCGTTTATTGAATTAAGACAAACACAGGCTGCGCAAAAAATCCATGGTAAAAATCCCTTTGGTTTACCCAACAGACTATGGACATTCTTTTTAGAACAAGCAGGCATTACGGAGCAAATGCGTTGGGCAGATTTACCTGCTAAGCAACAACAGCAATTGATTCGTTTATTGGTCGCGAATGAGTTTGCTGTAAGTGGCAAGACAACTTTCAAAGAAGAGTTTGTAACCTGTGGTGGTATTCAGTTGAATGAAATTGATGTCAACTCCATGCAAAGCAAGCGAATGCCCGGTCTGTATTTCGCTGGTGAAGTGATGGATGTAGATGGTATCACAGGTGGCTTTAATTTTCAGCATGCCTGGACATCAGGGTGGATTGCAGCACAGCATATCGCACAGCAAGCGTAGTCTAGCCTTTTCCTTTCTTTACTTTTTCCTGATTCGCTTTATAGCGCATGTCCAATGTGCCATCCTTTTTTCTGGGGCCTGCAGCACGAACCGCTTCCTTATTGGCCTTGTAGCGCATATCCAATGTACCGTCTGCTTTCTTTGGACCTACAGCTTTTACAGCAATGGTAGGCTTGGTGTTGGTTTTTGCAGGTGCAGGAGCTGGCTTGGTTTGTGCGAGCGCACTGGTGCTGATGCAAAGTGCAAGGAGTAATGGAAGCATCTTTTTCATGGCCAAAAGTTTGAACTAAAATAAGTTGATTTTGACGGATGTGTATTTCCCGACAAAAATTTAGTAATTTAATGCAAACGAATGCCGTATGAGAAAAGTCAGTGATATCCTTCGCCGTAAGGGCACACACATTGCTACAGTGCCTCCTGAAACCACCGTAATTGATGCATTGCGCATGATGGCTGACCAGAATATTGGTTCTGTTGTGGTGATGCGTAATGGTGTTTTTGCAGGAATTATGACGGAGCGCGATTACTCTCGTAAGGTAATTCTGAAAGGTCGTCATTCAGATGATACGACTGTAGGTGATATCATGACCAGCGATTTTCCACCAGTGGATATGAATACGACTATCGACACCTGCATGCAGTTGATGTCATCTTTTAAAATAAGATATTTACCTGTTGTGAATGATGGTCAACTGGCAGGCATCGTTTCGATGAATGATGTGGTGGCTGAGACAATTCTCAATCAGCAGGAAACCATCCATCAATTACAGAACTATATTCAGTCCTGACCTAGATAGCTGTTCACCTTTTAGTTACTTGGTTGAGGTAAAGTGCTAATTTTATAAGCTGATTATCAATAAGTTGTATTTCTGTAAAGGTAAATCTAGCCTAAGAAATATTCCTCCCAGAACTGTGCGGTGTTAGGTCCAACAAAAAATGCCTGAAAATCAGGCTGGCATTGCTTTTTTACGCATTTCATTCCCTACCTTTGCGCTCCCGATTTAAAACCCTCGGGATCTTTTATGAAACTGATTGTTAAACAATTAAACGCAGATGCACAGGAGTCAACCGGTGCTGCCGAAGCGGCCGCTGAGACTACTGCGTCAACAAACACACCTGTGGAAGCTGTTGTTACAGCACACGATGATTTTGACTGGAGCGTAGACAAGCGCAATGTAAGTCATTACCAAGCAGACGAAAAAGCGAAGTACGACAAAGTGTACGATGCTACTTTCGTTCAGATCAATGATGGTGAAATTATCAGAGGTGGTGTGGTAGGTGTTACCAAAACCGACGTGGTAATCAACATTGGTTTCAAGAGCGATGGTCTGGTATCATTGAACGAATTCCGCGACACACCAGGTTTGAAAGTTGGTGATGAAGTGGAAGTAATGGTAGTAGAAAAAGAAGACAGACAAGGTCACCTGCACCTGAGCCGCAAGCAAGCGCGCATCTTCCGTGCATGGGAGCGTATCGTTGAAGTACACAAGACTGGTGAAGTGGTTACCGGTGTGGTTACCAGCAAGACCAAGGGTGGTTTGATCGTAGACGTATTTGGTATGGAAACTTTCTTACCAGGTTCTCAGATCGACGTGAAGCCTGTAACTGATTACGATCAGTTCGTAGGTAAGACGATGGAGTTCAAGGTTGTGAAGATCAACGAAGCAATCAAGAACGCAGTAGTATCTCACAAAGCCCTGATCGAAAGCGATATCGAAGCACAGCGTGCAGAGATCATGAGCAAGCTGGAGAAAGGCCAGGTACTGGAAGGAACTGTGAAGAACATCACCGATTTCGGTGCCTTCATGGATCTGGGTGGTCTGGACGGTCTGCTCTATATTACAGATATTTCATGGGGTCGTATCTCTCACCCAAGCGAGGTTGTAAAACTCGACCAGAAGCTGCAGGTGGTAGTACTGGATTTCGACGACGACAAGAAGCGTATCAGCCTGGGTCTGAAGCAGCTGACGCCACATCCTTGGGATGTGCTGCCTGAAAACCTCAGCGAAGGTGCTGTGGTGAAGGGTAAAGTGGTGAACATCGAAGATTACGGTGCATTCTTGGAAATTCAGCCTGGTGTTGAAGGTCTGGTACACGTATCTGAGATCACTTGGGCAAATACCCCAATTAATGCTAAAGAATTCTTCAAGCTGGGTGATGAGCACGAAGCAAAAGTGGTTACCCTGGATAAGGACAGCCGCAAGATGAGTCTCTCTATCAAGCAAATGAGCGAAGATCCTTGGACTACTATCGAAGATAAATTCCCAGAAGGTAGCAAGCATAAGGGTTTGGTGAAGAATATCACACCTTATGGTGTATTTGTTGAGCTGGAAGCTGGTATCGGTGGTATGATCCACATCAGCGACCTGAGCTGGTTAAAGCGTTTCAACCATCCTTCTGAGTATGTGAAAGTGGCTGAACATATCGATACGATCATTTTGAGCATCGATAAGGAAAACCGCAAGCTCCAACTGGGCCACAAACAACTGGAAGAAGATCCCTGGAATGCACTGGAAGATACATTCGCTATCGGCACAGTGCATGAAGGTACCGTAACTCGTAAGGACGATAAAGGTGCGCTGGTTCAGCTGCCTTATGGTCTGGAAGGATTTGCGCCTAACCGTCACCTGGGTAAAGAAGATGGCACTACCGTGAAGGCTGATGATGTGAACCAATTTATGGTGATCGAATTCGACCGTAACGAGAAGCGTATCGTTCTGAGCCATGCCCGTATCTGGGAGCAGGTGAAGACTGAAGAGAAGGAAGCTGCTAAGAAAGAAGCCCGCAACGAAGCTGAAAAGACGAAGAAAGCTGTGAAGACTATCCAGAACAAAGTAGAAAAAGCTACACTGGGTGATCTGGGTGCGTTGGCCGAAATCAAAGCCAAATTGCAGGAAGGCGAGGGAGATGCTAAATAAGCAGGTTCCCTTGTAGGAATAGTTACAGAATGGGCCATCCGTTAGCGCGGATGGCCTTTTTTAATTGATTATGAGCTTTTTAGATAAATCTTAACGGCTCTTTTGCCTGTTTCAGCATTTGGGTAGATATATTGCTGTTAATTCATTAATTTTGCCCGCTTTATGATGAGGACCTTACGCATTCTGTTATTTACTTTAGTCGTGTTTTTGGGGAGCTGCTCCAATAAATTCAATAAGGTAATGAAGAGCAAGGACCTTGAGTACAAGTACCAAATGGCTGAACAGTATTATGCCAATAAAAAGTATAACTACTCTCAGCAGCTCTTTGAAGAATTGTCGCCCTACCTAAAAGGCTCTCCGCGTTATGAAGATATGTTCTACAAATGGGCGTATTCTTATTACAACACGAGAGACTATATCAACGGAGAGAACCTATTCAAAACCTTTGTGGAATATTTTCCAACTTCTGCCAAGGCAGAAGAGTGTGAGTATATGCGTGCATATTGTTTCTATAAGCAATCGCCTAAAGTAGAATTGGATCAAACGCCCACCAATAAGACTATGTCTTTGATGCAGGCTTTTATCAATACACATCCTACATCTAAGCGTGTGAAGGAAGCCAATGATATCATTGATGTGTGTAGAGAGAAACTAGAGGCAAAAGAATTAAAGAGCGCGCAGTTGTATTATGATTTGGGTTATTACAAAGCTGCGGCGATTGCATTTGCCAACGTTTCTGATAACTATCCAGACTCTAAGCGTGCAGATGAGTATAAATTATTGGTAATTCGTTCTTACTTCAAGTATGCAGAGAACAGCTATGAGGAAAAGCAGAAGGAGCGCTTTGAAAAAGTACTGAGTGAGATCTCAGATTTCAAAGAACGTTTCGGAGATAGTAAGTTGCTGGAGGAGGTGACAAAATTCAAAACACAGACCGACAATTTTTTAAAAAATATCAATACTACCAACAATGAGCAAACTAAGAAGACAGCTTAGCGCTAATACCTCCAATGTTGTGGAGACCAAGCACCTGGTGGATATCAAAGCACATACAGGTAACCTGTATGAGTCTATTGCCATCATTGCCAAGCGTGCTAACCAGATCAATATCTCATTGAGAGAAGAGCTGCACAACAAACTGGAAGAGTTTGCTAGCCATACAGATAGTCTGGAAGAGATTCATGAGAACAAAGAGCAAATTGAGATTTCCAGAGCGTATGAGCGTATGCCTAACCCAGCAATCCTGGCTACCCAGGAATTCATGGAGCACAAGGTATACCACCGCAATGCTGACAACGATTTGTTCCGTTAATCATACGGTAAGTTAATTCCCAAACGGCAGTCATTTGACTGCCGTTTTTTGTTTTACTTTACGGTATGCAAGCATTGCAGGGGAAAAAGATTATTCTGGGTATTACAGGCAGTATAGCTGCATATAAGTCTATCCATTTACTACGCTTATTAACAAAAGCAGGGGCAGAAGTGCAAGTGATCATGACGCCTGCTGCAAAGGATTTTGTAGCGCCATTAACGCTGGCTACGCTTTCAGGCAAGAAAGTGTTGATTGATATGTTTGCAGAAGACAGCTGGGCCAATCATGTGATGTTGGGCCG
>DALYHN010000146.1:0-6240 GCA_031970875.1 Chitinophagaceae bacterium
GCGAATTATCCACAAGACCTGCTTAAATAGCTGTTTTAGACGCCATTTTGATCACCGGAATGATCATTTCCTCCAAACTCACCCCACCATGCTGAAAGGTATTGCGGTAATACTGTACAAAGTGGTTGTAATTGTTAGGATAACAGAGATAGCCATCTTCTTTGGCGAAAATGTACGAAGAGTTGATACCCGGCACGGGCAGTCCGGCTTCCTTAGGATCTCTGAATGCCAAAACTTCCTTGGCCTCATAATTCAGGTTACGGCCATGTTTGTACCGCAGATTGGCTGTAGTTTGTTTATCACCCTGCACTTTATACGGCGTGTTCACCCGCACACTGCCATGATCTGTTGCCAGCACAATGCGCACAGGCTTATCAGCAATTTTCTTCAATGCTTGGTGAAGCGGACTATGCTCAAACCAACTCTTGGTTAAACTGCGATAACTGGTTTCATCTGCTGCCAACTCTTTCAGCACTTCCATTTCTGTACGCGCATGACTGAGCATGTCCACAAAATTGTAGACGATCACATTCAACTCATTGCCTAAGAGATTGTGGACGTTATTCACCAGTTGTTGCCCGTCTGCATGATTGAGCACTTTGGTATAACTGAGACGGATATCCTCTTTTTTCAATCGTTTCAACTGCGCACGCAGAAACAATTCCTCACTCATATTTTTTCCGCCCTCATCATCATCATGTTTCCACTCATTCGGGAACTGCTGATGAATCTGCAGTGGTAATAAGCCGGCACAAATTGCATTACGACTGTATTGCGTTGCAGTTGGCAAAATGCTAAAGAAAGTTTCTTCTTCCAATATGCGAAAACTCTCTGCGAAAATAGGTTGTATGGCTTTCCACTGATCGAAGCGCAGATTATCTATCAGGATAAAAAAAGTAGAAATACCTTTCTCAACATGCGGTAACACTTTATACTGCATCAACTGGTGACTCATCACAGGCGCATCGGCTGCTTTATTATTGATCCACTCTGCATAATGCTTGCTGATGTACTTGAAGAATGCTGTATTGGCTTCATCTTTCTGCGATTGCAATACTTCCCGCATTTCGGGACTATCACTCTTCTCCATCTCCAATTCCCAATACACCAATCGCTTGTAGATATCCATCCATTCTCTGTAACCCGGATTATCCTGCAAGGCCATAAACAAATCGCGAAACTGTTGTTGATACGCTGTATTGGTTTTCTCAGCAACCAGTTTTCTATTCTCAAGAATCTTTTTCAAGCTCAACAACACCTGATTGGGATTTACGGGTTTGATGAGATAATCCGTAATCTGACTACCAATCGCCTCATTCATCAGGTTCTCTGTTTCATTACGTGTGATCATCACCACAGGTAAATGCTGTCTCACCGCTTTGATCCGCGTGAGTGTTTCTAACCCCGTGATGCCCGGCATAGATTCATCCAGCAAGACCACATCTACATGATTGGCTTGCACAAAATCTACTGCATCAAAACCATTGGTAAAAGTGGTAACAGTATAGCCCTTGCTTTCTAAAAAAAGCTTTTGTGATTGCAGGCTTTCGATTTCATCATCTACCCAGAGAATCGTGGCATTACTCATATCGTGAATGTACTTGAAAGATTGGGTAGTATTGGGCGATAGGCGCTGTTTGTTCAAAAGTATCGGATCGGTGTTGAAATTGTACATTTGTTCACTGCTTTAACAAAGCCCCAACAGCATGACCGCGAAAAGAAAGATCATCAACGACCCAGTGCACGGATTTATCACCATTGATCATCCCCTGCTGTTTCGCATCATCACACACCCATATTATCAGCGCTTAAGACGCATTCACCAGATGGCCATGGCCTACCTTGTTTACCCTGGCGCCGTACATACCAGACTGCATCATTCGCTTGGCGCCTATCATCTGATGTGCAATGCCGTTACTGAGCTGAAGGCAAAGGGTGTTGTTATTACAGAAGAAGAAGCATTGGCAGCCAAGGCTGCGATACTATTGCATGATATTGGGCACGGACCATTCTCACATGCTTTGGAGCATGTATTGATTCAGGATGTGCATCATGAAACCTTGAGCCTACAAATCATGCAGGCAATGAATCAGGAGTTTGATGGTGGGCTGGATATGGCCATTGCTATTTTCACCGATCAATACCCGAAAAAATTCCTGCACCAACTCATTAGCGGGCAGTTGGATGTGGACCGATTAGATTATCTCACACGCGACAGCTTTTTTACCGGCGTGAATGAGGGCGTGATTGGTTATGACCGCATCATCAAAATGTTGGTGGTGCATGAAGGCCAATTACTGGTGGAAGAAAAAGGCATTTATAGCATTGAGAAGTTTTTGGTTGCGCGCAGACTCATGTACTGGCAAGTATATTTACACAAGACTGTATTGGCTGCTGAGAAAATGTTGGTGCATATTCTGGATAGAGCCAGAAAACTAGTTGCATCAGGTAATAAAGAGATTGCAACAGGAGGTACATTGGATTACTTCTTTTTCACCTACTCGGGCAAGATGGACGCATTTGCGCTATCGAAGTTTTGTTTATTGGATGATGCCGATATCAGCTTTGCTGTAAAGAAATGGGCCAACCATTCAGACAAAGTACTAAGTCAGCTGTGTACCATGCTACTGAATAGAAGTCTGCTGAAAATCACCATTTCACCCAATCCGCCAGAAACAGCTTTGGTACAGTCCTTACAAGAAAAAGCTGCACAGCAATTGGGCATTACGTTGGAAGATGCTGCCAATTTTGTGTTTACAGGCGATGCAAGCAATACCATGTATCAGACAAAAGACGAGCGCATCAATATATTATACCGAGATGGTAGTGTGAAAGACATCTCTGAAGTAGACAATGCCTTGATACAGCAAAACCTCTCCGCACCCGTTAAAAAATTCTACATTTGTTCATTGCGGTAAGCTGCCGCAACACTGTCACTAATCAGCATTTATGCAATTTACAGCTGCGCAGATCGCCATGATGACTGGCGGACAAGTTGAAGGCGATGCACAAGCATCTGTAGCCTCCTTTGGTAAAATTGAAGAAGCCCGTGCCGGACAACTGGCATTTCTGGCTAACCCCAAATACGAGGAATATCTCTATACCACCCAAGCATCCATCGTCATCATTCATGCAGCATTAGCACTAAAGCAACCTATTGCTGCCACCTTGATTCGTGTACAAGACCCTTACTCTGCTTTTGCTTCGTTGATGGCCAAGTATCAGGAATTACAAGCACAGCAGCTGAGCGGTATTGAACAACCTTCTTTCATCGCAGATAGCGCTACTATTGGTAACAATGTGTATATAGGCGCCTTTGCTTATATCAGCAAACAAGCCAGTATTGGTGATAGTAGCAAAATTCATCCCGGTAGTTTTATTGGTGAGCGTGTTAAGATTGGCAACAATGTGGTGATTCATGCTGGCGTAAAAATCTACAACGACTGTGTGATTGGCAATGATGTAATCATCCATGCAGGTACCGTTATTGGTAGCGATGGATTCGGCTTTGCCCCTCAGGCAGATGGCACTTACCAAAAAGTGCCGCAACTTGGCAATGTAGTGGTGGAAGATCAAGTGGAAATTGGCGCCAATACTACCATTGACAGAGCAACCATGGGTTCAACCATCATCCGCAAGGGTGTGAAGCTGGATAATCTGGTACAGATTGCCCACAATGTAGAGATCGGACAAAGCACCGTTATTGCCGCCCAAACGGGCATCAGCGGCAGCACCAAAGTGGGCAAATACGTGATGATTGGTGGCCAGGCTGGTATTGTAGGCCATATTACCATAGCAGATAAAACCCGCATCAACGGTAAAAGCGGCGTAACAAAGAGTATCAAGGAACCGAATACAGCGGTGAATGGCAACCCTGCATACGACCACACTTCCTTCCTTCGTTCTCAGGCAGTTAGCAGAAACCTGCCCGAATTGGAGCGAAAAGTGAAGGAATTGGAAAAGCTGGTAGCCCAGCTACAGGCGGAAAGATTGAACGCCTGAAATTCGTCCCGCCCCATTGTTTAACTTATTTTTGCTGACTTATGATGCGACCAAGCTGCAATAGCGGCTAATTTCGCGTCTCTATTCATTGATAATCAGTATTGTACAATTCATAGGCATGGACAAACACTTCAATCCCGATATGCAGCATACCCTGGCCAGCTCAGTGAGCATTAGCGGCACAGGTCTGCACACGGGTATTCTGGTAGATATGACGCTGAAACCGGCCAATCCCGGATTTGGTATCCATTTTCAGCGTATCGATCTGCCCAATCAACCCATTATTAAAGCTGATTGCGATCTGGTAACCGATACCAGTCGCGGCACTACCCTGCAGGTAGGCGATGCCAAAGTGAGCACTGTTGAGCACGTTTTGGCTGCACTAGTGGGTATGGGGGTTGATAACTGCCTGATTGAACTGAACGGCCCTGAAATTCCCATCATGGATGGCAGCTCCATGCCCTTTATTGAGCTGATTGAAAAAGCAGGTGTGCTGGAACAAGAAGCAGCAAAAGCCTGGTACAGCATTGACGAAAATATTTTCCATTACGATGAAGGCAAGCGTGTAGAAATGGTGGCCATGCCAGCCATGGATTACCAGATCACCACGCTGATCGATTTCAATAGTCCGGTATTGGGCACCCAGCACGCTGGTTTAAAAACCATGCGCGATTTCAGAAATGAAATTGCCCCTTGCAGAACTTTCTGTTTCCTGCACGAACTGGAAATGTTGTTGGATAACGACCTCATCAAGGGCGGAGATATCAATAATGCGATTGTCGTAGTAGACAAACCTGTTACGGATGAAGAAATGAACCGTTTAGCCAAGATATTTAAACGCGAGAAAGTAGAAGTGAAGAGCGAGGGCTATCTGAATAATCTGGAACTGCGTTTCCCTAACGAACCAGCAAGACACAAACTCTTGGATGTTGTAGGTGATTTAGCCCTGATTGGTTATCCCATCAAAGCCAGAATTATTGCCAACAGACCCGGCCATAGCAGCAATGTAGAGTTTGCAAAAAAGATCAAGCAATACATCAAGAAGAATAAGCATGTAAAGGATGTACCTGTGTACGATCCTACTATGCCACCGGTATACAATCTGGAAAAGATTGAAAAAACACTGCCACACAGATTCCCATTCTTGTTGGTTGATAAGATCACTGAATTAACAGACAAGCATATCGTTGGTATCAAGAATGTCACATTCAACGAATGGTTTTTCCAAGGTCATTTTCCAGGCAACCCTGTTATGCCCGGTGTATTGCAGGTGGAAGCGTTGGCACAAACCGGCGGTATCCTAGCCATCAACGCCATGCCGGAAGGGCAATACGATACTTATTTTCTGAAAATAGATAATTGTAAATTCAAGCAGAAAGTAGTTCCCGGTGATACTATGATTCTCAAATTAGAGATGACTGCACCTATCCGACGCGGCATCTGCGAAATGCACGGCTCGGTATATGTTGGTGGCAAAGTTGCTACCGAAGCCGATCTGGTTGCACAATTAGTAAAACGCGGCTAAGCCCAAGAAGCCGCATCAAATTCAATTATGACACATCCTTTTACCTACATAGACCCTAACGCCAAAATTGCGCCCAACGTTAAAATTGATCCCTTCACGGTGATTCATGGCGACGTGGTGATTGGCGAAGGCACTTGGATTGGCAGTAATGTAACCATCATGGATGGTACACGCATTGGTAAGAACTGCCGCATCTTCCCAGGTGCTGTTTTGGGTGCTGTTCCTCAGGATTTGAAGTTTAGCGGTGAAAAAACCACCGCCGAAGTAGGTGACAATACCACTATCCGTGAATTTGTAACCATCAATAGAGGTACCAACGATAGAGGCAGAACAAAAGTTGGTAGCAATTGCTTGATTATGGCATACAGCCATATTGCACACGATTGCATCGTAGGTAATAATTGCATCATTAGTAACAGCTCACAAATGGCGGGCCATGTAACCATGGGCGATTGGGCCATCATTGCCGGTGTTTCTGCTGTTCACCAGTTTGTCAATATCGGACAGCATGCCTATATCGGCGGAGGTAGTCTCGTGAGCAAAGATGTACCGCCTTACATCAAAGCAGTTCGTACACCATTAAGCTATGGTGGTGTGAATAGTGTTGGCTTAAAGCGCAGAGGTTTTAGCCATAATCAGATCAACCATATCCTTGATATCTACCGCATCATCTACAACAAAGGCATGAACACTTCTCAGGCTTTGGAATACAT
>DALYHN010000147.1:0-6225 GCA_031970875.1 Chitinophagaceae bacterium
GATGCATTTGCTTCTGCCACAGCTTATACCGGTATGTGGCTGATGGCCAGAAAAAAAGTAGAAAGTTGGATCTGGTGGATTGCGACGAATATCGCTTCCATACCCCTGTACTTCGTAAAAGGCTTTGTGTTTACGAGTGTACAATACCTCGTATTACTCATCCTGGCTGTATTTGGCTTAATCAGCTGGATGCAGAAAGCCAGACAAAATACACACGCATGAGTTATTGCAGCGCGATTGCACAAATGAAGCCGGAGGATGCAGCATTGCATCAAGCCTATCATGATAAGGCATATGGTTTTCCTATTGAAACCGATGATGAGTTATTCTGCCGATTGATTTTAGAAATCAATCAGGCTGGTTTAAGCTGGACAACCATTCTGCGCAAAGAAATTAGCTTTCGAAAAGCCTATCATCAGTTTAAGATTAAGAAGGTTGCGGCGTATTCTGATGCAGATGTGGAGCGATTGATGAATGATGCGGGCGTTATCAGAAACCGCTTGAAAATTTTGGCTGCTATAGAGAATGCAAAGACTATTCTTACACTACAAAAATCGCATGGCTCTTTTCGAAATTGGTTGGATGCACATCATCCACTAACAAAGCAGGATTGGGTTAAACTATTTCGAAAAACTTTTCGTTTTACAGGCGGAGAGATCGTGAATGAATTTCTGATGAGTGCCGGCTATTTGCCCGGTGCGCACGAAGAAACTTGTCCTATCTATAAAAAAGTACTGAAGCAAGAACCCGCATGGAACAAAGCGTCAAAAAAATAGTGATTATCGGACCCGAGAGTACGGGTAAAAGCACGCTTTGCGAAGAGCTGGCACAGCATTATCAAACAGAATGGTGTCCTGAATTTGCGCGTGAATATTTGCTGACCAATGGCACCAATTATGATATGGATGACCTGGAGCTGATTGCCAAGGGACAATTGGCGTTGGAAGATGAATACGCCTCTCTGGTATGCAAGAATCAATCGGATAATTCCAACCCACTATTGTTTGTGGATACAGACATGTATGTGATGAAAGTGTGGTGCGAATACGTATTTGGGAAATGCCATCAATTTATTCTCGACGAGATTATTGCGCGCAAATACGATCTCTACTTGCTCTGTAATATTGATTTGCCCTGGACCAAAGACGAATTACGCGAATATCCCGATGAAGGTCCGCGCAAAGAGTTATTCCACATCTATCAAGACATATTGATCAATCAGTCTGTTCCTTGGTCATTGATTAGTGGAGAAGATGAAGCGCGTTTTGCTTCAGCGAAAGCAGCAATAGACCGATTTATTTTTTCAAAATAGCTTCCAGGTCTTCATCGCCTTCTAGCTGATTCATTTGTCGCATTACCCATTGTTGTTTCCACGCAACAAATCTGGATGCTGGCTTTACTTTAAATCGTTTAGGGTTTGGTAAGCAAGCAATAATGGATGCAGCTTCGGCCCTGCTCAAATCCTTTGCATGTTTACCATAATAATGTTGAGCAGCCGCTTCAATACCAAATATGCCCGGACCCATTTCAATCACATTCAGGTAGACTTCCAGAATACGTTGTTTGCCCCATACCCATTCAATCAGTAGAGTAAAATACGCTTCGGGCAACTTGCGTACATAACGCATGGGGCCGCTGCCCTGCCAGAGAAAGACATTCTTTGCTGTTTGTTGTGTAATAGTACTTGCGCCGGCGCCAAGTGGCAATTTCTTTTTCTTGTTTTTCTTTTTTGGATTGAGACTTTTCTGAATGGCGTTCAGATCAAATCCATTGTGATCAGGAAAGGTTTGGTCCTCGCTTGCAATGGCTGCCAATTTCACATTACGTGATATCTGGCTCCAGGGTACATAATCTCTTTTGAGTCCATAAGAAAAACTATCGCCGAGCTGTGTGATGGTGATTGGCGGAAATAGAAACCGACAAATCAATAAATACACCAGTGAGCTGATGAAGCAGAAGAGAAATGCTTTTTTGAGGAAACGCCAGATTTTTTTCATGCTGACTAAAATTACAATTCCAGCATTTCAACCCGATATTTTTTTCCCATGACCATGCGGTCCTTTTCCAGCTTTTGTAAGACCAGGCCCATTACAAAGACGCCCGCTGTTATACCCAATCTCGTACCATTACCATCTGAAAATAGTGGAATGCCTCGCGTTATTGAGTTCAGGATATTGATACCACCATAAGCGGCTGCGCCAAGCTGCAAGAGGCTTCCGGGGCTTTTCCAGATAGAATGAAAGCGCGTGTCTTTAGGAATAGCTGCAATGTCTTTGATAGAAAACACGTCAAACCCTTGTCTTACTGTATCAATCTTGGTACCCATACCCTCTTTTACCAATCCCATATAACCAAGCATGAGTTGAATGCTGTCGTTCTTGTTTTTTCTGATCCAGCCTTGCACCAATCCACCACCGGGATGATAGAATTGCAGAAAAGCGCCTTCGTAGTAGCGCGTTACAGTTGTTTCTCCCTTTTTTACAATCAATACACCGCGCTGTGAAAAAGCAGCACATGCGCAGAGCAGGAAAATAACGAGCAGTATTGGTTTGTGCATTGATGGCAATTTAAGCAAGGGCTTTGTGTTCTAATCGTTAAAGCTATGATAAACGATCGCCGAAAACGAGAGTTCCCCAAATGAGCGCAAGGCCAAAGCCAATCAGGATAAGACCAGAAAGGATATTGATATAATGAATATTCTTTGGCGTCAGTTTTTTGCGCAGCGCACCAGCTAGAAAAACCTTGGCAAGATCTGCCAACAGTACTACTACCAAACAGGTGCCGAATAAAACCACGCGATGTGAAAAACTCAAGTCAACAACCGAAGTAGCGATAATCAACCAGAATGCAATGACGCTGGGATTAAGGATATTCATGAAATAACCGGAGAGAAAGACGCGCACCATATCGCGCTTGCGTAATTGTATCACCTGAACGCCTTCATCATTTACGGTTACTTTTTTGAAGAACAGCACATAGACGCCAATGATGATAAGGAGTATACTACCACCAATCCCAATTTCTTTTTTGAAATCGATGAGCATGCGGAACAACTCTGTAAATACTTGACTAAATAAGACAAGACTAATATCACTAGCGCTGACGCCCGCTACAAATGCAAAGCCGCCCTTATGCCCATTATTGATGCTTTGCTTGATAATAGAAAAAATAACCGGACCAACAGAAATGCTGAGCATCAGGCCCAACAACAATCCTTTGATAATGGCAGCGGTCATGTGGTAAAGGTCTTTATCTAAAAGCGTATCACAAAAAAATCCCCTCACGAAAACGTGAAGGGATTAACATTATGCGAAGCCTAAGGGCTTATTTGATACCGTATTTGTGCTTATAGCGCTCATACATTTGGCTATGCTTATTATCCAGGCTTACGTTTCTGCCCTGAATAAAAGCATGGGTGATTTTACTGCTGCGCATGTCCAAGATATCGCCTTCGCTTACAACGATATTGGCATCTTTGCCCACTTCAATAGAGCCGGTCCTGTTGGCAATACCCAGAATCTTTGCAGTATTGAGTGTCATAGCGCTAATGGCGGCTTCTTTATCCAAACCATAGGCTACAGCAGTACCTGCATTGAAAGGCATGTTACGACCACGATTCTGTGAATCATCATCAGTAATAGCAAATAGTACACCGGCTTTTTGTAAAGCAACAGGTGTTTTGAATGGCTGATCAATATCATCATCATCCAGCGTGGGCAGGTTGTGCATTTGTGATAAGATCACAGGCACATTGTTCTGCTTCAGCAGATCAGCAATCTGCCAGCTTTCAGAACCACCAACAATCACCACATCAAAACCAAACTCTTTTACAAAATCAAGCGCAAGCAACATTTGCTTTACTTGATCGCAGTGTACAAAGAGTTTTTGTTTCTTTTCAAACAGTGGTCTTGCTGCTTCAAACTTGATATTGATGCTGGTCTTAGCATCCTTCTGATAGTAGGCTTTTGCATCGCGGAAGAATTCTTTCACCGCTTCAATTCTGTCCAAAGCCTGCTTAACAGGATCAGCCTGAACTTGACCACCGAAAGCCGCGAAGAGTCTGCCAAAGCGTCCACCCGGACCAGCCAAGAGGCTAGGCATATATAAATTCATGCCATTGTCTGCTGCATAAGCGGCATCCTCATAGTTCCATGCATCTAATTGCACAACAGAAGATGTACCACCAACAAGAGAACCTTGGGGGATGATGTGTGCCAACAAGATACCATTGGCTTTTACGGTGTTGATGATTTTGGAATCAGCATTGTATGCTGCGATAGCACGCACGCTGGCATTCACATCGCCAATTTCACGGTAGTCGTTACTACCACGAACGGCGTTACCACCAATTTCCTGAATACCTAAAGTTGATGTTGGTAGGATTAGACCGGGGTAAACATGCTTTCCTTTGGCATCATAGACTTTTACATCATCTGCAGGAATAGCAATATTGCTGCCCACTTTGGTAATCTTACCATCTCTTACTTCGATGGTAGCGTTTTCCAGAACCTGACCGTTACCTACGTGAACAGTTCCGTTCTTGATGAAGAGTAAACCTTTTTGTTCTTTGGCCGGATACACAGTCTCCTGTGCGGTTGCTACGCTGAGCGACAACCAGGCGGCGCATATAAAGAGTGTCTTTTTCATGTGTATCAGTTTATTGGTTATCGTGATCTGCGTCCTCTGCTTCAATTTCCAACATACCCAGTTTATGACCATGGTCTAAACAAGTGTGGATATACTTATAGCTGGGTTGTGCCGGTATTGTTGGACGACCCTGTGCTTTTTCACCCACCATCTTGCTGATCAAACGCTGGCGCTCAGCTTTTACTTCTTTGCGCAGTTGCAGATCTTTTTCGCGATCAAAGTAAATAGTACCATCTACCATTGTATAGAGCGATTTGGCATAAATGCTCAGTGGATTATCACTCCACAACACCAGATCGGCATCCTTGCCAACTTTAATGCTACCTACTTTATCATCTACGTGCAGCATTTTCGCTGGATTGATGGTCACCATCTTCCAAGCATCTTCTTCGCTCATGCCACCATACTTCACGCTTTTAGCTGCTTCCTGATTCAAGCGACGTGCCATTTCTGCATCATCAGAGTTGATAGCCACATTCACACCAACAGCATTCATGATCGCAGCGTTCTGTGGAATGGCATCTTGTACTTCTAATTTGTATGCCCACCAGTCAGAGAATGTTGAAGCCGCAGCACCATGAGCTTTCATTTTATCTGCTACTTTGTAACCTTCGAGAATATGTGTGAAGGTGTTGATGCGGAAGCCAAATTTTTCAGCCACGCGCATCGTAGAAGTGATTTCGCTTGCTACATAAGAGTGACAAGTGATGAAGCGCTTCTTGTTCATGATTTCTACCAGAGCATCCAACTCCAAATCTCTGCGGAAGATCATCGGTGTGGCACCTTTCTTTTTATTGTTAGCTTCAACAGCTTTCATGTTGGCTTCATAATCTTTCGCACGCTGGAATGCATCCATCAATACTTGTTCCACGCCCATACGTGTGTCGGGGAAACGATTATTGCCCTGTGTGCTGGAAGTGCGCTTCACGTTTTCACCCAAAGCAAACTTGATGAAAGGATCTGCACCTTGGAATTTCAAACCTTCGTCATTGGTACCCCAACGCAGTTTGATCAACTGTGTTTGTCCGCCAATGGTATTGGCAGAGCCATGCAGGATGTGCGAAGTGGTTACACCACCACTCAACTGACGATAGATATTCACGTCATCCGGATCTAGGTTATCCTGAATACGCACTTCAGAAGTTACGCTCTGACCACCTTCGTTGGTAGAGGCTGAAGCAATGTGCGAGTGCTCATCAATTACACCGGCAGTTAAGTGTTTGCCAGTTGCATCAATCACACGAGCGCCTTCAGTAGAAAGGTTCTTACCCACTTTATCAATCTTACCGTTTTTCACGAGTACATCTGTGTTTTGCAGCACACCTTGTTTTTCGCTCGTCCAAACAGTTGCATTTTTAAAGAGCACCGTTTCTTGCTTGGCTTGTGCGTTTTCGCCCACACCAAATGCGGTGAATGGATACACCACGTCACCAAGTTTAGGCGCTGCTTTTGGTGCAGCATTTTCTGCAGGTTTTGCAGCGGCAGCGCTTGTTAAAGTAGCAGACCAGTTTACAGCATTGCCCAATGAGTCAACACCGGTGCCCTGCCAATAATCGCCATTGCTTACACCAGTTAACT
>DALYHN010000148.1:0-6224 GCA_031970875.1 Chitinophagaceae bacterium
ATTTTGTAAGCAGTCGTAATGTTCAATTGACTAGCATTGTCAACAGTCTTTACTATTGGTGCTTCTTCAAACACTTTCTTCAAATCATCACGAACGATGTCAGCATTCACAGGCTTATCGAACTTCACTGTATAGCTACGTCCGCCTGAGAATTCAACACCTTCATCGAAACCATTGAAGAAAGAAGCGATACCCAGTATCAGTACAACTACTGAAATACCGTAGGCAATTTTTCTATACTCAATGAATTTGAATGCCGCATGTTTGAAAATACGCTTAGAGATACCTGTGAAATATTCGAAGTGTCTGTTCTTGTTAGTGTACCAATCAGTAATCAAACGAGATACCATGATACCGCAGAACAGTGATAAGAGAATACCCAGAATCTGCGTAGTGGCAAAACCCAATACAGGACCTAAGCCGAAGTAGAACAGGGTTAAGGCAGTTAAGAGGGTAGTAACGTGCGCATCCAATACTGGTGCCAAAGAACGCTTGTAACCATCAGCAACAGCCAAAGGATAGCTCTTACCCTTGGTTAATTCTTCTTTGATACGCTCGAAAATGATAACGTTGGTATCTACCGCCATACCGATTGTCAGTACCAAACCGGCAATACCTGGCGCTGTTAAAGTGAAACCTAATGCACTCAATACGCCAATTGTAAACAGCAAGTTCAGAATCAAGGCAATGTTGGCAACCCAACCACCAGTATTATAATATACCAGCATCAGTGCGAAGATGACAATAAAAGAGATCAGGAATGACATAGACCCACCCTTTACTGCTTCAGCACCGAGGGTAGGACCAACCACCTGTTCTTGTACAATCTTTGCAGGTGCAGGCAGTTTACCACTCTTCAGGATTTCAGAAAGATCTTGTGCTTCCTTAATAGAGTAGTTACCACTGATCTGTGAGTTACCAGTTGTGATGGCATCGTTTACGTTAGGTGCAGAATACACGATATTATCCAACACAATTGCGATAGGCTTGCCAATATTGCGGCCAGTCATCTTAGCCCAGATATTCGCACCTACTTTATCCATATTCATCTTAATGGCAACACGACCACGCTCGTCATAATCCTGAGCAGCTTCAGTGATATGATCACCTTCTAATTCTGCCTGGCCATTATCCAATGTCTTGATACCATATAATGTGAGGATGTTCTTTGCTTTAGGATCATCGTCTTCCACCTTGCCGTACATGAATACGAGGTTGTTGGGGAATTTATTCTTAACGATATCCATGCGTAGGTAGTTGTTCAACAAACCTGTATCAGTTGTTTGCACATAACCCAGTGCTGCAGGGAAGTATACTTTACCCTTATCTTGGTAAGGCTGCGTAAACTGTACTAAACGAGCAATTGGGTTCTGGTTAGCTTTGAATTTGGTTGAATCAACGGCAGCTTTGCCGTTTTTAGCAACGCTTGACAAAGTAGCAGTCTTGCTTGTATCTGCTTTCTTAGCAGTAGTATCAGCTTTAGCAACTGTTGTAGTATCTGTAGCAGCAGTACCATTCAGGTAATCCTGAACGGCTTTATCAGCAGCAACCAAACCGTTTTGAATATCTCTGTTTTCGAAAGTATATACTTCGAAGAACTGCAGGTTAGCAGTTGACTGCAAGTATTTACGCACGCGCTCGCGGTCGCTGATACCAGCCAATTCAATATTGATGATGCCTTTTGCAGGATCAGGGTTGATGGTTGGAGAAGCTACACCGAAACGGTCGATACGTGTACGCAGGATACGATAGGTATTGTTGAAAGCAGCCGTTGATTGCTCACGGAGGTAATTGGTTACCTGAGCATCAGTTGCATCAAACTTCACCTTTCCATTGCTACGCGCAGCAAACAGCGGTGCGAGTGGAGCACTTGGGTTGGCTTTCTTGTATGCTTCGCTGAAAAGCGTAATCATATCAGCGCCACCATTGGCTTTCAACCTCACTGCTTCATCCAAAGCTTTGTTGAATGCTGGATCCTTTGAATAATTCGCGAGAGAGCGAATTAATCCATCCATACCTACTTCCATGGTTACACTCATACCACCCTGCAAATCCAGACCCAACAACAGTTCTTTTTCTTTTGCATTGCGGTAAGTAGTCAAACCAAATGGACCGATCTTGGTATCTTTTGTGCTGTCCTGTAAACGCTTCAGGCGATCGTTACGCATAGCGTTCAAGCTATCCGCATACAATGCCTGCAGGTCTTTATCACCGGGATATTTTTGTTCAGCAGAAGGAAGATTCTTCATCCATTTGTCGGCCTTGGCGGCTAGCTCCTTCTCGTGGCTTTTTACGATCCAAGTAAAGGAAAGCTGGTACACGCAGATCAGGATCAAGGCAATCGCAAAAAAGCGCACTAAACCTTTCAGTTGCATACTAGTATTGGTTTACAATTTTTTAGTGAGGGGCAAAGATAGGGGAATGGGAATGAAATTTTGACAGGAAAAAACAAGCCGGGAAACAGGGTTCCCGGCTAGCCAATATGGTGATTTTCTGCTTATTGTACATCCCAGAGTGTCATCTCGAAATACAGGGGTGAATTGGCAGGAATCAGGTCTGTGCCATCAGATTTTCTAACCGGGTTACAGCCATATCCTAAAGAAGAAGGAATCAGCATTTTGATAGTGCCACCTTTACGGATTTGCTGAAGACCAATCTGCCAACCTTGAATCAGGTCTCTCAGGATAAAGCTGGTTGAACCTGGGTTTGATGAACTGTCGAAGCCGTTACCATTCAATAAAGTACCCTTATAGGTAACGAAAATGCGGGAGTTCAGGTTAGGTTGTAAGCCCGAACCAGCGTTCATGATCTGGTACAGCATACCTGAACTATGTTCTGTATATGTAATACCCTTACTATTAGCAAAACTAACCATGGCTGATTTTTCACTTGCAGCCGAAACGCCTGTACAACCGGTACTTTCTTCCTTGCTGCAGGAATAGAAAACAAAGCTAGTCAAGATGAATAATCCTACGAATGCGAGAAATCCTTTTTTCATACTGTTTGATCTGGTTGTTGTGATAGTTTTTTCTTTTTGATGCGTATCTCTTGATAATGTTGCTCATTCATTTCCCAGCGATACCTGCTGTAAAAGAAGGAGAGAAAGGCCGCTATGAGCGATAGTCCGATCAGCAACACCCAGGCATTCATTTTTCCATGGGCGACCATATCTGCACGTTGATACCAACCTGTTTCCAGCATTAGTACAACGCCTAAACCAATCGCCAAGCCTAGAGAGAAGCCTTTTATCAACGTTAATGGATGATTCATGCCAGCTGCTCTTCGCTGCTCCCAAAACACCAAAAAATCCTCTTCTGCTTTATCCAGCATGGCGCAAAGGTAATGGTCGGGAATTTGACGGGGCGTATGCATTAGATAAAAATTCTTAGGAGAAACTTAAAAAAAGCCTTGAACAAGAGCGAAAGCGGTTATTTTCGTTGATAGCTAATTAAACCTGACTACCGGCATGAACGTGATCAAAAAGCACGGCTTACTTATTTTCTGGCTGTTGTTATACGCAGATTGTGCGCTCTTATATTTCAATAAAACAGGATATCACCCCTTGGTGAAATCAGCATTGGTACCTGTACTGATGATTTACTTGTTTACCAATTCTACCAAAACAAGGAACAAGAACTCTAGAAAGATTACCATCCTTGCTTTATTCTTTGCATGGGTAGGAGATGTCTTGCTAACCAAAACAGGAGATACTTTCTTCATGCTGGGTATGGTGAGTTTTCTAACCATGCATATTTTGTACATCACCTATTTTGTGCGTTTGAGACCGATACGCCTGAGCAAATTCTCTGAAGGCTTCGCAGCATTGGTGGTGGGTGGCGGTGCTTCTTATCAGGTGCTCACGTTTCTGAAACCATATTTAGGTAGCTTCTTTTACCCATTTGCCTTGTATGCGCTGGTGATTACCCTAATGGGTGTTTGTGCTGCGAATATTGCCGGCAGCAAAACTTTGCGCTCATTGGCTGTCAGCTATTTTATTCCGGCAGCAGCCTTGTTTATTCTTTCTGATGCAGTATTGGCCTTGGATAAATTTTACTTTAAGGAGCCTTTTTTACAGATTGTCATTATGATGACTTACGGTTATGCGCAGTATCTCTTCACTTGCGGATTTGCTAAGCATTTTAAAGCATAAAATCTCGATAAACGATTTACTAAAAAATAAACCCCGGACTTTTCAGTACCGGGGTTTGTTATGTTTGGACAAAGCTGATTAGTAGCCCATACCACCCATATCAGGAGCTGGGTGTGCGTGTGCAGCTTCAGGCTTTGGCTTGTCAGCAATCACAGCCTCAGTAGTCAAGAGCATACCTGCAATTGATGCAGCATTTTCCAATGCTACGCGAGCTACTTTAGTTGGATCGATAACACCTGCTTTGTACAGGTTCTCGTATACTTCAGTTCTTGCGTTGAAACCGAAGTCAGCCTTACCTTCTTTTACTTTGTTTACTACGATAGAGCCTTCGATACCGCTGTTAGCGCAGATCTGACGGATAGGCTCTTCCAGTGCACGGCGTACGATAGCCATACCTGTTTGCTCATCAGCGATCTGACCCTTCACCTTAGCTTCCAATGATTCGATAGCACGGATGAATGCAGTACCGCCACCAGGAACGATACCTTCTTCTACAGCAGCACGAGTTGCATGCAGGGCATCATCAACGCGGTCTTTCTTCTCTTTCATTTCTACTTCAGTAGCAGCACCAACATAGAGTACAGCTACACCACCGCTCAGTTTAGCCAGACGCTCCTGGAGCTTTTCGCGATCGTAGTCAGAAGTGGTATTCTCAACCTGCGCTTTGATTTGGTTAACACGTGCAACGATATCAGCTTTCTTGCCTTTACCGCCAACAACAGTTGTATTGTCCTTGTCGATAGTTACTGATGCTGCCTGACCCAGATAAGAGATATCTGCGTTCTCCAGCTTGTAACCTTGCTCTTCGCTGATCACAGTACCTGCAGTGAGGATAGCGATATCAGTCAGCATTTCTTTTCTGCGATCACCGAAGCCTGGTGCTTTCACAGCAGCTACTTTTAGTGTACCACGCAGTTTGTTTACTACCAGTGTTGCCAGTGCTTCACCTTCCAGATCTTCAGCAATGATCAACAATGGGCGACCGCTCTGTGCTACTTTCTCCAGAATGTGGAGGATGTCCTTCATAGCACTGATCTTCTTGTCGTAGATCAGGATGTATGGGTTCTGCAGTTCAGCTTCCATCTTTTCGCTGTTAGTAACGAAATATGGAGAGATATAACCGCGATCGAATTGCATACCTTCTACAACATCAACAGTTGTATCAGTACCTTTTGCTTCTTCCACGGTGATCACACCTTCTTTGCCCACTTTCGCGAAAGCTTCAGCAATCAACTTACCGATAGTTTCGTCGTTGTTGGCAGAGATAGTAGCCACCTGCTGGATCTTCTTGCTGTCGTTACCTACAGTCTGAGACTGACCTTTCAGGTTTTCTACAACAATAGAAACAGCCTTATCGATACCACGCTTCAGATCCATTGGGTTTGCACCAGCAGCAACCATTTTCAGGCCTTCGCTTATGATTGACTGAGCCAGTACAGTGGCAGTAGTAGTACCATCACCTGCAATATCTGCAGTTTTAGAAGCTACTTCCTTCACCATTTGAGCACCCATGTTCTCGATAGCATCTTCCAGTTCGATTTCTTTTGCTACGCTAACACCATCTTTTGTTACTGAAGGTGCACCGAATTTTTTCTCGATAACCACGTTACGGCCTTTAGGACCCAGGGTTACTTTTACTGCATCAGCCAGGGTATCTACACCCTTTTTCATTTTATTTCTTGCTTCGATGTCGAAGAAGATTTGCTTTGCCATAAATATTGATATTTAATATGTTAGAAATTGTAATGAAACTAAAGCTTCAAATTAAACGATAGCGAGGATATCGCTCTCTCTCATGATTAGGTAGTCTAAACCTTCGATCTGCAGTTCAGTACCAGAATACTTACCATACAATACAGTGTCACCAACCTTTACAGTAACAGGCTCATCCTTTTTACCAGGGCCGGCTGCAACTACCGTTCCGCGTTGGGGCTTTTCCTTAGCTGTATCAGGGATAATGATACCGCCCTTGGTCTTCTCTTCAGCGGGAGCTGGTTTAACGATCACTCTGTCGTGCAGAGGAGTCACATTCAATTTCTTTGACATACGTAATTGGTTTTAATGAATTTGAATG
>DALYHN010000149.1:0-6126 GCA_031970875.1 Chitinophagaceae bacterium
CCTACCAAGCGTTTTTTGAGTTATAGTTATTCGCTTCGCTATACCAATAGACAGTTGTATAAGCCTTCTGTATGGCAGGAAATGAATATTGGTGCCAGTATTTTTCACTTCTTTAAGAATTTTTGGGATCTCAGTATCAACTATGAGGCAAAGCCGCTTTGGCAACATGATTATTTTGAATTGCGTACGCCGGGAAAGATGGTGCGCATGATGCCATGGAACTATTTTGGTGTTAGTGGTAGTACCGATAGCCGTAAGCGTTTGTTTGTGAGTATGAATCTTGGTTATGCGAATACACCAGCATTTGATAATGCTGAGTTCTTTCGTTACCAAATGGGGTTACGCTATCGCTTTAGCGACAGACTGAGTTTAGAGCTGAATGGCGATGGTAGTTCTGATCTGGGTAATGTTGGCTATGCTTTCAGGCGTGAAACAAATGGTGATCCTATCATTGGTTGGAGACAAATTTATCAGTTCACAACACTGTTATCAGGGTTGTACAATTTTACACCTCGGATGTTCTTAACCTTGCGAGCGAGACATTACTGGAGCAGCGTGCGTTATGAGAAATTCTATAATGTGGATGCTCAAGGTTATTGGATTGACAGGCCATTTATTGCTGGTAATGATAATAACTACAATGCCTATAATCTGGATATGTTCTACACATGGGATTTCATGTATGGCAGTCGCTTAATTGTGGGTTGGAAAAACTGGATGCCTTTGGATATGTCTATTGATGGGACAAGATTTGGCAAGTACGGACAAAACCTGAGACAAGTATTTAATATGCCACAAGGCAAGGAGCTTACAGCTAGATTGATTTACTTCCTGGATTATCAAAAACTCAAAGGAAAGCGAGTATAATTTATTCGCTTGTTCTATTCTGTCCTCTCCACCACATGACTACTGTGAGAACAGCTGGAATCATGCCTAGACCAAGAATCCATGGCATGAAAGAAGTAGCCAAAGTGTTTTCACCAGATTGTGTACCTGCAATAATGCGGTATACGATTAAAAAGAAAACACAAGAAACGATGATTCTGGAAAATCGTATAATCCTTGTAGCAAATCGGTATTGCTGTTCTGCATTCTCAGGTGTTATTTTATTTGGGTAATTGAATAGCTCTGGATAATGGCTTAATACACTCATGCCAATATTGATTACTGTTGCAATGATGGGTAATAACAGTATGGATTGCTTATGCCCATAATCATCCGCATTTCCGTTGAAACCAAAATGTGTTGGAATTTGCTCTGGCAGACTTGCATATAGTTGTAATGGATAAATCCAGAGTAAGATCAAAAATGTCCATACAGTGGTTTCCATCCAGATATCCCATTTGTCTAGATCAATAGTTATTACGGGTCGTTTCATACAAAGCAATTTAAATAAAAAGGGCCTGTCTTTCGACAAAGCCCTTTTCCGGGGGGATGGATTAAAATTTATCAGGCAGCGTTAGGAATGGCGTCTTGCCATCTGTAATCACCAGTTTGCTATTGTTGCTATTAGATAATGCTCTGAAAGCTTCAATCTGTCGCAATTTCAACACTTGTGGTGTCAAAGTTTTATTGATGGTGTCATTGGCTCTTCTTGTAGCATCTGCTTCAATTCTCATGGCATTGGCCTTGCCTTCGGCTTCAATTTCTGTCATGCGTTTTCTGGCTTCTGCCTGAATAATGGCTGCATTCTTTTCGCCTTCTGCCTGGATGCGTGCAATTTCTTTTTTACCTTCTGCTTCAATGATCTTTCTTTCTGCATCACGCTTCTCTCTTTCTTTCACGAATTCCATTCGTTGCGCATCCTGCTCGGCTTGTAGTTTTTCTTCAATTGTTCTTGCCAATCCTTCCGGAAGACGGATCGTCTTTAATAATACATTATCAATGATAAAGCCTCGTGGTTCCAATATTTCACTCATTTGTCTGCGTATAGCACTTTCTATCTGTGCGCGCTCGCCACTATGCATATCCTTGGCTAAAAACTTCGCTGTGATATCAGCAGAAGAGGAGCGGAATACGGGAAGAATCACTTCACTTTCATAATTCAAACCAATATTCTGCACAATTTTTGGCGCGGCTTCCGGTTTGATGCGATAGAGGATAGAGATTTCTGAGCGAATGGTTAGACCTTCTTTAGAAGGAAGATCGGGCTTCACTTCTATGTTCATAGTACGGGTTGGCACTTTCAGGATGGTAGTGGTGAAGATGTTGTATCCCTTGGGGCCTTGTTCCACATATTGTGGATCAATCTTACCTAGTCTTCTTCTTACACCTACTTCGCCTTGGCGAATAACGGTGCAGGAGAAAAGACCAATAATGACAAACAAAAGAATGGCTGATGTATAGCTTTTCATGATCTGAGGTTTTGATACATACACTGTAAGACAAAACCTGTGCTAACAGCTGTTCGTGTACTTGTAAAGATTTCTTAACAAGCTGCCTGATTTATAGCCCCTGCTTATACGCCAAAAATGGTATTGGCTAAACGGAAAGTGTTGCAATGTGCTTCTACAATATCCCTTACATCAGGTGAATAGCCGCCACCCATAGCTACAACAACAGGTGTTTTGTACTTTTTACAAAATTGAAACACCATGCCATCCCGCTGCTTGCAGCCTTCCATACTAATCTTGAGCTTGCCAAACTTATCAGTGGAAAGAATATCTACGCCAGACAGGTAAAAAACGAAGTCAGGCTTTACTTGATTGAATAATTGTGTCAGATTTTCTTGCAGCAAATGGAGATAGGCTTCATCTTCAATACCATCTGGCAAAGGAATATCCAAATCAGATTGTTCTTTATGAAAAGGATAATTATGTGCACCGTGCATACTAAAAGTAAACACGCGCGGCTCTTGTGCAAATAAACTAGCAGTTCCATTGCCCTGATGTACATCTAAATCGATAATGAGGATTTGTTGGGCGAGTTGTTTTTTCAATAAATAGTTTGCTGCAATACCAAAATCATTCAAGAGACAGAAACCTTCGCCTCTGTCGGCAAAAGCATGGTGTGTACCACCAGCTACATTCAAAGCTGCGCCAAATTGCATCGCATAATGACAACAATCAATTGTGCCTTGCGTAATAATGAGCTCTCTTTGCGTTAGCTCTGGTGATTGAGGAAACCCAATCTTTCTTTGTTCTGATGCACTGAGTGTTTGTTGCAAGAGTTTATCTACATATTCTGCATCATGTGTCCACAAAACTGTTTCAAGCGCACAAGGTGTAGGTGAGAAAATGTTTTCTCTAGTAATGGTACCCTCATGTAATAATTGCTCCGGAATCAGTTCATATTTCAGCATCGGAAAGCGATGACCTTCCGGCAGGGGATGTGCATATATGCTATCGTAGGCAATTTTAACCATTACTGTAAACGCAGAATGGAAGCGGGTGATTGAAAATGTTGGTCTGCCGGAATGATGCCATAAACAGTATCTGCTTTCTTTGGTCTAATCAATTTCAAGCCGGTAAACCTACTGAATGCAGGTAGTATGGCATATTGCTGTTGAAAATAGAAACAAGCCAAGCGCAGACTTTGTTTGGCAGATCCTTCCATGCGCACGCCGGGATGTATGTGTCCGCTGAACCAATAAAACTTGCTGCCTTGTTCCTCAGGTATGTCTGCAGTATCATGTATAAAACCAAAAGGCCCTTCAGTATAGTAATGGCTGATTACATCAATTGCAGCTTTTGCATACCAATCGGGGGATAGGATATCATGGTTCCCTTTTACCAAACAAAATGCGACATGTGCAAAATCCTGTCGCCAGCGTAAAAACCAGTCCAGTTCTTTATTGGCATGACTGTGAAATAAATCACCCACGGCAATAATCTTCGTTGGTTGATATTGGGCAATCATTGCTGCCAACTGCTGCATGTCTTCTTTGTACACAGATTGCGGAACGGCGATTCCGCTTTTGCGAAAATGACCAGTCTTGCCAAAGTGTAGATCACTTACAATGATGCTGTGTGCTTCCTCCCACCAGATAATTTTCTCTGCGTGCAGCCAGCAATGTTGATCCCGAACGATATGGAGTACTGGTTTTGTCAAGGCGGCAAAGATAGCTTATCGTGTATTGCTTTCCAGTTGTTGCTGCATGCGTTTTACTCGGTCTTCGAGCTTCTCAGAGGAATGATGGTTTCTGTTCAGGTCATCTACTTTGATCGGAAAGCAGAACGGTGTCAACTGGGTAGGGTATTGTAGTACAATCTTGCTTTGTTGAATACGCATCATGGCTTCGCGTAATCGTACTTCTTCCATTTGCTGATCAAATACTTCTTGATAGGCTTGTTTTAATAGCAGATTGTTGGGTTCATATTCGCTAAACACTTTGAATAAGAGCGAAGCAGAAGATTGTAGGTGTCGGGCTTTTTTCTGTTCTCCGGGAAAGCCTTGGAAAATCAAGCCACCAATTACGGCAATATCCCTGAATTTTCGTTTGGCCATCTCACTGGCATTCACACTGCGCTGAATATCTGCCGTAAGGTTTTCTGTGCTAAAGAGTTCTTGAACATTACTATCGTCCACAGGAATTGGCTGATCACTCAACAGCTCAAAGCCATAATCATTCATGGCGATGGAAAAAGTAATTGGCATGATCTTGCCAATTCGATAGGCAAGGATAGCAGCCATGGCTTCATGTACCAGTCGCCCTTCAAATGGATAGACAAATAAGTGGTGTTCGTCTTTTAGGCTGATTTGTTCAATCAGCAATTCATTTGATTGCGGTATATGTGAGAGTTCTTTTTGTAAGTCAAACAAAGGAGCAAGCGCCGCTAATTCTATTTGTGGGGAATCGCTTTGGATAACTTCATTCAAGGTTTCCCTCAATTTCTCGCCTAGATTGGCTGTAAGTGACATGCGGCCGCCCATCCAACTGGGTACAATACTTTTTTTCGACTTTGATGGCTTAACCATCGCAGTCATATCCTTGATGCCGATCAGTTCCAAGTTTCTTCCGGCAAGCGTGAATACTTCGCCGGGCTCAAGCCTGCTAATAAAATACTCCTCAATTACACCAAGATATTTCCCTTTGAGCAGTTTTACTTTCAGCATGGCATCACTCACAATGGTGCCAATATGCATTCTGTGCCGCATAGCAATACGCCTGCTCTTGATTTGATATAGCCCTTCATCAACTTCTACTTTTCTGTATTCATCGTATTGCTGCAGTGCATTGCCACCTTGGGTGATATGTAATAAGGTCTCACGAAATTCATCTTCACGCATCTCGCTAAAGCAATAGGTCTTTTTCACTTCTGCAAAAATTTCATCAGGTCTAAAGCCTTCGCCTGTAGCCAAAGTGCAGAGATATTGAATCAATACATCAAAGCAGAGGAGGAGTGGTGTTTTGCTTTCAATAGTGCCGGCATGGATGGCATTCTTTAAAGCAGCTGCTTCTACTAGTTCCAGCGAATGTGTAGGTAAGAAATAAATTTTACTGATATCGCCTGGTCTGTGTCCACTTCTGCCGGCTCTTTGCAGAAATCTCGCCACACCTTTGGGCGAGCCAACTTGTATCACTGTATCTACAGGTCTGAAGTCGACACCCAAATCCAAACTAGCCGTACAGACAACAGCTTTGAGTTTTTGTGTATGTAAGGATTCTTCAATCCATTCCCGAAGTTCTCTTTCAATACTACCATGATGCAAGGCGATAGCACCAGCTAAATGTGGTGCAACGGTGAGTATGGTTTGATACCAGGTTTCACTCATCCCTCTTGTATTGATGAAGATGAGTGTAGTATTGCTTTGTTCAATAATGGGTATGATGCGCTCTGCCAGTTTAATGCCCAGATGACCGGCCCATGGATATTTTTCAATCTCTTCAGGTATGATGGATTCTACAGCAATCTGCTTGTCCATCTGCGCACGAATGATCACAGGTGCTTTTTCGATGGGGGCAAGCAAACATGCTGCTGCTTCATCCAAATTGCCGATGGTGGCAGAAATACCCCAGAGGGAAACGGGTTGTTTTGTAAGATGCACGATTCTGCTGATAGCTAATTCAACTTGAACACCTCGCTTGCTGCCAATCAGCTCATGCCATTCGTCCACAGCAATGATGCGCAATGTCTCTAATTGTGCGGGATGCCCTTTTTGTGCTAATAGCAAATGCAAACTCTC
>DALYHN010000150.1:0-6030 GCA_031970875.1 Chitinophagaceae bacterium
AAGGCTTATCCTTCAAACGTACTATAGAAGTAAGGCGTCTTTGCTTCAAACTCTGCCGCGCATGTGTCTACCATTTTGTACACACGGGTAATACCCAAGGCCTTGCGCTTTTCATATACCTGTTCTTCTGTGGCGTTGCCATTCAGAATACGTGCAATCTGCTCATCACTGAAGCCGTTCTTTTTCGCCGTCTTCAGCAAGTCTTCTGAAATGCTCTCCAGACTTTGTTCTGCAAGTTGCTTTTCAATAGTGCAGATCTCTTGAATCTGGTACAAGAACCAACGATCAATACCGGTTGCTTGTGCAATGGTTTTCACGGTTGTGCCTTGCATCAACGCATCCTTGATTCTGAAGATGCGATCCCATTTCGGTGTCTTGATATACTCTACAATATCCTCACTCTTCATCAAGCTCTTACCGTAATAACCCAAACCAACCGCTTCATTTTCTAAACTCTGACAAGCTTTCTGAATCGCTTCTGTAAAACTGCGGCCAATCGCCATCACTTCACCCACACTCTTCATCTGCAAACCCAATGTATCGTTCGCGCCTTTGAACTTATCGAAGTTCCAACGTGGCACTTTTACAATTACATAATCCAGCGTTGGTTCAAAGTAAGCAGAAGTAGTTTGTGTGATTTGGTTTTTCAATTCATCCAATGAATAACCAATCGCCAACTTCGCAGCAATCTTCGCAATAGGATATCCCGTTGCTTTAGATGCGAGCGCAGAAGAGCGACTCACGCGCGGATTAATTTCAACAGCAATAATTTCTTCGTTTGCAGGATTCAATGCAAACTGCACATTACAACCTCCGGCGAAATTGCCGAGACTGCGCATCATCAACATGGCTTGGTTACGCATGTCCTGAAATGCGGTATCACTCAATGTCATCGCCGGTGCTACAGTAATAGAATCACCCGTATGCACGCCCATCGGATCTAGATTCTCTACAGTACAGATGATGACTACATTATCATTCTTATCGCGCAGCAATTCCAATTCATATTCTTTCCAACCCAACACCGCTTTCTCCACCAATACTTCGTGAATAGGTGATGCTTCCAAACCACGCTGCAGCGCTGCATCCAAATCTTCTTTGCTGTGCACAAAACCACCACCGGTTCCGCCCAAAGTAAATGATGGACGAATTACTAATGGAAAACCGATTTCCTGTGCAAATTCTTTTCCTTCCAGAAAACTATTGGCAACCCTACTTGGTGCAACCTTCACGCCAATCTTCACCATCAACTGGCGAAACTGTTCACGGTCTTCGGCTGTATCAATGGCGGCCACATCCACACCAATCATGCGGCAATTGTATTGTTTCCAGATACCGAGCTCATCTGCTTCTTTACACAGGTTCAATGCTGTTTGTCCGCCCATGGTAGGCAACACCGCATCAATCTGATTTTCCTGCAGAATTTTTTCAATGCTCTCTACCGTTAATGGCAACAGATAAACTTTGTCGGCCATCATCGGGTCTGTCATGATGGTTGCCGGATTGCTATTGATCAGGATCACTTCAATGCCTTCTTCACGCAAACTGCGTGCAGCCTGGGAGCCGGAATAATCGAACTCACAAGCCTGGCCAATAATGATGGGTCCTGAACCAACGATCAATACCGATTTAATGGAAGGGTCTTTGGGCATGGTAAAAACAAATTGTGCAAATGTACTGCTATCGCACAAGATGGTGTTTTAATTTTTTGTCTTTTTGCACGAACAATGGCGCCCCACCGGAGTTATTGCGTAAAGGCTTTGTATGACACATCTAACTGAAGGACAAAAAGCACCGGCATTTACCGGTGTTGACCAGAATGGCCAAAAGCACAAACTGGCCGATTGGAAGGGCAAGAAGGTAGTAATGTATTTCTATCCTGAAGATGGCACGCCTACTTGTACGGTGCAAGCATGTAATCTCCGCGACAATCATGCGCTCTTACGCAAGCATGGTTTTGAAGTAGTGGGTGTTAGTCCCGATGATGTAGCCAAGCACAAAAAATTTGAAGACAAACATCAACTGCCATTCGTCTTGTTGGCAGATCCAGAACGCAAGATTATTGAGCAATATGGGGTGTGGGGCGAGAAGCAATTATATGGTCGCAAATACATGGGTTTGTTGCGCACCACTTTTGTGATTGATGAGAAAGGTGTGATTCGTAAAATCTTTCTGAAGCCAAAGAGTAAGGAGCATGCAGCAGAAATCATTACCGCATGGGATGCGCTGAAAGCCTGATGCATCAACGATAATAATGACTTCGCTCAATCTCCTCGCGCACTTTATCCGGCACGAGGTAGCGAATACTTTTACCCGCTTTGATATAGTCGCGAATTTGTGTTGCAGAAATTTCTAAGAGCGGCGCATCTAAAATGGTGATGCGTGCGCCGTGTGTTTCTGTAATCGCGAAGCCGGGTCTGTTATATATATAAATAGGATAGTCGCGCAACAGTGCTTGATAATTTTTCCAGCGATGGATGTTCTGAAAACTATCGCTACCCATGATCACCGCAAATTCATGCTGCGGATATTTCTCTTGTAAATAAGTAAGCGTGTCGATGGTATAAGAGGGGCGGGGCAGTTTGAATTCTGCATCACTCGCACGCAGTTGCGGATCTTCTTCAATCCCCAATTGCACCAAATGCAAGCGATCATATTCGTTGAGGAGTCCGCCCTGCTTGAGCGGATTTTGCGGAGACACCACCAGCCAAACCTGTTGCACATCTGTATGGTTGGCTACATGTGCCGCAATGATTAAATGGCCCGTGTGAATGGGGTTAAAAGAACCGAAATACAGGCCAATTTTCATTTAATAGATTGATAATCAATTAATTATACCAACTCCTCTACTAGAATACTCTCCGCTTCGCTGATGCGCAGGCTCAGGCTATAGCCGGCAACGGAAATCGAAATCGGGTCACCAAGCGGAGCAATCTGCTCTACCTGCACCACTTCGCCGGGCACGCAGCCCATTTCCATCAACTTGATCAGGTTATCATCATTTTCTATTGAGCTGATCTTTACCCTTCTACCTACGCCAATTTCTGAGAGCCTTTTCATGTTTCCGTTTGTGGCACAAAAGTAATGCTGCCACATCGGTTTTTATGTCGAATTTTGGAGTTCTCTATCGCATCACCCATGATCTATTTCCATCAGGCCGACAAAGCATTTCATTTCCGCGGCAAGCGCAAACTCCAGAATTTCATCGCTTTTCTCTTCAAAAAAGAGCAAAAAGCTTTATCCCAATTAGCTTATATCTTTTGTTCGGATGAATTTCTGCTCCAAATGAACCGGGATTTCCTCCAGCATGATTATTACACCGATATCATCACCTTCGGCTTATCCGCCAAAGGCGAACCCATCACAGGAGAAATTTACATTAGCCTGGACAGGGTAAAGGACAATGCCAAGACCCTGGGTGTTACCGTTCGGGAAGAGCAACTGCGTGTGATTTTCCATGGTGCTTTGCATTTGTGTGGCTATAAAGACAAGACCAAAAAAGATATTGCCCTCATGAGACAAAAAGAGGACCAGTATTTGCGTTTATACCAAAAACGCACCCGATCATGAAATGGCTGACGCTCGTATTTGTTTTCCTTGTCTCATTTGTCCATGCACAACGCTCTCAGGTAATTCTGCCCAATAAGGCTTTCAGACCCTCGCATACCCGCGACCTACAGCTGCAACAACAACTTATCGACCAACCACTGTACACCAAGTTGAACCCAATGGAGCAGGAGCTCTATTATTGGACCAACTATGCACGCCTCAATCCCAAAGCATTGTGGGATAGTTTGTTTGTTCCCCTCTTGGTGGTATATCCATCATTAAAGGGTAGTTATGCCAATAGCCTCAAGGAGACCCTGTACAATGCACAACCCCAGCCTTTTCTCAAACTCAATGAGACCCTGATCAAAGTAGCGCGCACCCATGCCAATGACAATGCGCAGAACCCCGATGCGCCTACCCATACCGCCCGTGATGGAGAAAGCTTTGAGCAAAGGATCAAAAACGCAGGCATCCGCTACT
Organism: Chitinophagaceae bacterium; assembly: GCA_031970875.1. Classification (GTDB taxonomy): domain Bacteria; phylum Bacteroidota; class Bacteroidia; order Chitinophagales; family Chitinophagaceae; genus JAFLBI01. The sequence continues at coordinate 4,030 of DALYHN010000150.1, forward strand.
GTGCAGGGGAGAATATCAGTATGGGCCATGCTGATGTGCTTTTGGATCTTCTATTATTATATCTGGACAAAGACCTGCCCAGTTTGGGCCACCGAAAAACCCTGATGAACCCCAACTTCACCACCATCGGTATTGGTTACGCTAAGGCCAATAAAAAAGACCAATGGGTGGCTGTGCAAGAGTTTGCCTGCACACAATAAGGTTCCACATAGCACAGTTTCAAGGAGAAACGAGGCTTTACTGTGATTCTTTATCGAAACCTGAATTGTTCCACGAATCACGGTTTCACCCCGGAACATGTACATTTGATTATGGCAAGAAAGCAATGGACACCCCAAACCAACCTGACAGAAGCCGATTTGCTATCGAAAGAAAAAAAGAAATGGCAGCTTGGGTTTCGCCGATTTGTGCTGGAAGGCTCCCCTAGTACAGAGTATGCGCCTTATTTCGGATTGGATAGCAAGGGTATTCGCGACTGGCTGGAAGCACAATTTGATGCGGACATGCACTGGGAGAACTTTGGTAAGCTATGGCAGTTTGAACACGTGCTACCCCTTGCTTATTTGAACCTATCTGATGAAGCCGACCTGAGATTGGGCTGGCATTTCATCAATATCAGACCGGAAAGAATTGACCTGCCCAGAGAAAGACCCGGCCTCCAACAAATCAGGCAATACTTTGAAACCCTGCAGCAAGTATCCGGATTCTCTGTTTGTGCTGCCATGATAGAGAGAATTGCACAGATACCTGATCAACCCATTGCCATCAGTGAGGGGCAAAAGCAGTTTCTACAAAGCAATTCGACAGAATTAGAAGCTGCCCGCAGTTTTGATCAGGCAGATTTCCTTCGCCTGCACGAGGGTAGCAGCATAGCAGATCTCTTATTAGAAAAGGAAATATTGAAGAAGTTCGGGTAATCCAAAACCGGGCTCCAACGTTACACAACTATCTTTGCACCATGTTTCCAGTTTACGATGTGATAGTAGTGGGTGCCGGCCACGCCGGTTGTGAAGCTGCCGCAGCTGCCGCCAACCTAGGCAGCAAGGTTTTGCTGATCACCATGAATATGCAGACCATTGCCCAAATGAGTTGCAATCCCGCCATGGGTGGTATTGCCAAGGGGCAGATTGTGCGTGAGATAGATGCCATGGGTGGCTATAGTGGTATCGTTACCGACAAGAGTATGATCCAATTCCGCATGCTGAACCGCAGTAAGGGTCCGGCTATGTGGAGCCCCCGAACCCAGAACGACCGTATGCTCTTTGCCGCAGTGTGGCGCGAAATGCTGGAACAAACACCCAATGTAGATTTCTACCAGGACATGGTGCGCTCCATCATCATCAAAGATGGCAAAGCCTATGGGGTGATTACTGGTCTAGGCCACGAAGTGAAAGCCAAGTCCGTTGTCGTAACCAGTGGTACCTTCCTGAACGGTGTGATCCATATCGGCGAAAAGCAATTGGGTGGTGGCAGAATTTCAGAGAAAGCTGCTACAGGTATTACCGAACAGTTGGTAGAATATGGCTTTGAAAGCGACCGACTAAAAACAGGTACACCACCAAGGGTAGATGGACGATCACTTGATTACAACAAAATGGAGGAGCAGAAAGGTGATGACACAATTACCGGATTCTCTTACCTAGATATACCCCGCATTCGTCCGGAGCAACAACGCTCTTGCTTTATTACCTATACCAATCCGCAAGTACACGAGATTTTAAAAACCGGTTTCGATAGAAGTCCGATGTACCAAGGCAGGATTGAAGGTGTGGGACCACGCTATTGCCCAAGTATTGAAGACAAAATCAACCGATTCGCAGATCGCGACCGCCATCAGATTTTCGTAGAACCCGAAGGTTGGAATACAGTAGAGATTTATGTAAACGGATTCTCTACCTCTTTACCAGAAGAAGTTCAATACGATGCGCTTCGTACTATACCTGGTTTTGAAAATGTTCGCGTGTTCAGACCAGGCTATGCCATTGAATACGACTACTTCCC
>DALYHN010000151.1:0-5995 GCA_031970875.1 Chitinophagaceae bacterium
AGTATAGAGTTCAATGCGATCTGTGCCTGTTTCTGCAGCGCCTTTCACCATCTCTACTACTGGGTCTACAAAAATGCTCACACGAATACCAGCTTGCTTAAAAATGGCAATGGTTTCGCGGAGATAATCGCGGTGGGTAATGGTATCCCAGCCATGATCGCTGGTGAGTTGGTTTAAAGCATCGGGCACTAATGTTACCTGATGGGGTTTGGTCTCCAAGACCAAGTTGATAAACTTCTGCTCACGACAATTGCCCTCTATATTGAATTCGGTTGTGATGATGGGTTTGATGCCGCGTACATCAGCATACCGGATATGGCGCTCATCGGGGCGGGGATGCACGGTAATACCATCTGCGCCGAATTTTTGCGCATCAATGGCGGCTTTTACCACATCGGGGTTTTGTCCGCCACGGCTGTTGCGGAGTGTCGCAATTTTATTGATGTTAACACTTAGCTTTGTCATGCGTCAAAAGTACCGATTGTTGTGCAGCAACAATCAGCCACCAATCCTGTTATAGTTACATGCATTACGCCTCACTGGAAGAATGTGTTATTGACCTGGAGAAAAACGGTCACCTCGTTCGCATCAAAGAGCAAGTAGATCCCCATTTGGAAATGGCTGCTATTCACCTGCGAGTGTATGAAGCTGGTGGTCCGGCATTGTTGTTTGAAAACGTCAAGGGTAGCAGATTCCGTGCTGCTTCTAATTTATTTGGTACCCTAGACCGCAGCCGATTCATGTTCCGCAAGACTTTTGATTTGGTGCAGCAACTGATTCGCCTGAAAGGCGATCCCATGCAGGCCATCAAACATCCTTTTAGCAATCTGCGTGTGGGTTTGGCGGCTACAAAAGCTTTGCCTTTGAAGAATCCGATGAGTAAGCCGGTGATGCATGAAGCCATCCGCATTAGCGATCTGCCTTTGATTCAACACTGGCCAATGGATGGCGGTGCTTTTGTAACCTTGCCTCAAGTCTATACAGAAGATATTGATGCGCCCGGTATCATGAAAGCCAATCTGGGTATGTATCGTATCCAGTTAACAGGTAACGAATATGTGCGTGATCAGGAGATAGGCTTGCACTATCAATTGCACAGAGGTATTGGTATTCACCAGACCAAGGCGAACAAACGCGGACTCCCTTTGAAAGTAAGTTGTTTTGTGGGCGGACCGCCATCACATACACTATCGGCAGTAATGCCCTTGCCTGAAGGCATTAGTGAGATGACTTTCGCGGGTGTATTGGGTGGTAGAAGATTCCGATATACATACGATAATGGTTTTTGTATTAGCACTGATGCGGATTTTGTGATTACAGGAGAAGTCTATCCCGGTGAGAACAAACCTGAAGGTCCGTTTGGAGATCACCTTGGTTATTATAGTTTAACGCATCCCTTCCCATTGATGCGTGTACATAAAGTGTATGCACGTAAGGATGCCATTTGGCCATTTACGGTAGTGGGCAGGCCACCACAAGAGGATACCAGCTTTGGTGCCTTGATTCATGAATTAACAGGCGATGCTATTCCACAAGAAATACCTGGTGTAAAAGAAGTACATGCAGTAGATGCCGCCGGTGTGCATCCTTTGTTATTAGCAATAGGTAGTGAACGCTACACGCCGTATATGCCTACCAAGCAGCCGGCAGAATTGCTCACCATTGCCAACCATATTTTGGGCACAGGACAGTTAAGTCTGGCAAAATTTTTATTCATTACCGCAGATGATACGCAGCAACTGCATACGCATGATATACGAGCGTACATGCAATTTGTATTAGAGCGTATCAACTGGCAACGTGATGTGCATTTTTATACCAATACCACGATTGATACCTTGGATTATTCCGGCACTGGTTTGAATAGCGGAAGTAAAGTGGTATTTGCTGCCTATGGAGAGCCACAAAGACAATTGTGTACAGAAGTGCCAAATGTCTTGCAAGGATTGAAAGGCTTTGGTAAAGCAACACTGGCTATGCCGGGCGTGGTAGCTTTAGGTGCGCCTGCATTTACACTTCAGGCTAAAGCAGCAGCAGAAGCCGCTATTTTAGATCAGCAGTTAGAACATAAAGCTGATGATTTGAAGGGAGTAGCTATGATTGTGCTTTGCGATGATCCTGATTTTGTATCGACGAAATTGAATAACTATTTGTGGGTTACCTATACCAGATGCAATCCATCACATGATATCTATGGTATTAATCCGTTTACCGCACACAAACATTGGGGATGCGAGGGTCCATTGGTCATTGATGCGCGTATCAAACCGCATCATGCACCGCCGGTAGAAAAAGATCCTGCTGTGGAAAAGCGTATTGACGCCCTTTTTGCGAAAGGTGGCAGCTTACATGGTGTGCTGAAATAATTAGACTGCAACCTTCATCACCACTTTCCTTACAGTTGTCGATTCTCTGTCGATTAAGTTAGGCATATGCAGATCGGTAGGAAAGAAGATGGTGAACATGCCTGGACTAACTCGAATAAAATAATCTGGTGCATCAGCTACGAGTAAATAATCTTTTTCTACATCATATTCTTTGCTGATGGTTTGATTTTGAAAACACGCAATACCCATTTGTTCAGCACCTGATACGATGTATTGCACATCAATGTATTTTCTATGTGCTTCCATTTGTTCTGCAGCAGCATCAACAGTAGCATATTCATTCACGATGGCAGTCAGCTTGTCGCCTTCAAGTTCATACCGACCAACTGCCATTTGCATAAAATCAGTATTCTTCAAATAGTCTAATGCTTTCGAAATGCCGGGATGTAAAGCTTTGTACTTATCGGCCTGTGCAAGATGATCTACTACCATAAACAATCTTTCTACAAATAAACAAAACCCCCGCAGTATTGCGGGGGTTTTTACTAAGGCCATAATACGATGATGATACTCGAGACAATGCAGCCTATCACATGATATCCGCAATCGATTAAATACAGCACCAATGGTTTGCGCTGATAGATGTAAGAAATACCTACTGCCATGGAGCTAAAGCAAAGCCCGAAGAAGAGTCCCACTTTTAATGCACCAGTAACACCAACAGCTGGTATTTTCTGTTGAATAATACCGAGTGCGACAACAGTAATAAACATCATCAAGAAACTGCCAATCATGGCAATGGGAAAGGTTTTTTTCAGCTCCGGATCATCCATTTTGAGGCCAACGGCTTTTGCCCATGCATTAGAAAATAAGACCGGACTGTACCAGATAGCGCCTATGGCAAAATAGGCAATGGCTGCAACCAGCAGGTGTAACCAATTGAGGTTACCGAGTAATTCTTCCAGCATAGTATTGAGTTTTTGGGTGAAGGTTTGGCTTAAGTTCGGCAATTCCCCAAAAATCTCCTACAACCGGTCAAAATTTTAAGGTTAGTTCAGGATCTCTTTCCAGGTATGATCGGCCAGCAATTGCACAGTGGCGATGAACTGCTTGAAAGGTCCGGCACCGCCCCATTCATTTGGTGCTACCAGCGATAGCATGTGTGTGCCGTCATGCTTTTCATACAAATGATAGGTATGACCTATTTGTGGTTTGAAGCGTAGCGTGGCTTCATAAATCATGAGACTCAATTCCTTACGCTTACGGATTTCTTGTGCTTGCTTAGCTAATAATTCAATCTGCTGGCGTATCTGGTCCAGCTGCATATTGGTTTGCTCTTCCATCGCCGTAAGGGCTTTGTGCTTGATCATGCCCTCTTTGGTAGGGCGGATAGCCACACTGCCTACCGAAGAGGCATAGGGCAGCACACTCAGCTGCTTATGGTAAATTTCAGTATTCAGAAAATTACTGCCATCCTCTTTTACACCTTGATGGCTCACTTTCAGATAACCATTGGGCATGATTTCATGCCTTACTTCCAGAATAGCTTTTTCTTCTTTGATGAAACGCATCAACAGGGTTGAGGCATTCAAAATTTCTGATTGAATGGTATCAGCCATATCCTGATTCTCGAAAGGATGCAAAGCACCATCGGGCTTCACCGTGTATTGTGTATAGAAAGCTTCATTTTCGATGCTCACCCAGTTCATGCTTACGCTTAGTGCATGTCCGTTCTCAACACTCTCAATGCGGTAATTACCGCTCTTGGGCGCGATGCCTTTCTCAAAATTGCATTTCTCGGGAAATAATTGCCAGCTTGCTAAAAAGTTATATGCCTGTACCATAATCGGATTGCATAATTACAATAAATGAGGCTTTTTGTTCTAATAAAAAAGGGCCCGAAGGCCCTTTTTACCGACTATTTAATCAGTGAGATTATTTTACGTTCAGGTCAAATTGCAAATCAGCCCAGTTGAGGGTGATGGTGCCGTTATTATTGGCCTTGAAAGTGAGTCTTTCGCTGAATTCGCCTTTCTTCACGGGTACATCTACGCGCAATACATCCTCAGCAGCTTTGTACTCATAAGCACCCCACTGATTCCATTTTTTATTCAGGATAATGGTCCAGTTACTGCCATTCCAGATGCTGAATAAACCGTATTTGCCAGCTTTTACTGCTTTGCCTTCTACGGTTACATCCTTGCTGAATTCAATCCAGGTAGCTTCATTCGCTCCTGTACGCCACACTTCACCCTTCTTTGGCTCCAAATTTTGACCAACAGTACGGCCTTTCACAGCTGGCTGGCTATAGTCAATAGTGATGGTTGCGCCGCTGGCCAATGTAGCTGTTGCTTGGGCTGGCGGACTAGGGCGCTTGGATTTATCGGTTTGGGCACACATGGTGAGGCTGCTGAAAGCCAGCACACCAGTTAGTAATACGGTCATGAATTTTTGCATGGTAGTCTTTTTTAGGACAAACAAGTTACGTCAATGATGGTTTAGCGCAAGGCGATTTTTGGATGAGTGGAAACTGACAGAAATCTCCTGCAAATATGATATTCCTCATTTTCCTTGGTGGTGAAGGCTGGTAACTTAACAGTATAATCTGAAGGCTTATGCCTGTCTTAACATCATTCACCCTTAAAACCTTTCCATATGGCAGAGTTTGATTCACTGCACGTGAAAAATATCGCGCTGCTCGGTCATTCCGGCAGCGGTAAAACGACCCTTGCAGAAAGCATGTTATTTGAAGCCGGTCTAATTACTAGACGCGGCACAGTTGCAGAAAAAAATACCGTAGGCGATTACACGCCATTAGAACAAGAACGAGGTAATACCATTTTCTCTAAGCTCATGCATACCAAATGGCGTGGGTATAAAATCAATATTCTGGATACACCGGGGTTTGATGATTTTGCTGGAGAAGTATTAACGGCACTCCGCGTTGCTGATACAGGTGTGATGGTATTGAATGCATCTGTAGGTGTGGAAGTGGGCACAGATATTATCTGGGAGTACACAGAGCAATTCAAAACCCCGATGATTTTTGCTGTCAACCAACTGGATCATCCTATAGCTGATTTTGATAAAACCATTCGTGAAGCAAAAGCACATTTTGGTGCTAATGTAACCTTGGTACAATATCCTGTACAAACGGGCGATCAATTCAATGCCATTATTGATGTACTCAATATGGTGATGTATGTTTATCCGCCTACTGGTGGTAAGCCAGAGAAGCAATCAATTCCTGCAGCTGAAGCGGAACGTGCTGCCAACTTGCATAAAGAATTGATTGAAGCCATCGCCAGCAATGATGAGGGTTTGATGGAAAAATATTTTGATCAGGGTGAATTGAGTGAGGATGATATGAAGACTGGTTTACACAAGTCCATGACCAATCATGATTTGTTTCCCGTGTTCTGCATCTCTGCAGAAAAAAACATGGGTGTGGGTCGTTTGATGGGTTATATCGATAATGTTTGTCCGCCAGCATCAGAAATGCCCCCACAAAAAACTGCAGAAGGCGCAATCCTGCCTTGCGATCCTTCCGGACCAGTTTGCCTCTTCGTGTACAAAACTGTTTCAGAACCACACGTAGGAGAATTGAGTTTCTTCAAAGTGTATTCCGGCACCGTGAAAGCTGGTATGGAATTGGTGAATGAAAACAC
>DALYHN010000152.1:0-5885 GCA_031970875.1 Chitinophagaceae bacterium
TATTCTAGCGTGAACATTCTTGTCAGTAGGTTCTCATTCTTATTGAAATAGTTCAATGCACCTTGTAGTACAATAAACTCATCTGGTAGCTTACGGAAAAGTACCACCACCTTTTTTAATTGATCTGAATCCGGAATATCTTCTGCGTCATAAATGGTCAGATATTTTCCGCGACAGAAATAGATCCCATAATTACATGCTTTAGGCTTGGTCTTAGGCATATGGTATGGCACAACTATTACCTCGAAATTGGCAGGAAAATCCAATGCCCTTACCGCATTCAGTGTTTTATCATCATCTTCTTCAATCAGCAGCTTAACGTCTAACTTACCTCTAGGATAATCCAAACTACGGAGGTTCCAAATAAGCTTTCTGATCAGTTTATCTTCCTTATAAACGGGCAGTAAAATTGTATATACAGGAAGCGTACTATCATCTACTGCCCTGATCTCATCTTTGGTTACAGAATCGTGCAACTCACTCATCGAGCCCTTCAAAGCCAAATAGAGCTTGAAGAGAATGGCAAACAAAAAGGTTAAACTTAAAAAAAGGTTTGTAACAACAGATGTATTGATAAATGAAAAACCAAGCGCAACAAAAAACAGAATTGTAAGGCCAAAAATTACCGCCAACTGTCCATCTGTAAAAGTGATGATACCTGAACTTTCAGGGTCTCTGCGCATCAGACTAAATACGGCTTCTTTTACGAAGAAGATACCGCGCTTTGTATGTGCAAGCCAAGTAATATCCAAATCAGATGCACCCAGCATCCGAATGCGACAGTTAAATTTTACAGTAAGACCGGCAATCAGCTTTTCATCTAGGGGATCTGCAGCAGCCACCAATAAAGTACCACTTCCGTCTCTCCGCAAAGGGATATACAGAAAGGAATTCATGTGGTGCAGATCGCATTGCTCTAACAAGTACTCATCAATCTCTTCATTACGTACATCAATCAATGGGTAGTTCTCTTTCTCCAGAAACGCCACATACTCTTTACGAGTAAGAAAGCCAAAGTTGAGCGCTGCTTTGATAAACGCATAGTTATACTCATCAGCAATGCTAGCGATGTCCCGAAGTTTTTCCTCCGAAAACATCCCTGCGGACACCATATGATTAAGGGCGCATAAAGGCATAAGAACATATTCTGCCGGGTTGCCCCGGCAGAGTAATGGATTAAACGATTTCCTGTGACTTCTTCACGCGCTTCCTTACGAAGAAGAAAGCAAGGATCAGAAATGCAACCAAGAATCCGACGATGAAGAATTTATATGTTTCCCAGAACACCAATAATGGGTTTCTTTCTCCACGATACGTTACCAAATCTGAATCTTCAGGTAATTTGAAGAAGAAATTACTTTGTCCCTTACTGGTAGCAATACATACGTTCGTTTCAATAGAAGAGAACTGTGTACCAAAGCTCTTGATTACACTCTCATAAGCGCCTTGTATTGCAGTATCACCCAAAGTAGATATCACCAAGAATGTACTACCGTTCTGTCTGAATATCTGCGCAATACCACTGTTAGAGAAATCATTGATTGAGTAACTCACCTGTCCTTCCAAATCTTTATACAACTGGAAGTCTTTTGTGAAGTTAACTGGCAGTGAATTGAAGTTCTTCAAGAAACCATCTGTACGCTGTAAGAGCGCAATCACATTATAACCACGCATATCTGCCATCTGAACTTTATCAGAAGCTTCCAGAACAGGCAAGATCATACTTGGCGTAGCAATAGTAGTGGCGTTAATCTGATAAATCAACTCACCTACTGAAGATGTGACCATTGGGAAGATTGGAGAAGAGATCAAAAACTTCAACGGAGATTTTCTGAATTCACCTGGATAGTTGAAGAAGTTTGAAAACTCATTTCTACGCTCGCCCTTGAAGGTAATAGTAGAAGTCTTAGGATTGATGAAACCAAAGAAATTGGCAAATCCATCCTTACAAATATTCGTACCAGGGTGGAAACGCATTTCAACGGTAAGTCCGTTGTTCTTGGTTAACAAGTAAGGCTTCAGATCAATATCTTCAGAGAAATTACGCTTGTCAGATAAAGTTGTACTGTATACAAGGTTATCATTTAAGTACACGTTCAAGAAGCCACGATCTGATTCTTTCAACATGGAGAACAATGCATCCAAGTGGAAAGTCAGTTTCTCAGGAATAGCATTATAATCTGCAAGCGAGAAGGAATAGTTGGCTTTCAATGCACCAACACCCTCCATGATTGCAGGCTGTCCACCTAGTTGCTCCAGCGAGAGCACTACAGGTAAGCCACTTCGCTCACTCACTTTCGTTAATGCATTATCAACAAGCAGTTTTTCAGAGAAAGCACTGCTCATGATATTGTTATTGGAGAGCACTTTAATTGCTTTCTTATACCCTTCTGCATCAGCTCCAGTTACCACAAGATATTGTCGATCCCACGAACCACTATATACCAAAACAATCAATCCCTGGCCTTTACCTATTGCAGGAATCTGATTACGGATATACTCTGGCAACTTGCTAACTACACCTACAACAATACCTCTGCCCAGCGAGTCAACTTCATTGTAAACGCCACTTTCAATTTCTGTTACATTAGAATACACTGCCTGTTTCAACACTGCATAAGAAATACCGCCAGCCATTACATCATCTAGATCAGCAGTATTAGGTGAATACACACGCTTAAACTCCTGCATGGTTTCTTTCAGGCTGCGCTGATATGACAATGAGCTTTTCTTAACCGTATAGAGATATGAGTTATTACGTACACTCATCCAAACAGCTGGATTCTCAATATCCTTACAATATTCGTCCGCAATACTCATCTTAGCTGCTACGCGCACTTTCACATAACGACCATCTTCCTGAAGATAGCGACGCTCCAAAGGAATATTGATGGTAAAGATGGAGTCGATACCAACCCCCGCCAAACGCTGTGTAAATACAGCTTCATCTCTCATGTAAATGGTTACATGCGATGTATTGGGGTTAAGGATCTGAGACGGTCTGATGTACAGCACCAGTCTGCTACGATCGATATCATCATCCGGCTTCACCCGAACAAAATAGGTTAATACACCAGCAATACCTGTAATGCTCTGGTCTCTGTAGCCCATGGTCTCGAATGTATTTACATACTCGTACTGACCAAAAATGCTGCAGTAAGATGCAAGCAGAATGACGAGGGTTAGTAGGCGTTTTTTCATAAACAGTATTGAGCGTTATGCAAGTTTAAAGGTAATACGATAATAATTGCCCTGAGCTTCTGAGCAACTGTAATAGAACTGTCCGTTCATACTTTCCGTAAGCTGTCTGGCAACAGAAAAACCAAAACCTGTTTGGTTAAGTGCCTGTTGGGCTTCGTTCGGATTATTGAGTTTATTGAACAGTTCATCCATTTTAGCTTTGCCCAGCGCAAGTCCATTATCCTTCAATTCAATCACACAGTTATCATCCACATTGGCGACCAGCAAATCAATAACCGTTCCTTTTTGCGTGAAACGGATGATATTGGCGATCAGCTTATACAGTATGTGGTTAAAGAAGATTTTATCTGCCTGAATAAACATGGCATCAGGCGCAATATGAAACTGCAGCTGCACTTCTTTCATTGCCGCTGCATCTACCAAGCTAACCGCTGCTGCTTCAATCTCCGGCACTGCATCGAATCGTTCATAACGATATTCTACTTCGCCGCTATCCGCTTCAGCCGAATCAGATAATTTACCAGACAGGTAGTGCAACTTTTTGTTGCCCATGTTGATATAGCTCAGGATTTCTTTTTGCTCTGGTGTGAGGTTGCCCGACTTTCTAGTGATCAGGTCGATAGACATCTGGTTAGAACCGATAAAGTTCTTCAGGTCGTGAATCATGATGCGCAGAGTGTTCTGGCGATAATCGCTCAACTGACGCAATCTTCTGTTCGCTTCCTCAATCAAGATGTTCTGGTCGTTAATCTGCTCGTTTTGCTCTAGCAATTGCTGATTAGCATTATCGATCACAATATTTTTCTCAATCTCACGCGTCAAAATCTTGTACCTGTTAAAGGCAATCAGGATCGCAAAAGCCGAAACCACAAAATATGTTCCGCCGCCATAGGTAACCAGCGTGCTATAGCTCTCGATATTGTTTTTAAACCCAAACAACATGATGATCACCACATAGCTGACACACACGTGGAAGATAGAATAGCCCACTTCCCAATAAACGGTGGTATTCAGCAAAAGCACCATCACAGAAAAAATCAGGAAATAAGGTAGAGCAAAACCATAAGGCACCCAGGCACAGATAGCGGCAGAAACAACCATGTTTACCCCTACAATCACATTCAGGTAGGTCATGAAGTGAACTTTCCGTTTGAGTCCGTTGTAATATGCCAAATAGGTAAATACGCCTGTGCCTAAGCGAACCGTCAACATGGTGTCCCAATATTCTTTGAGGAAGATCAGATCGAGCAGCCAAAAGAGTGGGACTGCAAAAATGATGGTCCAAATGGTTACATAGGCGTAATAAATACCTTTCTTGTCCCGTTCATAAGCAAGTACTGCCGGTTCAATTTTTAGATAAGCAGGCTTCAGGGATTTTGACATATTTTGCAAGTATGCGAAAGGTATTTGATTTGGGCGTGAATATATATTTTAAAATCTTATTACACAGGATTTTATTGCTGTTTTTATTGACCGCAGTGTGGATAAATTCTCACGCTGAAATTCATGCAAAAGACCCATTGAAAAACGTGATGGAAAACATGGGTGCTGGCGTCAATCTTTCGCATTTTGAAAAGTACTGGGCACCCTATGAAACCACCCTCTCCGCAGACATCACACCCAAGTTGGAAGCGATACGAGCGGCAGGCTTCAAAACCGTTCGTTTGCCTGTGCATTTTGATATGTTTTTGGAGGACGGGCAAAGATTCAAGGAAGATTTTCTCATCAAACTGGGCAATATCTACCAAACCTGCCTGAGTAAAAAACTCAAACTCATCATCGTTTACCATTACGGCAAGATCCAGAACAACAATACAGACGCAGAAACTGCCCGTGTTATCAAGCTATGGTCGCAATTAACCCGCCTTTTCAAAGGCAGCGGCTACGAAGACCTCTTTTTTGAGTTGTATAACGAGCCTACAATGGATGTTTGGCTCTGGAAATATGTAATCAACAGCATGTTCCCACCCTTAAGACGGGAAGACCCTAACCGCATCTTCATTGTGGGGGGCAGCAACTATAACGGAATCAGTGAGTTACTTCATTTAGGCAAGCTGGACGACAACCGGATTCTCTACACTTTTCATTTCTACGAACCTTATATCTTCACCCACCAAGGTGCTGAGTGGACCAAGGAAAAAACCTATATCACTGGTTTCCCCTATCCCTACAGCAGGCGAAAAATGCCCGAACTGTATTATGCCCCAGATGGTGCACAAATGGAAGCCGACTACCAACGCTACTATCGCGAAGCAGACCCAGCTTATCTGGAAGCAAAAATCACCAATGCACTCAAGGAATGTCAGCAAAGAGGCATGCCTTTGATCTGCACCGAGTTTGGCGTGATTAAAGGTGCACCCAAAAAAGCCAAGCAGAATTATCTGACCGATCTTACCAAGATTCTGACCAATCTTCATATTCCAGCAATGATTTGGGATTATGATGATAGATTTACAATAACTGATGAGGACGGCGATCTGCTTTCTCCCATCAGGAAATGGATTCAAAAAAACTAACTGCATGCAAATACTGCAACTCAACAACATCAGCAAAGCATATGGCAGAATACAAGCTTTGCAGGATGTGTCATTCAACATACCAAAAGGCTGTGTCTTTGGTATCCTTGGCCCAAACGGTAGTGGTAAAACCACGATGCTAGGCATTATTCTGGATGTGCTCAAAGC
>DALYHN010000153.1:0-5834 GCA_031970875.1 Chitinophagaceae bacterium
GGCACAAAACCTTTCACTACTTCACCCATATCGGGCTTGGCTAGTAAGATTTCTGCCAAAAAAGAAAAACCAATAATCGCAACTAGCGAAATAATGAAGGCTTCCATTTTACGGATGCCATAACGTTGCAATACCAACAAAAGAAATGTATCCAATACAGTAATCACCACGCCCCAAAGAATAGGCATACCTGTGAGTAGGTGAATACCAATGGCCATACCCAATACTTCGGCTAAGTCTGTGGCGGCAATGGCCAACTCTGCTAAAACATACAAACAGAAATTCACTACAGGCGGATAGAGTTCCCGATTGGCCTGAGCCAGATCGCGCCTGCGCACAATACCCAATCTGGCACTCAAACTTTGTAACAACAAAGCCATGAGGTTACTCATCAACAAAACCCAGATGAGCTGATAGCCAAACTTTGCACCCCCCTGCAAATCTGTTGCCCAGTTACCTGGATCCATATACCCTACACTCACCAGATAGGCGGGACCGATATACGCTAGAAATCTTTTCCAGCCACGAGGATGCTTGGCCGTATCTACCGTACCATGTACTTCGCTCAATGATTTTTCTGAATGATGCACCCTTTCCATACTACACTCTCTTTACAAATAATACTTGCGCCAATTGCTGACTGATGGTAAATGCTGGTTGATTTTTTACCCTGATTTCAATAGAGTGATCAAATCCAAATTGTTTTTTCACTTCCAATCTTGTGCCAATAGAAATCTGCTTATGCGTAAGCAGCTCTAAGAGTTCTGCAGATTGGCTACCTACAGAACAAACTTCTGCAGGCGTATTCAAGGGTAAATCAATCAGGTTGATTTGTTGCTGAGCAGCCATACGGCCCGAACTATCCGGTATCGGATCACCATGCGGGTCGAAGCGCGGAAAATCCAGATAAGCATCCAGCTTATCAATCAACTTCTTTGAACTGATGTGTTCCAACTCTTCTGCTACTTCATGCACTTCATCCCAACCAAACTGCAGCTTCTCTACCAGAAAGAACTCCCACAGACGATGCTTGCGCACAATACCCAAGGCCAGCTTTCTGCCTTCAGCAGTTAACCTAACGCCTTGGTAAGGTTCATAATGCAGCAATTTCTTTGTCTTCAGCTTTTTAAGCATATCCGTTACTGAAGCTGGCTTGGTCTTTAATTGCTCGGCCAAGGCATTCGTGCTAACAGTATCTACAGACTGCTGTATATGATAGATGGCCTTGATATAATTCTCTTCAGAGACAGAAAAATTTGCTGACACAAAAAATTATTTTAGGCAAATCTAAATTTTATTTCGGTTATAAAAATAGCCATACTGCCTTTGGATAGCTGAAAACTGTATTTTTAACGCTCCGAGGTTTGTATGAAACATGTTTTGCTAATTGGTTTGTTATTGAGTTTGCTGGCTTGTAAGGACAAGCCGATTGATCTTTCCGGCGATAGTCCGGTAAAGACCGAAGACTTTTTTAAAGCCATTCGTCCGCTGAAACTACCCTATGGTGTTGCTGATACCAATCTGCACAAAGCAGCAGATACGATGCGTATTGGTTCCAAGGTATTGGCACAGTTTGTTCCCGATAGTGTGTTGAAAACATGGAAGCTAAGCGACAAAAAAACAATCATCAAACCCGTTGGTAAGATTGTAAAGGAGAAAAACAAAGAGCAAGAAATCTATTTACTGCTGGATGTGAGCAAGAATAAAGTACATAGTCTCTATGCCATTGTGTTCAATACCCAACTCCAATATGTTACTTCAAAATTGTTGTTGGACAATAGTGTGCAAGATGGTTATGTACATCTCTTATCCATCAATCGTGAACCAACGTTTTTGGTTGGTCGCGAAAAAATTACTGCAGACAATCAGTTGATGTATACACGCAATGGTTGGGCTTTCAATGATGCAGGTATTTTCATGGTGGTGATCAATGACTCGAATGAGGATTTGAAAAAGCGCAATGAAATCATCAACCCTATTGATACCATACCGACAAAGAATAAGCTCAGCGGCGATTACATACGCGATAAAAAGAATTTCATCTCCATCCGTGATGGAAAAGATCCTAACAATTATTTATTCTTTATCTATTTTGAAAAGAATGGTGGTAGTTGTATTGGCGAGTTAAAGGGCGATCTGCAACTGCGGGATAAAACCAATGCCCAATACAAAGAGAGCGGCGACCCATGTGTGATTGATTTTCGTTTTGAGGGAAGTAGGCTTGTTGTGAAGGAACAAGGCAGTTGCGGCAACCATCGCGGTATTAAATGTTTCTTTGATGACAGCTATACCAAAAAGAATCCTCCAAAAAAACGGAAACGCTAGTTATCCACATTTCAAGCTACTGCAAAGGATTGCAGCAAACACCTAATGTGTACAAAATACATTATAAGAAATTAGACCTATCTTGCATCACCTAAACCGATAACCAAAACGGCACCTATGAATTTTAGAAACTATCATGTTCCTTATCAGATCAATGAGCAATACGCTAAAAAAGCCGTGTACTTCTCTATGGAGTTCGCGATTCACCAGCCGCTAAAAATTTACAGCGGTGGTCTTGGCTTTCTCGCAGGCTCTCACTTACGCAGTGCTTATGAACTGAGACAAAACATGATTGGCGTGGGTATTCTTTGGAAATATGGATACTACGACCAAACACGTAACCAGGACCAGACTCTACAACCTGCCTGGATGGAAAAGATTTATTCTTTCTTAGAAGATACCGGCATCAAATTTCAAATACTGATTCACGATCATCCTGTTTGGGTGAAAGCTTGGTACCTGAATCCGGAAACCTTCAATAGTGCTCCACTCTTCCTGCTGAGTACTGATTTGCCTGAGAATGATTATGTATCTCAGACCATCACACATCGTTTGTATGATGCCAACGTTGCTACTAAAGTGGCACAGTTCATTCTCTTGGGTGTTGGTGGCGCTAAGTTGGTAGATGAGTTGGGCTTTAACCCTGATGTATACCACCTGAATGAAGCCCATGGTATTTCTGCAGCTTTCTACTTATTGAATAAATTCAAGAGCGTAGAAAAAGTGAAACAACATTTGGTATTTACCACCCACACACCGGAAGAAGCCGGTAACGAAAAACACGATATCTATCTCTGCCATAAAATGAGCTATTTCTGTGGCATGAGCATTGATGAAGTGCGCAAGCTTACCGGTATCGAAGATGATCAGTTCAACCACTCGCTGGCTGCATTACGCTTTGCCAGAAAAGCCAATGGTGTGTCTGAACTCCATGGTCATGTGAGTCGCGATATGTGGAAGAAATATACTGGCATTTGTGAAATCACTTCCATTACCAATGCACAAAACTGGCGCTATTGGGCCGACAAGCAGTTGTATCGCTATGCGGAAGAAGGCAATGATGTAGCTTTTGACGACAGAAAGAAATATTTAAAGAAACGTGCTTTTGAAATCGTGGCCGATCAAACGGGTAAGAAATTTGACCCGGATACCCTGACCATTGTTTGGGCAAGACGTTTTGCAGGCTATAAGCGTGCAGATATGCTGACCTATGATATGGAACGTTTTGAGAAGCTGATTAACAGCATCAATAGACCTGTACAGGTAATTTGGGCCGGTAAACCTTACCCTGTTGACTACCCTGCTATCACGCAGTTTAACAACCTGGTTCACTTAAGCAAGAATTATAAGAATGTTGCAGTACTCATTGGTTATGAGCTCGGTTTGAGTAAAAGACTGAAACAGGCTGCTGATATTTGGTTGAACAATCCACGTGTACCTAGAGAAGCATCTGGCACCAGTGGTATGACAGCAGCTATGAACGGTGCGGTGAACTTCTCAACCGATGATGGATGGATTCCTGAGTTTGTGAATCACGGCAATAATGGCTTTGTGATTCCAAAAGCAGACTATGCCAACATGCATGTGCACGAGCAAGATGAATACGACTTGAATAAGTTGTATGAGATTCTGGAAGATCAAGTTGTGCCACTTTACTACGACAACTACGACACTTGGCGCCAAATCATGAAGAATGGTATGCGCGATGTGCGCTTCAAGTTTGATAGTAACCGCATGGCTGAAGAATACTACGAGATCATGTACAAATAATCAAAACCCCTGCAACACCGCAGGGGTTTTTCTTTTCAGGGAGAACAGAAGCCATCAGGATTTGTTAGTATTGCAATGATGACCAAACACAAAATCGTTGTAGCCATTACAGGGGCAAGCGGCGCTATCTATGCCAAATTGTTATTGGATAAACTGGTTCAGGCCCAAGATCAGGTTGCTGCTGTGGGCATTGTGATGAGCAAGAACGCCGAAACTGTCTGGCAGACTGAATTGGGCAACGAATCATATAAAGACTACCCTTTCAACTTTTATAGCAAGCACGATTTCAATGCGCCATTTGCATCTGGCTCAGCACAATTCAATACCATGATCATTGCGCCCTGCAGTATGGGCACTTTGGGCAGAATTGCATCCGGCATCAGTGACGACCTAACCACACGTGCCGCAGATGTGATATTGAAAGAAAGAAGAAAGTTGATCTTGATGGTGCGCGAAACCCCCTATAACCTCATCCATATCCGCAATATGGAAACCGTGACCCTCGCTGGTGGCATCATTTGTCCCGCCTCCCCTTCTTTTTACAGCGTACCTACCAGTATTGAAGCTGCAGCAGCTACTGTGGTTGACCGCGCTTTGGATCTAGCCGGTCTTCAATTCAAGTCTTACCGTTGGGGACAATAAAAAAGCCCCTGCCTATACAGACAAGGGCCTTCTATCGGGGGATTTAAAAGCTTAACCTTTTGCAGCAAACAGGTAAACTGTCAGCTGAACATCATTAGCTGGGCCTTTGTAGTTGATACCCAGTAAAGTGCGGTCGATTGAGAAGAAAGCCTGACCGAAGAAACCCTTATCATCTGCAGAACGAACTACAGCTGGGAATTTCAAAGGCACATTCAAACCTTTAATGCTCAGGTTACCGCTGATTTCTGCGGTTGTTGCATTGGTATAATTAACACCAGAAATAGTGAAAACAGCTTCTGTGTTTTTTGCTACATCGAAGAAGTCTGCACTCTTCAGGTGACCAGCTAAACGCTCACCACCACCCGCATCAGTTACCTTGATACTTGTCAGGTCAATCACAAAGCTACCGCCGGTTAATTTACCGCCATCTGCAGTAAGGCTGCCGCTTTTCAGGTTAAAAGTACCAGTGTGGTAATCTTTTGCCTTAGCGCCAATCCACTCTACGCGGCTTCTTTCTGTGTTAACAGTGTAGTTGTCTGCTGGCTTAACAGTAAATGCAGATACACCCGCCATCAGGGCGATTGCTGCAACAGCTGTGAAGATTTTTTTCATGCTTGTCTTTTTGATTAGTTGAATGCGAAAATAGGGATTTCCCAATAAATACATGTACATACATCAATTTGTTTTCCAAAACCGAAAATTTTAACATTCCTAGCAGTTGAAAATGAACCAAAGCCCAAAGTTGAATTCACCTATCTTCGCGAAAATTTTTGACTACCTATGAACCTGCACGAATACCAGGCCAAAGAGCTCCTGAAGAAATTCAATGTTCCGGTACAGGAAGGCATTGCTGTAGATACGGTAATGGCTGCGGAAGAAGCTTACAGACAAATTAAGACGCAGACAAACAACAATTTTGCTGTAGTAAAAGCACAGATCCATGCGGGTGGACGCGGTAAGGGCAAAATTGTTGGCACCGAACAACGCGGTGTAGCTGTTGCCAAAAGTCTGGAAGACGTAAGCAATATCGCCAAGAATATTCTCGGCGGTACACTGGTAACCATCCAAACTGGTGCTGCAGGTAAAAAAGTAAATAA
>DALYHN010000154.1:0-5798 GCA_031970875.1 Chitinophagaceae bacterium
ACCGAAAACAGCTTTAAGGAAGAAATTCCCTTCCCTGCTGCTTTAACAGTAGAAGCAGAAGAATCGGCGAAGGAAAAGATCAAATCCATTCTGGCTGGTCAGGTAGCAGAATTCAATAAACCAATAACCGAGGAAGATCAGCTGCCCATCAGCACAGAACCCTTCCATACGGTTGACTATTTCGCTTCACAGGGCATTAAAATAGATCTCACCAAGATTCCGCAGGATAAACTCACTGTACAGCTCAGAAAATTCACCGATTGGCTGAAATACATGCGTAAAGTGAGTCCGAGCCCAACAGACCTTGGCACAGATCCGGCACAGGAAACCAAGGTACAAACCATTGCCCAGCACTCGAATGAAGCCAAGGAAGTGCTCACCGAAGCCATGGCTGAAGTGCTGGAAAAGCAAGGACAACCTGAAAAAGCCATCCAGATCTATATAAAACTTAGTTTTTTATATCCTGAGAAATCCGCTTACTTTGCGGCCAAAATTCAACAACTTAAAGGCATTTAACAATGGCGATTCTCTTTTTGATATTGACAGTAGTAGCTGCAGCTGCACTCGGATTTGTGATTCTGGTTCAAAACCCTAAAGGTGGCGGACTGGCAGGTAATGTAGGTGGCATCAGCAACCAGTTCATGGGTGTGAAGCAAACAACAGATGTATTGGAAAAAGGCACTTGGCTCTTCGCTGGTATCATCGCCCTGTTGGCCCTGTTTAGCAGCGTATTGCTGAAAGGCACAGCTACTGTATCTACAGAAGACAATCTGCTGGAAAAAGTAAACACCAACGCTCCTGCCGCTGCTCCAGCGAACACTGTACCGATGACAACACCGGCTACACCAGCAGATAGCGCGAAAAAATAACTCACAATAAAAGAATCTGGAAGCCCCGTCCGCAAGACGGGGTTTTTGTTTTATTTTGATCTTATGAAAAAAGTCCTGTTGCTTATTGGCTTGAGTGCTGCAGTCTTATTAGCCACACTCTTCTTACCTGCTACCACTTTCGATGGACCTAAAGCCTATTTCATTTTGGAAGAAGGCGAGAATAATACCAAGGGAGCTACAGCGAAAATGGAGGGACTAGTGCGCTATCGTTGGGCACTAAACCTGATGGGTGGCATCCTTAGTGTTGATAGCCACCTCAAGCCCGGTAAGTTTGAATTGAAACAGGGACAAAACATCCTGAGCATCATTCGTCAGTTGCGTAATAACAGACAAGCAGAAACCAAACTGATTGTAACCAAGCTGCGCACCAAAATGGATCTGGCGAGATTGATTGGTAAAAACTTCAAAGTTGATTCTACCACCGTGATGCAGTTTCTACAAAGCAATGATTCATTGAAAGCATTTGGCGTAGATACCAATACCGCTATGACTTTGGTTATACCCAACACTTATAGTTTTTATTGGAATACCCCACTGCATAATATATTTAAGAAACTAGCAGCAGAGAAAGATGCATTCTGGAACAACGATAACCGTAAAGAGAAAGCAGCCAAACTAGGTTATACGCCCGAACAAGTATATACACTTGCATCTATCGTAGAAGAAGAAACCATTCGCGATGATGAAAAGGGCAATATTGCCAGTGTTTACCTCAACCGCCTGCGCATTGGCATGGAAATGGGTGCCGACCCTACCATCAAGTTTGCATTGAATGATTTTTCGATCAAGCGCATTCTGGAAAAACACCTGAATGTACAATCGCCTTACAACACTTACCGCAATATCGGCTTACCGCCCGGCCCCATCTGTACACCATCCATTGTAACCATTGATGCCACATTGAATGCACCAAAAACAGATTATCTCTTTTGCTGTGCGAAAGCTGATTTCAGTGGCTACCACAATTTCGCCGCCACTTACGAACAGCACCTGAAATTTGCAGATGAATACCAACAGGAGTTGAATCGGATTGCCAAAGCAAAAGCCCAATCTGCTGCAAAGTGACCAAGCTAGAACGCATCATCATCACCTGGCCGCCTATTGCTTTTCTCATTCGGAAGAGTAAGAAATTGGTATTGCCAGGTTTTCAGGGACTGCCTTTCTATGATGTGGTGATTTTCTTTTTCAAGCAGATCAACCGCGTAGGTTTGAATGAACGCGCAGCAGCCATCTCTTTCAATTTCATCATGGCCATTCCCGCTGCGATGATCTTTATCTTCACCTTGGTGCCCTATCTACCTGTTGCTGCAGAATTCAAAGCACAGTTGTTAAAGCTCATCAAAGACCTTACACCCAATAAGGCCACATCACAACTCATCATTGGTTTTATTGATGATTTCTTCAAACCACGCAATGGCTTATTATCGTTTGTCTTTTTAATCACTTTGTTTTACGCATCCAATGCCATGATTGGTATTGTACGCACATTCGATAGATCGATACAAGAAACCAAAGGTTATTTTCTGCATCAACGTTTACGCGCATTAAGATTAACCACCCTACTCATTCTTTTATTAATTGCTAGTGTGCTGATGCTGATTGGTCAAGAAGAATTAGCAGGCATTCTCAAGAATATCTTTCACATGCGCAGAAGGGCGCGCATCCCTTGGTGGAATGGCGTTCGCTATACCGTAATTCTAGCATTCTTGTTTTATGGCATTGCATTGATTTACCGCTATGGACCATCTGTACACAAGAAATGGCCCTTGGTATCGCCGGGTGCTATCCTATCCACTTTTCTGATTCTCGCCACCACCATTATCTTCTCTTTCTGGGTGAATAATTTTGCCAGCTATAACAAAGTCTATGGCTCTATCGGAACAGTGCTGATTGTGATGCTCTTGATCTATTTCAACTCACTTATCTTACTCATTGGCTTTGAACTAAATGTTAGCCTTACCTATCTCAAACAGCAGGTACAGGATAGAAAAGCACAGGAAAATCAACCGGCAACAAATCCTTAAAAAGCGAGGAGCGGTTTGGCGGTAAAAGTGGTTTTCCCGAAATTGACTTTTCTAAACTGCAAACAATGAAAAGACTATTCCTCACTTGCTTATTGACAACAGGACTACTGCTTGCACAAGCACAAACCTCTATTGCTGTTGGCAGCAACGCACCTTTACTGGATCAAGCGATGAAGGATGTTTCTGGTAAAATGATCTCTGTAAAAGATGCGATGAAACAAAACGGTGTATTGGTGATGTTCAGTTGTAATACCTGTCCCTATGTAATCAAGAACCAAAGCAGAACAAAGGAGATTGCTGCATTTGCCAAAGTCAATAATATTGGTATCATTCTGCTGAACAGCAATGAAGCACTACGTGGTGGTGACGATTCATTTTCTGCCATGCAACAATATGCCAAAAAAGAGGGCTATGATTTTCCTTATGTTATAGATGCCAATCACCAGCAGGCCGATGCTTATGGTGCAACACGCACACCTGAGCTATTCTTACTGGATGCGCAAGGCAAACTGGTGTACAAAGGTGCTATCGATGATTCACCGGCTGATATCAATAACGTGAAAAGAGTGCATGCCAAAGAAGCGATTGCGGAATTGGTGGCCGGTAAATCTGTTTCCATCAAAGAAAGCCGATCTGTTGGGTGCAGCATCAAAAGAAATTAATTACTCCAACCACGCTTCGGCGTGGTTTTTTCATGGCTGGCCTGCTTCAGCACGTATCTTTATCACTCAATCTATTTTATGCGAAAGAGGCTTCTAGGTTTATGGATGATTTGCGCTGTAATTACACAAGCACAAACACCGATGATTACACCTATCCCGGTATCCATACAATCTCTAAATGGTAATGCTGTTGTACTCAATCACCAAACCACCATTAGTGCAGACCCATTCTTTGCAGCACAAGCAACATACCTACAAGCAGCCATTCAACAGCAAACTGGACTTTCCTTAAAGATCACAGCCAAAAGCAAGGCTGCAACACAAATCCATTTGGTGAAAGGAGCAGCAGGCAAGCAAGCAGAAGCTTATCAACTGGAAGCAGCCAATGATAAAGTAACACTAAGCGCTGCTGATATTCGGGGTATCGTCAATAGCATACAAAGTTTCTTGCAACTACTCCCCTTACAAACAAGCAAAACAATATCCATTCCTGCAGTAAGTATCACTGATTATCCACGATTCGCTTACAGAGGCATGCACTTAGATGTAGTGCGCCATTTCTTTCCGGTAGACTATATCAAGAAATACATCGACTATCTCACTTTTCATAAGTTCAACACATTTCACTGGCATTTAACTGACGACCAAGGTTGGCGTATTGAAATGTATTCCTATCCTAAACTCAATAGCATCGGTTCTTGGCGTGATTCTACACTGATAGGCCATTTTAAAGACACACCAGCCAAATATGAGCGTGTGCGCTACGGTGGCTACTATACTAAAAAGGAAATCAAAGAGGTAATCGCCTATGCCAATGTGCGCGGCATCAATATCATTCCGGAAATTGATATACCCGGTCATAGCAGGGCAACCATCACCGCTTATCCTGAATTCAGTACAGAGCCAAATAACAAATGGGGCGTAGCTGCCACTTGGGGTATGTATAACAGACAGAATAATGTCTTATCGCCCAATCCAAAAACATTTGCCTTTCTGCGTGCAGTCTTTCATGAACTGGCAGATATGTTTCCCTCACCTTATATACATGTAGGTGGAGATGAATGCAGCAAACTATGGTGGAAGCAAAGCGCTGAAGCACAGGCTTTCATCAAAGACAATAACCTGAAAGATGAATTTGGTTTACAAACTTATTTCATCAAACAAGTGAGCCAATACCTCGCAGAAAATGGTAAGAAAGTAATTGGCTGGCACGAAATCATGGAAGGTAAATTAGATACTTCTACGATCGTGATGAACTGGGGCAATGATGCCAAAGCTGTAGAAGCTGCAGAGAAAGGTTATCCTATCATCATGACCCCTGGTAAGCCTTACTATTTTGACCATTATCAATCCAAAGATGATCCTAAAGACAGTCTGGCTATTCATGGATATAATCCATTGGAAGCTGTGTATGTGTATGAACCGGTGCCAGCAGCTGTAAACAAGAAAGGCTTATCAGATAAAATAATGGGCGGACAGGCCAATGTGTGGACTGAATACATGGGCTATCCCACCAAAGTAGATTACATGATCTTTCCAAGAATGACTGCGGTGAGTGAAACACTATGGTCGCAGAAAAGTCAGAAGAACTACACTGATTTTCTGAACCGTTTGAAAACAAACATTATTCCTCGATATCAATTCTGGAATAGTTCTTGGTTTCCTGATTTTGAAAAGTGGCGGAAAGAGTAAGCAGCTTATTCCAACATTTCCTGTAAAGCAAGCTTGAGTTTCTCTTCTGTTAATTGCTGTCCGTAAAATTTGCGGAACTTTTTTTTGTTGTTCACCAACACTGTAGCAGGTATTGCACCCTGCCAGCTAATATCTATTTTGGGACAGAAATAATCGGCATCAGTCTCGTCCAGCCAAACAATTTTTGATTGATAGCCATTCTTCTTAGCAAATTCCTGAATGGCTTTTGGATAGTCTTCGGGAAAATCCAAACTCACTAATACCAATTTTACTTTTTTATCCTTTAAAGCAGCAACGGATTTTTCAAACCAAGGAATCTCTTGTATGCAAGGCTTACACCAGCTGGCCCAGAAATTCACCACCAAGGGCGTAGTAGCCGTATCCATCATTTTCAACACATCATAAATCTTCACCTTTCGGATGGTTTGTGCTTCCGCAGCCTGACTGAATATAGCTATGCAAAAAATAAGCAGCAGTTTCTTCATAACAGCAATTTACAGATCATCTGTTTCATGAAAACCCCATTCTTG
>DALYHN010000155.1:0-5783 GCA_031970875.1 Chitinophagaceae bacterium
CCCTGATAACTACCGCCCACTACATATTTTGGATCATCGGGATTGAAAGCAAGAAAGGCGCTTTCGCCACCCGCTGAATAAGTCCAGTTGCGTTCGGTGATTGACCAGCCACCCGGATTGCGTGATTGAATTTTTACTGAGCTATTGTCTTGCTGTCCGCCATAAATATTGTATGGAAACAAATTGTCTGCATTTACTCTATAAAACTGCGCTGTAGGCTGATTGTCTTGTGTGCTCCACACTTTACCACCATTGAATGTAACTGCTGCGCCACCATCATTGGCGATGATCATGTTCTTGTTATTGTTTGGATTGATCCACAGCTGGTGATAATCGCCATGTGTACCACTGAGATAGTTCCAAGTTTTACCACCATCCGTTGATTTGAGCCCAGGCGAATTCAACACGTACACTGTTTGTTCTTCCTGTGGGTCTGCAAACACTTCAATATAATACCAAGCTCTTTGTGTAAGACGATGATCATCACTCACCCTATCCCAACTCTTGCCTGCATCGTGACTCACAAATAAACCACCCGTTTCCTTCTCCGTATCACTTTCAATCAATGCGTAAACTGTTTCACTATTGGCACGCGATACACTAATACTCATCTTACCCATTTCTGTAGGTAACCCTTTCTGCATCTTCACCCAAGTATCACCGCCATCAGTACTCTTGTACAAACCACTACCCTTTCCACCACTGCGTACTTCCCATGGAAGTCGGCGATGATCCCACATCGCTGCATAGAGTATGCGTGGATTATTCGCATCCAAATCAAGATCGGCACAGCCAGTATTATTATCTACATACAATACCTTTTTCCAATTCTTGCCACCATCAACAGATTTATAAATACCACGCTCTTCATTTGGACCATGCAATGCACCCTGTGCAGCTACATAAACAATATCCGGATTTTGCGGATGAATACGTATCCATGAAATATGGCGTGTGAGTGCCAGACCCAAGTGCGTCCAGGTTTTACCAGCATCGGTTGATTTATAAACACCATCACCATAACTCGTCATCACGCCACGCGGCGCATGTTCTCCCATGCCCACATATACCACATTGGCATCGTTGGGTGCAACGGCTACCGCACCTACAGAACCGGTTTTAAAGTAACCATCTGAGATATTATTCCATGTTTGTCCGGCATCAATGGTTTTCCAGACGCCACCACCAGTAGTGCCCATGTAATAGACCAAGGGTTGATTGGGCACACCTGTTGCTGTAACAGAGCGTCCACCCCTAAACGGACCAATATTGCGGAAGCGGGCCGCTTTGAAAAGACTATCCCACACCGGCTGTGCCTCTTTGGCAATAATGGGTGCGGAAGCTTTGTTGGTTGATTTTTTCTGCGCGGTTAAGGGCTGCAATACAAGGACCAGCATGGCTGGCAGTAAGAGTTTTTTCATGTACAAGAGATGAAACAGGAAAGTACAGCAAAATGCCAAAAAACAAAACACCCATGTTGATGCATGGGTGCTGTTATTTGGAATCAGGTAAACCAACCCAGCCGGGGGTTGCTGGTATTGAGTTTGAGCAAAGAATATGATGGTTTGCTCCTATTGGATATCCGGTTGATTCATAGGTATTGGATTCCGAACAGGATAATGGATTTTAGGATATGCCAACTATTATACATAATGATGCCAAAAATTTGAATATTGAAAATCAATTTGTTATGAAAATTTAATTGCTCGTCTATTCCCTATTTGGGAACTTTATTCTAATTCTTGGATTTTTTCCCGTTCACTTCTTAATGGAACAACTTGAAAAAGCTCTTACGCATCTATATTCTGGACGATGATCCTTGGTATGCCACCATGCTGCATCATTATTTGTCCCTCAACCCCGATTATGAAGTAACCGTATTCAACGATGAGCAAACATTCTTCGCGCAGCTCCATCATAAACCGGATGTGGTTACACTCGATTATTCTTTGCCTAAGTACACGGGTGAAGAAGTACTGAAAAAAATCAAGCGGGATTATCCTGATACAGATGTATTGGTGGTGTCAGGCCAAGAAGATGTAGGTACTGCAGTAAGCCTATTACAAGCAGGCGCTGCTGATTATATCGTTAAGAATGAAGACACCAAGGATATTCTTTGGAATGTCATTATCAGATTACAGGAGATCAAGTCGCTTAAAACAGAAGTAAGCGAACTGAAAAGCCAGCTCAAGAACAAGTACGATATCAATAAAATGATTATCGGTCAGAGTGAGGCTATGCAAAAAGTATTTCAACTGATTGAAAAAGCTGCGCAAACCAATATCACCGTTTCTATTACCGGCGAAACAGGTACAGGTAAAGAAATGGTGGCCAAAGCCATACACCACAATTCATCGCGACAGCAAGCACCTTTTGTAGCATTGAATGTAGCTGCTATACCTAGGGACTTACTGGAAAGCGAATTATTCGGACACGAAAAGGGTGCATTCACTGGTGCAACAGGTAAGCGCCTCGGTAAATTTGAAGAAGCACATAAGGGTACTTTATTTTTAGACGAGATCGGAGAAATGGATCTCACCCTTCAAGCGAAACTATTGCGCGTATTACAGGAAAGAGAAATTACCAGAATCGGCAGCAATACTGTTGTGCCTATTGATGTACGTATTATTGTAGCCACACACCGCAATCTGGCAGAAGAAGTAAAAGCCAAACGCTTTCGCGAAGACTTGTATTATCGATTATTGGGTTTACCTATCAGCATTCCACCTTTAAGAGAAAGGGGCAACGATATATTCATATTAGCGAAACATTTTCTGCAGCAGTTCTGCAAAGACAATCAGTTACCTGAAAAGCCCTGCAGCGCTGGAGCCATGGAGAAACTGCGTAGCTATAGTTTTCCTGGCAATGTGCGCGAATTAAAATCAATTGTTGAGTTAGCTGCTGTGATGGCAGATGGTAATACTATTGAAGCAGATAATCTCACCCTCTTCAATAGCAACAAGGAAGCAGATTTATTACAGGAAGAAATGACACTGCGTGATTACGAAAGAAAAATAATTCAGCATTACTTGGAGAAATACGATTATGATATACTGCTTGTGGCGAAAAAACTAGATATTGGCAAATCCACTTTGTACCGCATGGTACAAGCTGGGGAAATCATTTTAAAGAAATAATACATCCTGATATGTACGGCATTGTTAACAAAGCCATCGAAGAACTCGTAAAGGAAAACTTCGGTGAAGAAAAATGGGAACGCGTTAAACAGCGCAGCGGTGTTGATGTAGAATTCTTCATCAGCAATGAACCCTATGACGATGCCATCACCTATCAACTGGCAGGTGCTGTTGCAGAAGAAACTGGTTTAGCGTTAAGAGAAGTCTTAATGGCATTTGGAGAATACTGGGTACTGAAAACAGGAAAGGAAAAATATGGCGGTTTGATGGAAGCAGGCGGCCACAACTTAAAAGAGTTTTTAGTGAATCTGCCCGTTTTCCATAATAGAGTTATGTTGATTTATCCGAAGCTTACTCCACCAGAGTTTAAAGTAAGCCATGTAGAAGAGCGCAGTATTCATGTACACTACTTTTCTAAAAGACTAGGCTTACAGGATTTTGTAGCAGGGCTATTGCATGGTCTTGGTAAAATGTATCAGACAGCAGTAACAGTTGAACTCATCAGCAGTAGAGACCAGGGTGCAGATCACGAAACATTTAAAGTGAGTTGGTGATGTATATTGGCTTTAATAGTGAACAATTTAATCGGCTTTTCCCATTTCATATTTTGATTGGAGAAAAGCTAGCAATTGTTGCTGCCGGAAAAAGCCTTGTAAAAACATATTCACTTGAACACGGTGCTAATTTTTTTGAGCGATTTCAGGTAAAGCGACCAGCATTAGCAACCAATAGTTTTGAAACGCTGAAAGCGGAAGTGAATAAGCTCATTGTCATTGAAACAATAGAAGAAAAACCCATTGCCTTACGCGGACAGTTTGAATTTATTGAAGAGACCAAGCAATTATTGTTTTTAGGCTCTCCTTGGTTTGAATCAATGGAATTGATCAAAAGCAAATCACTGAGCATACACGATTTTGCTTATCATGATCCATTGATAGACCTACTGCATGTACTAAAGACGCAGGAAATTGTTAATGAAGAAGTGAAAGAGCTGTTGCATACCATTCAGCAACAACGTAACGACTTGAAGCGGCTTTCGCTTGTAGCAGAAGAAACAGTGAACGCGGTAATTATTGCAGATAAGGATGGCAAAATAGACTGGGTAAACAAAGGCTTTACCAAGATAACGGGCTACACCCTTGCAGAAGTAAAAGGTAAAAGACCCGGACAGTTTCTGCAAGGCAGAGATACGAATCCAGAAACAGTACAATATTTATCAGAACAACTTAAGAAGCGATTACCCTTTGTTTGCGAGATCCTCAATTATAATAGATTAGGCAAGCCTTACTGGGTAAGGATTAATGGACAACCTCTATTTGACAAACAACAACAGCTGACCGGCTATTTCGCTGTTGAAGAAGATATTACAGAGGAGAAAGAAGCTGAAGCAAGATTGAAGAATAGTGAGCTGCGCTGGAAGTTTGCTTTAGAAGGTGCCGGTGATGGCATTTGGGAGTTTGATTTTATTGAAAGAAAGCCATTCTACTCAGACCAATACAAACGCATGCTTGGGTATGCACCCGATGAATTTACAGATGAAGAGCATTCATGGAAAGCGCATATTCATCGAGATGATCTTTTGTTCATTGATCAAATGGAGCAGGAATATGCATTCGGTGAGCGCAACATGCATAACCGAACCTATCGGATGCGGAAAAAAGATGGTAGCTATATCTGGATATTAGACCGGGGCATGGTGATTGAAAAAGACGCAGATGGTAAGCCCAAGAAAATGATCGGTATTCACACCGATATCACAGCCCAAAAAGAAATTGAAACTGAGCTATCCAGAACCAGTAAAAGACTCACTACCCTGATTGGCAATATGAATAGTGCCATCATGGTAGAAGATGATCAACGCAGAATTGTTTTGGCCAACCAAAACTTCTGCAACATGTTTAAAGTACCCGTAGCACCCGAAATGCTGATTGGAGCCGATTGTTCTCAATCTGCAGAACAGAGCAAACACTTTTTTACCAACCCCGATGAATTTGTGCGCGGTGTAGAACTGATCTTGAAAGAGCAGCAACCCGTACTGAACGAAATCATGCAAATGGCGGATGGCCGTGTGTTGGAAAGAGATTATATACCCATCTTTATTGAAGATCAGTATCATGGCCATCTCTGGAACTATCGCGATGTAACAGACGCATTTGGATACAGACAAAGACTACAGGAACAACAAAGATTCTATGAGCAAATCATGGACAATATTCCTGCAGACATTGCTGTGTTCGATGCAGAACATACCTATCTCTACTTAAATCCTATTGCCATCAAAGATCCTGAATTAAGAAAATGGATGATTGGTAAGAAGGATGAAGATTACTGTAAGCTGCGCAATAAACCAATGTCTATTGCCGTAGCAAGAAGAACGCAATTTAATGCTGTTGTAGAATCAAAAACCCTGAACTCATGGGAAGAAACGCTCACATTAGCTGATGGAAGCGTACAACACCACCTGCGTAATATGTTCCCAGTACTCAACGAGAAGGGAGAAGTTATTTTGGTGATTGGCTACGGCTTGGATATTACCCAACGAAAGCAAATTGAAGAACAGGTAACCATCAGTGAAAAAAGATTTAAAGACCTTTTCCGTTTTAGTCAGGCGCTCATTTGTACACACGATTTACAAGGACGCTTATT
>DALYHN010000156.1:0-4850 GCA_031970875.1 Chitinophagaceae bacterium
GATGATGAGTGCGGGCATTTCATCGGCTTCGCCGAAAATGAGTCGGCAGTTTTCTGTATAGCCTAAGTTCTTGCGGTACTGCCAGGCACGTGCAATGCGGTTATGGAAAAATTGCTCATCGATGGTTTCCTGTTTGCGAGTAAGCAGGCGCACCATGATCTGCGATTTGGGGTTGATATAGCCCCGGCCGCAATACTTCTCATCGCCATAATACACATCTACAATATCGCCGGGTTTTACTTCACCGCTGATGCGGTCTACTTCGTTGCCAAAAATCCAGGGGTGTCCGTTGGCGATTCTGGGAGCAATCTTTCTGCGCAAATACACTTTGGTCATCCGGCAAAGATAGCCGAATCGGTCAAGGGGCATGCCGTCTCAGCTATACTACCTGCCAATTTTTCCCTTTTCTTTGCGCTGGCAGCAAATTTGCCCATTGAGAAGAACTAATAATAAGTCCATGGAAGAGAAAGAATTACACCAAGAGAACGGACAAACTGGTGCTGAAACGGCAGAACAGCCTGAGTTGGGTATCAATGCTGACGAAAATGCAGCCGGAACTAACCATTTGAATGAACCTGTGGCAGAGGAAAATGAACTGGATCAATTGCGTCAGGAATTGCAGGAGCAGAAGGATAAATACCTGCGCCTGATGGCTGAGTTCGATAATTTCCGCCGCAGAACAGCGAAGGAGCGTTTAGAGTTGATCCAAACAGCCGGCAAGGAAGTGATTGCTTCCATGCTGGAAGTCTTGGATGATTGCGATCGTGCGGAAAAGCAATTGCAAGCCAATGCAGATGCAGAACAGGTGAAGACCGGTGTGCAACTCGTATTCAATAAGCTGCGCAGCAATTTGCAGTCAAAAGGTTTGAAAGTGATGGAAACCAAGGGGACTGATTTTGATGCAGACATGCACGAAGCCATTACGGAGATTCCTGCACCGACACCTGATCTGGCCGGCAAAGTAGTGGATGAATTAGAGAAGGGCTATTACCTGAATGATAAGATCATTCGTTTTGCCAAAGTGGTGGTAGGTAAATAACAATCAAGTATCAATTGGCCGTAAGGCTTTGTTATGAGTAAAAGAGATTATTACGAAATACTGGGCGTAAGCAAGTCGGCTACGGCAGAAGAGATCAAGAAGTCTTACCGTAAAGTGGCGATGCAATATCATCCGGATAGAAATCCGGGTGATAAAGCTGCAGAAGAGAAATTCAAAGAAGCGGCAGAAGCTTACGAAGTATTGAGTGATGCAGATAAGCGTGCGAAATACGATCGCTATGGTCATGCGGCATTTGGTCCGGGCACAGGCGGTGGTGGTTTCCACAACAGCAATATGGAAGATATCTTCAGTCAGTTTGGAGATATTTTTGGTGATGATTTATTCGGCTCTTTCTTCGGCGGCGGTGGCGGCGGAAGAAGAGGTGGCGGTGGTGCATCACGCGCACGCGGTGCAAGAGGTAGTAACCTGCGCATCAAACTCAAACTGAATTTTGAAGAGATTGCCAAAGGTGTTACCAAAAATGTGAAAGTGAAGAAGCATGTGGTGTGTGGCACTTGTAGCGGCAGTGGTGCAAAAGATAAAAACAGTGTACAAACCTGTGGTACTTGTGGTGGTAACGGACAAGTAAGAAAAGTAACCAATACTTTCCTCGGACAAATGCAAACAGTAACGACTTGTCCAACTTGTAATGGAGAAGGAACTACTGTTACCGCTAAGTGTGGTGCTTGTAAAGGTGAGGGAAGGGTTTATGGAGAAGAGACGATTACGATCGATATCCCTGCAGGTGTGCAAGAAGGTATGCAGCTAAGCATGGGTGGAAAAGGTAATGCAGGCGAGCGTGGTGGTATGGCAGGTGATTTACTGATTCAGATTGAAGAAGAACCACATGCAGAGCTCAAGCGTGATGGATTGAATGTGGCGTTTGATTTACATATCTCTTTTCCTGAAGCAGCATTTGGTACCAATGTGGAAGTGCCTACGATTGATGGCAGGGCAAAAATCAAAATACCTGCAGGTACGCAGAGTGGAAAGATCTTCCGTTTAAAAGGCAAGGGTTTCCCTGAAGTACAAGGCTATAGCAAGGGTGATCAGTTGATCTATGTGAATGTGTGGACGCCACAAGAGCTCAGCAGCGAAGAAAAAACCATGCTGGAGAAACTGGCGAATAGTCCCAATTTCAAACCCAGACCAGATAAAAATGATAAAGGCTTTTTTGAAAGAGTCAGAGAAGCTTTCAGTTAATCAAAAACCCCGCAACTGCGGGGTTTTGTTTTATCCTTCTAATTGATAAATCTCTTTGATGTTTCGGCCATAGCCATCGTAATCCAATCCATAACCCAATACAAATCTGTTGGGGATGGTGAAGCAGCAGTAATCAACCGGAACGGGGTAGACAGTTGCTTCAGGCTTGTGTAAGAGAACAGCAATCTTAATTGATTTCGGCTGTTGGTTTTGCAATTGCGGTAAGAACTCACTCATAGTTTTACCCGTATCGATAATGTCTTCCAGAATGATCACATCGCGGCCGGTAACATCTGTATCCAAACCGATGGCGGTAATCACGTGTCCGCTGGATTTTGTGCCTTTGTAAGAAGCCAATTTGATAAAGCAGATTTCAGCTTCAATGCTTAAGTATTTAAAGAGATCAGCTGCAAACATGAAGGAGCCATTCAGAATCGCAATGAACAAAGGCTTCTTGCCTGCATATTCCTGATCTAATTGCGCAGCCAATGCTTTTACCTTTTCCTGAATCTCTTGCTCAGTGATATAGGGTTGAAAGGTTTTATCGTGGAGTTGAATTTTCATGGGAGATCAATGAATGGATGAGTGGATGATAGAATGAGTGAATGATTGGATGATAGAATGATAGGATGATAGAATGATAGAATGATTGAGTGAATGAATGATTGTAAGTGATCAGAGACGGTTGGCTGGTGTTTTTGCTACAACAGAAGTCTTTGGTTTCAGGTGAATTTTTTCTCCTTTGGCCAAGGGGACTTCTTTCTTCAGGTTATTCAATTCTAATAAGCTCTTTAAAGCAATGCCTTCTTTCTGACTAATCTCGTACCAGGTTTCATCGCCTTCAACAATATGAAAGTCCTTTTCACTTTTTCTGGCTTTCTTCTCAATATAAATCAGCTGGTCTTTTGCCAATACATCTACACCATCGAGGTCGTTGTATTCAAGCAGTTTGCTCATCGACAAATCATACTGATCAGCTATGGCTAATAAAGAAGTACCGGCATTCGCATAAAAAACTTTGCTGCCATTGATGCTGAAAATGCCATCAGGGTAGGGCTTGGCTTTTTGTGTAGCTTGTTTAGGCTTTGCAATAATACCGCTTACTACAGTTTCTGCCAATGCATCGGTATCGTCATCAACATCTTCTACCACCACTGTTGTTTTGCCGCTTTGTTTGGGTTCTTCTTGTATTGTGACTACTTGATTTGGTCCCGACTGCGTAACAGGCGGTTGATTATTGACGATTGCTGGTTCTACTGTTTTAGCTAAGTCTTGTTTGCCATTGTTTTTCGCGATAACCAATTCAGAGAATTGTTGCAGGTTATTTTCTTCAATGGTTTTAATGAGTTGCTGTGGATAGGTTTTGCTGGTAGCATAACCTGCTTTCTTCAAACCATTGGCCCATGCTTTATAATCCGCAGGGTCCAATCGAAACAAAAAAGAATAATGTGGTCTTGTCTTCAAAAATTCTGAATGGTCTTTGTAGGATTCTTCAACAGTGTTGTATACACGAAAGCATTCGCCACGTGCATCATCATCATGATAAGTGCGCGCGCCAGTCCACTCCGTTTTACACTTAATGCCGAAATGGTTATTGGAACGTTTCGAAAGTGGACTTTCGCCTGCTTGAGATTCCAGAATGCCCTGTGCTAATTTGATGGATGCAGGAATACCCGTGCGTTGCATTTCGGCCATGGCCAAATCCTTATACGCAGCAATGTATTGCTGCACTTTTGGATTGGGCATTTGTGCCATCAGTGTAGTAGTAAGTAAAACAAATCCTATGAGTAACAAACGCTTCATGTCATTTCTTTTTGATCAGCATCAGGCCATCGCGTACAGTAAGCAAGACCTGTTCTGTTCTGTTATCCGCCGCCACATGTGCATTGAATGCATGAATGGCTTTGGCATTTTTTCCTTTGATCTCCGGTTCCAGCACCTGACCATGGAATAAAACATTGTCTGCGATGATCATGCCTTTTTCGCTCAATCTGGGAACCACCATTTCGTAATAGTCGATATATGCAGTTTTATCCGCGTCAATAAAAACCAGGTCCCAGCTGAAAGGCAATGCAGGTATTATTTCCAGTGCATTTCCGGTGTGCAAAGTTACCTGCTTCCCGGCATTGCTTTTGTGAAAATTTTCCTGAGCTTGTTGGGCGTCTGGCTCCCTGATTTCTATCGTATGTAGCTGACCATCAGGGTGTAATCCCTCGGCAAGGCATAAAGCACTATAGCCGGTAAATGTGCCAATTTCCAAAATATTGCGAGGTTGGAGGAGTCGGCTTAAGAAACTGAGCAGTCGACCTTGTACATGTCCGCTTAGCATATGGGCATGCGGATGGCTAGCATTTGTTTGATCTGCGATCTCCTGTAATAGGCCTTCATCGGGTGAAGTATGGCTATCCGCATAGGCTTCTGCCAAGAGGTTCACCAGTTCCATCAGGCAATGGCTTTTTTATGTGAAACAGCCATCAAACCTATAAATGTGAGGAAGCCATTGATGATGAGTAATTCCAGGCCAATTTCAAATCCGCCGAATAAACTCTTCTGGTATTTATCAATGAAGAAGCAGATGATGGGCGCAGCTATACAGATGAATGGAACC
>DALYHN010000156.1:4860-5746 GCA_031970875.1 Chitinophagaceae bacterium
TGTCTTGTACTGCTCTCTTGGTTAAGATGCCAAATGTGAAGAGGCCGAGTAATGGTCCGTAAGTATAACCTGCTACTTTCAAGATCACACCAATCATGCTGGGATCATTCAACCATTTGAATACCATCACGAATAACAAAAAGATGGCAGCAAAGCTGAGGTGTACGCGTTGACGAATTTTCTTTTTCTCTGCATCACTCCACTCGGTGTTGCGTTGCATGCCGAGGATATCGATACAGAAAGAAGCGGTTAAAGCAGTAATAGCACCATCAGCGCTTGGGAAGAGGGCGGAGATCAATGCGATGATAAAGATCACAGATACCATCGGCGGCATATGTTGTAAAGCCACCGTAGGGAAGAGTTTATCGCCTGTTGCCGTTACATTTAATTGATGCGCGTATAAATGCAATAATCCACCGAGGAATAAGAACAGTAAAATCACCACCAGCATAATGAATGCGAGTGTGAGGATATTCTTCTGTGAATCTTTGAGTGTTTTTACGGAGATATTCTTCTGCATCATTTCCTGATCCATGCCCGTCATGGTAATGGTGATGAAAGCGCCGGCCAGTATTTGTTTGAGGAAGAAATTCTTACTCTGTGGATCAGTGAAGAAGATTTTGGAGTAGCTATTGCCTTCCATCGCAGCAAGGCTATCGCTGAAACTTATGCCCATTACATTCAAGATGTAGAATACACAGATAACAAGGCCAGCCAGCATACAGGTGGTTTGCAAAGTGTCTGTCCAAACAATGGTCTTTACACCGCCCTCATAAGTGTAGACAAGAATCATCACAAGTATGATTAATGTGGTTACCCAGAAAGGCACGCCAAAGCTTTCGAGAATGGCATCTTGTAAAATCTTCACTACTAAGTATAAGCGTGC
>DALYHN010000157.1:0-5715 GCA_031970875.1 Chitinophagaceae bacterium
ATGGCTGGAAGAATTTCTTTCTGTACGATGCTAGACGGTATGTTCCAGTAGGGACTGAACACGATGTATTTCAAATTGCCATTGAATATAACCGTATTGTTGGTGGCAGATCCTACAATTACATTCATATCGTATTGCAGTTTGCCACTATCGTACACATGCAATTTGTATTCAGGAATATTCACGACTACATAGTTGGAGTCGGACTCGGGTGGTAACCATCTGGCGCGTTCCATATTTACAAGCAATTGTTGAATACGTGTAGCAACTGGCGTGTTTAATTCTTCAATGAGTCGGTTACCTATTTGTCCATCAGCAGCCAATCCTGTTCTGCGCTGAAAACGTTTTACGGCGTTCACACAACTATCGTTGTATATATTGGAGCTATCATGTGCAGCCAAATCACCATAAACAATTAATCTGGATTTGATGGCGAAGATGCGTGCATCTTCCATCCCTTTTTTGATAGGCTGTAAAACATGCGGAATGGTATCTGTGCTGTCTGTATTGGTTTGTAATTGTACGAATTGTTGTAGTGCTTGTTGCAGTTTTTTGTATTGAGAATTGAGTGGTGCAAAGCGCTCAGGTTCGACGGCTTTGTTGCGTAGGCTAGAATCTAGCAATGCTGTCAGATCAATTTTTTTTCTTGGAATAAACCAGCCTAATTCAGCTACATCAATATCACTGCCTTTATAGGTCTTGGCAGCATACTGGAAAAACTGACCGGTGAAACGTAGTTCTGTCTGCAGCTTCTGTGCAGGTGTCAGGCTTTTACCACTATCAACCAGCATGCGTTCGTAATCTTTGAACAATGTTGGATCGTAGAGCGAACTATCATTTAACTGTGCAATGCTATTGCTCAGCAGGTTCATGAAATTATGTGCTTGTTCAGCAAGTCCGCTACTATCGAACCAGGCATAAGTATAGTTTCTAGCGAGATAAAAATCTTGAAACTGGTCTGCATAGGTTTTCAACTTAGTTTCTCTGTTCAGAAAATTGTCAATAGCGGTGCTGTCGAAAAAGATATTGTTGAAAGAAGTGCGTTCGTTGATACTGGTATCGCGTTCTATTTTTTTGTCGCCCTGCAAATAGCTACAGGCAGCCAAAAAAATAATACCAAGGAACAAAAGAATTTTCTTGCCGTGCATAAGCTCAAATCTGATGCTGAATATACATCAGATTTGCTGTAAAATCACAGCTGCTGTAAGGGCCGCGGTCTCAGTCCGCAAACGGGTATCGCCCAGACTTACCGGTTGAAATCCAGCTGCTAGCGCTGTTTCAATTTCTGCTTCCGAAAAATCGCCTTCTGGGCCAATTAGGATGAGGCAATCATTTGCAGCCGCAAATGTGGTAAGTGCTTTCTTCTCGTTGGGTAAACAATGTGCAATCAGCTTGGTGCCTTTCTGTTTTGCTTGTATAAAGTCCGTGAATCGGGTAGGGGTGTCTAATATGGGTAGCCAAACTTGCTGACTTTGCAGCATAGCTGCGATCAGAATCTGTTGCCATCTTTCCTGCTTGACCACTTGTTTCTCTGTACGCTGACAAATGAGTGGTGTTATGCGATGTATGCCCAGCTCAGTAGCTTTCTCCAGAAACCATTCAATCCTACTATTATTCTTCAAAGGAGAAACAGCAATATGATGTTGTTTGACGGGTGCGGGTATTTCCGTTGCGGAAAGAATAGATACCTGACAATGCTTTTTGTGTGCTATCGAAATAGATGCAGTAAACAAAACGCCTTGTCCGTTGGTGAGCTGAATGGTTTCACCCACTTCCATGCGCAAGACCTGAACAGCATGTTTGCTGCTTTCCTCACTCAGTTCAAAACTAGTGTGGCGCTTGTTGATCTGTGGTTCATAAAAATAGGGTGCTGCCATACTGGAAATTTACGCATCATTCAAACACGGCCACCAGAACACCTTCCTTACTCTTACGTGCAGGAAGCACCAGCTTACGTGTATTGTAGTATAAAGCTATTGACGCAGGTGGTGTTATTTTCTTTTTCACCTTGGTTTCTTTTGCGTTGATGAACATGTCTACACCTGATAGAAAA
The DNA here is from genome assembly GCA_031970875.1 of Chitinophagaceae bacterium. GTDB lineage: Bacteria > Bacteroidota > Bacteroidia > Chitinophagales > Chitinophagaceae > JAFLBI01. The sequence goes on from DALYHN010000157.1 coordinate 2,054, forward strand.
GGTGTGGCGCCAAATGCAGGTAAACCATTACCACTAGACTGTTTATCACCATCATCATATAAGAAAAATGCAATGGCATTCTTTTTGGCAGGTGCAAATGTGTTGGTCGATAATGACGTGCCGTTTATGGTTACACTATCCCTTCCCGCAATCACACCTCTGCTGGCAGAGAAAATTGCTACTGCCGCTTGCTGTTCATCCTTTGGCACACCACCCAGTAGAAAAGCCGTCATGCCGCTCTTGGGAATAGCACGCAAGTACACAAGTGGATTCTGTGCAATAAAAATATCGCGGAAATAATACACAGTACGCATGGTAGTATCTGAAGGCTTTAACACCATTTCATAACTGGTGAATGCTTTGGCTTTGAATGGTCCCCAGCGACCGTTCACATCACTCACGAAAACAGTGTCGGCTTTTTTCTTCAAGCGCTGACCAGTGAGGTGATTGATGGCATAGATTTCAATCTTTGCTTTTTCCAATGGTTGATTATCGCCAAAAGTGCAAGCTTTACCACTGATGAGAAGATTCTCATGGTATTGTAAAGTCTTAATTGGTTTGAGTTGTTGCGGCTCAATGCTTTCATCCATAATAAAATGAATGACTGCACGCGCTGTATTGCCATCAGTGACTAGTTGAAAATGATCTGCATGTGTAAACGCAATATTGATTGCACCATCAATATCACCCGCTTGTCGGGCAATCAAATCTGCAGATGAATAAATATTCAACATATCAATTCTTCTGTTGATGGTATTTTTTTGCTTGCTGCTACCAATATGCACATACTTGGCCACTTTTTTAGCGCGCTCTTTATCGCTGCAATATTGATAACTCAAGCCACCACCTGCTGAGTGTGCAATCAAGTGGACTTTACTACTGTTGTTGCGTTTCATTACCGCATCAATTGTGCTATCCAAGCGTTGTATATTTTTCTGTGCATCGCCACCAATAGAGTTCCAATCGAATACTTCTAATTGTTGGTGACAATAACCGTTGGCTAAAAAATCCTGATAAAGTGATGTCCAATTATCACCACCACCCAAAAAGCCATGGATGAAAATGATGGGCAGGTTTTTGTTATTGCAAGGGAACTGTTGTGCATGGCTTGATTGCACAAAACACAGTAGTCCAAAGAAGAAGATGAATGTACGCATATGAAAAACGCCCCAATTTGGGGCGCTCAAAGGTATTGTTATTTGTACGATTAGAAGGGAGGTACTTCGTTGTCCATACCATCATCAAATTCGCCGCCATTCATCTTACTACTTTGGATGAAGAATCTGCCGCCCTCATTGCCTGTGCCGGGTGAGGCTGAAGGGCCTACAGGTTTCCAGCTGCCGGGACCAAGATTGCCCGGGCCTTCATCCCATTCGTCAAACTTCTGAATCGCCAGATTAGCTTTAAACTTAATGGTTTCCAAACCACCATTACGGTGCTTGGCGATACGCACGTGGGTTTCGCCCTTGGTGCTTTCACCCATTTCATTGGTACCGATCTCGTAGTATTCGGGGCGATAAATAAACATCACCATATCCGCATCCTGTTCAATGGCGCCCGATTCACGGAGGTCACTCAACTGCGGCATCTTACTTTCCTTTCTGGTTTCTACAGCACGACTCAACTGGCTTAATGCAATGATGGGAATATTCAATTCCTTGGCCAATGCTTTCAGTGAACGTGAGATATTACTGATTTCCTGTTCGCGGTTCATATTGCGTTCGCCAGAGCCACTCATTAACTGCAGGTAGTCGATGATGATCAAACCTACATTGTGTTTGTTCACCAATCGTCTTGCTTTGGCACGGAATTCAAAAATGTTCAAAGCAGCGGTATCATCAATATAGAGTGGGGCTTGTTCCAAACGTTTGATACCCTTGGTATGCAATTGCTGGTATTCGTAATCTTCCAGTTTACCACGTGAAATTTTTTCCATCAATATCTCGCTCTCCGCACTTAAGATACGTTGTACCAACTGTGAAGCACTCATTTCTAAAGAGAAGAAACCTACAGGTGTAGGCTTAATCGGATTTAATGCAGCGTTACGTGCTAAGTTCAGTGCAAAAGCTGTTTTACCTACGGCTGGACGAGCAGCGAGAATGATTAAGTCGGTACGTTGCCAGCCATACGTCACTTTATCCATGGAAGCAAAACCACTGGTAACACCAGAGATTTCTTCCGTCCTGGTACGTAATTCATCAATACGGTTGATGGTCTTGGCCAAAACGTTACCGATGTCTTCAAAGTTCTTTTTCAGGTAATTGTTGGTGATGTTGAACATCTTACCCTCACTCTCATCCAGCAAGTCGAAAACATCGGTACTGTCTTCGTAAGCATCACCAATGATTTCGCCGCTGATGCGGATGAGTTCGCGCTGAATGAATTTCTGCAACACAATACGTGCGTGTGCATCAATATTGGCAGTAGATACAACCGAGTTGGTGAGTTTGGTAACATAGTAAGGGCCGCCTACCATATCCAATTGCTCACGCATTTTCAATTCCTCTACAACGGTCAGAATATCGATCGGCAAGCTCTTTTGCTGCAAGCCCTGCATGGCGCGGTAGATGAGTTGATTGGCTTCAACATAGAAACACTCCGGCTTCAGGATTTCTGTAACGGTATCGAAAGCACTTTTCTCCAACATGATGGCACCCAGCACGGCTTCTTCTAATTCCTTTGCCTGAGGCGGTACTTTACCATACACCATGGTGCTAAGATCAACGCCTGCTTTTCTTCTGGTTTTTCTGTCTTTATTGAGTCCGGTAAGGTCCATCTTCTTCAGCCTTTAGGGGTTTAGCACAATCTTCCGCCAATGTTAAGCCAAGATTACGACGAAAGGGATGCGAATATAATGGGCAGACCACTCACCTGCGGCATTTGTTCTGGAAACTTAGTAGCTAGCTCTTCACAGTGCAATGCACATTTTTTGCTAAGGCTTATAAACAGGGAAACTGGCGCTTATCCACAAGCTACACTTTTTATGCAGCTTTTCTGCACAGATTAATGCACATGTCCTTTTCAGGTGCGGAAACTGTTGAATCCTGCTTTTTGAAAGATGCTACATGCATTTCAACAGAGGCATTTGGTTATCTTTGGCGCCATTTAAGCGCAACCGAAATGACGATCAGCTATCATTGGTTAAGTGAATTTTTGCCCGAACAGATAGAGCCCGAGCGGTTATCCCGCATCTTGACATCCATTGGATTGGAGGTGGAAAGTATGGAAGCTTACGAAAGTATCCGAGGTGGACTCAAGGGTGTAGTGATTGGTGAAGTACTCACTTGCGAGCAGCATCCCAACGCAGATAAACTCAAACTCACCACTGTAAATATTGGTGCTGGCGAACCTTTGCAGGTTGTCTGTGGTGCGGCCAATGTGGCTGCCGGACAAAAAGTGGCTGTAGCCACAGTAGGTACCACGATTTATCCAACAGAAGGCGAACCGCTGACCATGAAAGTGGCCAAGATCCGCGGAGTGGAGAGTCATGGTATGATCTGCGCCGAAGATGAATTAGGCTTGGGAACTAGTCATGATGGTATCATGGTGCTGCCAGAAACATTGGTGCCCGGTACACCCGCTGCTGAATATTTTGAGGTTTATCAAGATTGGATTTATGAAATCGGTCTCACACCTAACCGTATGGATGCAATGAGTCATCT
>DALYHN010000158.1:0-5698 GCA_031970875.1 Chitinophagaceae bacterium
AATACATAAAGTGATTAAAAACTTTTTCATAGCTAGTAATTAAAGGCTTACTGAAAGTACAACATGCTGAACAAAAAACAGCTTTTTGCGCAGATACATAGTTGGCCGCGCACCCCTACCAAAAAGTATGTATGCAATCGCTTTCTTTTACTTGCTCGGGCCAATAGATTGTTAGAGTTTTGAATACAAGTCAAACCAACCATCTTATCATCATGCAGATAGCCATCATTGGAACGGGTAATGTAGGCGGGGCACTGGCCACCAAGTGGGCAAATGCGGGCCACACTATTTTATTGGGTACACAAGATACCAGCTCATTTAAGGGCAAGCATTTACTAAGCAATCCAAATACTTCGGTTCATACCATTGCAGAGGCAGTACAACAGGCAGAGCTTGTTTTACTCGCAACTCCAGCTCCTGCGGCTATTGCTGTTGCGCAGTCTTTGGGCGACACAAGCGGCAAGATTATTATTGATGCCATGAATGTGGTAATGAACAGGGGTCCGCAGGGTTTTAGCAATACCGCAGACGCCATATTGGCCAACACGAACACCAAGGATGTGGTGAAATGCTTCAATACCACAGGATTCAATAATATGCAAGACACCAATTATGATGGTGTAGCCCTGGATGCATTTGTTGCGGGCGATAGTGTTCGGGGAAAAGATGCCGCCAAACAATTGGCAAAAGATGCCGGTTTTGCAGAGTGTTATGATGTTGGAGGGAATGATCGCTTTAACTTGATGGAGCAGTTTGCATTTTTCTGGATTAATCTCGCCATGTTCCAGGGTATGGGAAGGGAAATTGGATTCAAGTTGTTGAAGCGATAGGATCATTTACCCTAAGCGTATTGGTTGAGTTAAGCAGATTGCGTAATTTAAATGGTGCAAAAGAGCCGTGGTTTTGATCATCCACACAAGCGCCTTCCATGCAAACCGATATTGCCAACTATCACGCCGAACTGTCGGCGCACGATAGGCATATCTGTATTTATCTCGCAGAGCAGATTAATAAGCATTTACCAAACGCTTCAGCAAAAGTATGGCATGGTCATCCGGTTTGGTTTATCGACGAAAATCCTATTGTTGGCTATAGCAAACAAAAGCAAGGCATTCAATTATTGTTTTGGAGCGGACAATCATTCGATGAACCATCGCTAAAGCCTGAGGGCAAATTCAAAGCAGCGGCATACTATTTACAAGATGCAGCAGACTTGCCATCAGCAGAACTGAGCGCATTATTAAAAAAAGCCCAGGAGATACAATGGGATTATAAAAACCTGGTTAAACGGAAGGGGATATTGGAAAGATTACAATGATCTTTTGCATATAAAAATCAACACCTCGCAACAACATGAAAAAAGGCGACTTCATTCAATTAATCGAACAGCGTGTTCGCAAAAATAAATACGGCATTACGGGATTAAACTGGGATAAGCTCTACACCAAACTGCAAAAGCAATCTAAAGCGATCGCCTCTCTACAAGAAATGGAAATTACCGGCGGAGCGCCGGATCTGGTACAATACGATGCGAAGAAGGAAGTGTATGCTTTTTTTGATTGCTCGCCGGAAAGTCCTGCAGGCAGAAGAAGCTGTTGTTATGATCAAGAAGGGCTGCTATCGCGCAAAGAACACGCGCCAGCAACCAATGCAATCGACATGGCGAAAGCGATGGGCGTTCAATTGTTAGACGAAACGCAGTATCGGTTTTTACAAACGCTTGGTGAGTTTGATTTGAAAACATCCAGTTGGCTATTGACGCCGGCCCCTATTCGACAACTCGGCGGTGCGCTTTTTGGCGACAGGCGATATGATCATGTATTTATTTATCACAACGGCGCGCAATCATATTATGCAGCAAGAGGTTTTCGGGCGGCGCTGATCTTGTGAGCCTAGAACGATACACCAAACACCACTAGATATGACAACCGTACACAACCAAGCAAAATCCGACAAGCTGATTTTGTTAGGCCTTATCTTGTTCTTAATAGGCTTGATCATTGGGCTATCCGTACCGTTTTTGCAAAATCCAAGAATGGGGCTTTCCGCACACTTGGAAGCTATTACCAATGGAATGCTTTTGATGATACTTGGTTTGATTTGGCAAAGAATTGTATTGCCTTCAAAATGGTTGAATACCGTTTACAGCCTCTTGGTTTACGGCACATTGGCTAATGTAACAGCAGTAATGCTCGCAGCAATTACGGGCTTTGGTAAAATGATGCCTATCGCAGGTGGAAAAGAAGGCACCAATCCAATCGAAGCAATCATTTCTTTTTTATTGGTGAGTCTTGCTTTAGCGATGTTGTTTGTATTGAGTGCGGTGATTATAGGTTATCGCAATTATATACAAACAAAAAAGGCAGCCTGATCGGCTGCCTTTGTATACAAACAGGTTTGTTTATGCGAGATCAAAACGATCGAGTTGCATTACTTTATTCCAAGCAGCAACAAAATCGCGTACAAATTTCGCATGACCATCAGCGCAGCCATATACTTCTGCGATAGCGCGCAGTTCAGTATTGCTACCAAAGATCAGGTCGGCACGAGTACCAGTCCACTTAACATTACCGGTCTTGCGGTCGCGGCCTTCGAACAGGTCTTCTGTTTCAGAAGTTGCTCTCCAGCTGATGCTGAAATCGAGCAGGTTCACAAAGAAATCATTACTCAATACACCTACACGATTGGTGAATACGCCGTGTGCAGAACCATCCCAGTTGGTACCGAGTACACGCATACCACCAACCAGTGCCGTCATTTCAGGAGCAGTCAGTGTTAAGAGTTGTGCTTTATCCACCAAGATATCTTCTGCCATAGCAGCAGCGCGATGTCCTTTTGCATAGTTGCGGAAACCATCAGCTTTTGGTTCCAATACTGCGAATGAAGCAGTATCTGTTTGATCCTGACTAGCATCAGTACGGCCAGGTGTGAAAGGAACGGTGATGTTTACACCGGCATCCTTCGCTGCTTTTTCAACAGCAGCAACACCACTCAGCACGATCAAGTCGGCCAGCGATACTTGCTTCTTGCCGCCATTCGCATTGAAGCTTTGTTGAATTGCTTCCAAAGCGCTCAATACTTTAGACAATTGTGCAGGATTGTTGACTTCCCAGAATTTCTGCGGAGCCAAACGAACACGTGCACCGTTTGCACCACCACGCTTATCGCTGTTACGGAAAGTTGATGCAGAAGCCCATGCGGTGCTTACCAATTCACCTACGGATAAACCAGTGTTCAGAATTTGCTGCTTCAGTGAAGCGATATCTGCTTCATTGATCAATTCAAAATCAACAGCAGGAATCGGATCTTGCCAGATCAGTTCTTCAGCAGGCACTTCTGCGCCGAGGTAACGAGCGCGAGGGCCCATGTCTCTGTGCGTGAGTTTGAACCATGCACGCGCGAAAGCATCTTCAAACGCTGCGGGGTTTTCGTAGAAATGACGAGATACTTTCTCGTATGCCGGATCAAAACGGAGCGATAAATCTGTTGTCAGCATGAATGGCTTGTGGAATTTACCAGCTACGTGTGCATCCGGAATGGTTGCTTCCGCATTCTTGGCTACCCATTGCTGTGCGCCAGCCGGACTCTTCGTTAATTCCCACTCATATTCAAACAGGTTCTTGAAATATTCATGTCCCCACTTAGCTGGTGTACTTGTCCAAGCACCCTCCAAACCACTGGTGATCGTGTCTTCAGAATGACCCTTACCAAATGTATTGTTCCAACCCATGCTCATTTCCTGAATTGGCGCAGCAGCCGGTTCGCGGCCAACATATTTAGAAGGATCGGCAGCACCGTGTGTTTTACCGAAAGTGTGCCCACCGGCAATCAGGGCAACTGTTTCTTCATCATTCATCGCCATGCGGGCAAATGTTTCGCGGATATCGCGAGCCGCAGCTACAGGATCAGGATTACCGTTAGGTCCTTCTGGGTTTACATAGATCAAGCCCATCTGAACCGCACCCAATGGGTTTTCCAGATCGCGGTCGCCAGAATAACGCTTATCGCCTAACCACTCTGTTTCAGAACCCCAATAGATATCTTCTTCAGGCTCCCACACATCTTCACGACCACCGGCAAAGCCAAATGTCTTGAAGCCCATGCTTTCCAAGGCTACGTTACCGGCCAGGATCATCAAATCAGCCCAAGAGAGTTTGTTACCATATTTCTGCTTTACGGGCCAAAGGAGCAAACGGGCTTTGTCCAAATTGGTATTATCAGGCCAGCTGTTCAATGGCGCAAAACGCTGTGTACCGCTTCCTGCACCACCGCGACCATCGGCAATACGGTAAGTACCGGCGCTATGCCATGCCATACGAATCATGAAAGGACCATAATGACCGTAATCGGCTGGCCACCAGTCTTGTGAAGTGGTCATCAGATCAGTCAGGTCTTTTTTCACCGCAGCGAGGTCTAGGCTCTTGAAAGCTTCGGCGTAGTTGAAGCCGGGATCCATGGGATTGCTGAGGGTAGAATGCTGACGCAGGATGTTCAGTTTGATTTGGTTGGGCCACCAATCGCGGTTGGTTGGCGCAGAACCTGCAGTACCCTTCTTCATGGTACCGTTGTGGAATGGGCATTTGCTGATATCGCCCGACATTGCATGATTGTCTGCCATATGACTTGATTTATTCGTTGAGAAATGAAAATGCTTGAATGAGGCGCTTTGTTCAAGGCAGGAGCCTAAAACAAGGAGCAAGATTACACGCGATTAATCGATAAATCAAATTGATTATTTTTATGATTATATAGTTTTTGTCTATGACGCTCACTCAATTGGAATATATCGTTGCATTGGATACCCACCGCCACTTTGTATTGGCTTCGGAAAAATGTTTTGTCACCCAGCCAACACTCAGCATGCAGGTGCAGAAACTGGAAGAAGAATTGGGTGTCAAGATTTTCGATCGCACCAAACAGCCGGTCATGCCAACGGCGATGGGCGAGCGCATCATTGCACAGGCCAGACTGGTGCTGCGCGAAGCGGGAAGGATTCAGCAATTGATTGATGAAGAGAAGGATGTGATGACGGGCGAATTACGCGTGGGCATCATTCCCACACTAGCGCCTTATCTGCTGCCACCGCTGTTTAAACGCATGCGCGAGAAATATCCCCAGCTAAACCTGATTATTCGCGAAACGATTACGGAAGAGATTGTACATGAGTTAAAGCAGAACCGACTGGATTGTGGCTTGGTGGTAACGCCTTTGAAAGATGCGGCGATTAAAGAATCGGTTTTGTTTTACGAGGAATTGTTTGTGTATGTATCACGAAAGAACGCCTTGTATGATAAGCGCTATGTATTGCCTAGTGAAATTGATCCGGATAAATTGTGGTTATTAGAAGAGGGGCATTGCTTCAGGTCGCAGATACTGAACTTATGCGAACTGCGCAGATCTAAGGACGATCATTTTAGATATGAAACTGGCAATATTGAAACATTGAAACGCATGGTAGATAAGAGCGATGGCCTCACCATTCTACCAGAACTTGCTGTGATGGAGTTCAACAAGAACCAACTGAAGCTGGTGAAGCAGATCAAGGAACCAAGACCGGCGAGAGAAGTGAGTTTGGTGACACACAGAGACCACCTCAAAACAAAATTGATCGAGACACTAAAAGCAGAAGTGCTGCAAATTGTGCCCGCGCCCATGCAACAACTCAAGAATAAAAAAGTGGTAGAGATCAGCGATTAAA
>DALYHN010000159.1:0-5654 GCA_031970875.1 Chitinophagaceae bacterium
TTGAAGCCAAGGAAAGAAAACTCAATGGTATTGTGTGGCAGGTGTTGGAGTGGAACGAACCTGCGATCAAGTTCTATAAAAAATATGATGCTGCATTCGATCCCGAGTGGGTGAACTGCAGCATCATGGTATAAATTTCAAGGCTTAGCTTAAGCCATCAATGGTTGCATCTTTCGCAATCTTGGCGATGAGTCCCTGTAATACTTTACCCGGACCCACTTCCGTAAAATGCGTAGCATCATTGGCTACCATAGCCCTTACGTTCTGGCTCCATTTTACTGCGCCAGTTAACTGGTGCATCAAGTTTACTTTAATATCAGCAACACGACTCACAGGCCACACCACCACATTCTGATATACGGGACAGATTGGTTTGTGAAAGACCGTATTTTCAATCGCTGCAATCAATTCTTCTTCTGCATGAATCATTAACGGACTGTGAAATGCACCACCCACAGGCAAGGGCAATGCACGCTTGGCACCGGCAGCTTTTAATTTTTCACAGGCGATATTGATCCCCTCTAAAGAACCGCTAATCACCAACTGACCGGGACAATTGTAATTGGCTGGCACCACTTCTTCATCTATCTCTGAACAAATACGTTCAATGACTTCATCTTCCAAACCAATAATGGCCGCCATGGTACCAGGATCTGTTTCACAAGCATGTTGCATGGCATTGGCACGTGCACTTACTAGCTTCAACGCATCAGCAAACTCCAAACATTCGTTTGCTACAAGTGCGGAGAATTCACCGAGTGAATGACCGGCCACCATATCAGGCTTTTCTTTCACCAGACATTTATAAGCAATCACCGAATGCAGGAATACGGCTGGCTGGGTAACATTGGTTTGCTTCAACTCCGCTTCTGTTCCATAGAACATTACATCACTGATACGAAAGCCTAACACTTCATTGGCTTGCTCAAATAATTCTTTGGCCTGTGTATAGTTCTCATATAAACTCTGACCCATACCAGGAAACTGTGCGCCCTGTCCGGGAAAAACAAAAGCGTGTTTACTCATGAAAAATGGTTTAGGGCGTAAATGTAGCGGAAAAAGAAAATCAGCCCTTTTTTTGAGAAAACATCTTGTACAAAGCAGATTCGAGTGCTGCTGATTTAGGATTCACCATTAATATTCTTCCATCAGCACCCACCAGAAGCGTAGTAGGTAATCCATTAAACCCCATTTTTTTAAGCAGGGATGTTTCTGCCTTATCACGATCTGTATCAAACAAATTCATGAAATCTTGAATCTTAAGTTTCTCAACTGACTTACGCCAGTCTGCATCCCTGTCGTTCGTGGCTATGGTTAACACCAATAAGCCTTTATCCATGTAAGGTCTGGCTACATCTGCCATCATGGGCATTTTGATCTTACAAGGCCAACACCAGGAAGCCCAAAAATCAATCACCATGGGATGGCCTTTTAGCCAGCTGCTTTCAATCTGATGCCCTTCAATGGATTTCATAGAAAAGGCGGGAATGGTATCCCCTACTTGGTATTGGGCTGCTGCGCTTAATGAAAGCATGCAGCAAATGGCCATCAGGTAGTTTTTCATACCAACTAATTTCCTGAAAAAAATAACCCCGAAAATTCGGGGTTATTACTATTGGTTGTAATCAATTTAAAATTCAGTTTTCAACTCCAGGTATTTCAGGAATTCTGACTTTGTTTTTTCTTCCTTGAATTTACCGCCATAGAAGGCAGTGATAGTTGAAGACGTTACATCATTCACGCCACGACTGGCAACACACATATGCTTGGCATCCAATACTACTGCTACATCTTCTGTATTCAATGCGCGCTGCAATTCCTTGCCAATCTGCATGGTGAGTCTTTCCTGCACTTGTGGACGCTTGGCAAAATATTGCACGAGTCTGTTCAGTTTGCTCAAACCAATCACTTGTCCGCTGCTGATATAGGCCACATGGGCTTTACCAAAAATGGGCACGAAATGGTGTTCGCAATTGCTATGGAAAGAAATGTCTTTCTCTACCAGCATCTGGTTGTACTTGTATTTGTTTTCAAACAAAGTAACCGATGGCTTATTCGCAGGATTCAAGCCGCTGAAGATTTCCTGTACATACATTTTAGCAACACGCTTGGGTGTGCCTTTCAGGCTGTCATCAGTCAAATCCAAACCCATGATTTCCATGATGCTTCTGAAATGCTGTTCAATCTGTGCAATCTTATCTGCATCGCTCAGCTCAAATGCATCTGCACGCAAAGGCGTATCGTAAGAAGTACTTACGTGGTTTTCACCAATTTCATCAATAGTTACGTCACTCAGTTCTACGTAAGCAGGACCGTGGTGATGACCGTTGTGGTGACCATTGTGATGACCGTTACCGTTATGCTGGGTATTCAACAAAGTTTCTTTCGGTTTCATATAATCTGATTTTGAGATCCAGTGCTGCATCAATTTGCGGTCTCAGCAGGTCATAGATCACCACAGCAATATTTTCTGCTGTAGGGTTAAGGTGTTTGAATGCGGTTGTGTCTTCGTTCAAGTTTTTGTGATCGAATAAATTCAATGCGTGTTCCCAGATCAGATCACTCAAAACCTTCATATCCATCACATAACCTGTCAGCGGATCGGGGTAACCAGTCACCTGCACGATCAGCTCATAATTATGCCCATGGTAATTGGGGTTATTGCATTTGCCAAATACAGCCGTATTGGTTGCATCATCCCATTTGGGATTGTGCAGACGGTGGGCTGCATTGAAATGCTCTTTCCTGAAAACAGCAACTTTTTTACGTTCCAAGTTCATTTGTTCAGACAAGGCATTGCGCCTGAATTGTCTTCAGACAAAATGCATGTTTATTTACTTATTAATACGTCAAGTGGTTCAGTTATCCGACTGCCTGGCACTGCGGCAAAAGTGAGTTGCTCAAGTGGCCTGGCATGATGAGAGCGAATAATCGGTAACAGAGCTTGATTCGGTATCAGCATCGAATACCATACCATGATGGTCATTCAAAGCTACATACGATGAAATTAACGAAATGGATTTGTTTTTGTTTAAAATCTTTTATCAAGAAGTTAAACGTTTAACAAAAACGGCAGATTAGCAGACAATACTGTCACATTTACTCCCCGAAGTACTCCACGTAAATACGGGGTGTTTCATAGAGTTTGATGCAATGCAGGGTAACAGCAGCGGGTAAATGGGGTTGTAACTCGTTCCAAATGCCCAGCACCAGATTTTCAGTGCTGCACATTTTACCGCGCATGAAATCCACGTCCAGATTGAGGTTTTTATGATCCAGCTTCTTGATCACATGTTCCTGAATGAGCTTACTGAGCTTTTTTACGTCCATGAGAAAGCCCGTATCCGGATCAGGGTGGCCCTTCACCGTTACGTATAGTTCAAAATTGTGCCCATGCCAGTTTTCATTGGCGCAAACCCCGAATACTTCTTCGTTTTTCTCCTTGGTCCAGTTGGGGTTATAGAGTTTATGGGCGGCGTTAAAATGCTCCAGTCGCGTTAAATACAACATCTCAGCTCCTCAGATTTTGCGCAAAAGTAGGAAAAGACCTGCTATTTAGCAGGTTTGCCCTTCGGGCGATATTGCCGACATTTGTGCCCCATGCGAATCATCATTACTGCAGCCACTACGGGCGAATGGATGCCCGCTTTTGCCGAACTGGATAAACGTTTGGCAGAGAACAGCATCCGATTCAAGCCTATCTTTCACCAAAGCGGTGTAGGCATGCTGGCAAGTGCAGTATCACTCACCCAGGCCATACTCACGGAAAAGCCTGATCTGGTGATACAGGTGGGTATTGCAGGCTGTTTTGATATCAATCTGCCATTGGGCACAGTTGTGGTGGTGAACAATGAGCAATTGGGTGATACCGGTGTTCTGGAAGATGGAAAATGGAAAGACATCTTCGATCTGAAACTGGAAAAGAGCAGCTATCATCCCTATGAAAAGAGAAAACTGCCCAATCCCTGGCTCAAACAATACAATCTCTTGCAATTACCTGAAGTTGACGCCATCACCATTAACCGCATCACCACTGGCACTGATGAGATTGCTCGTCTTCAGAAAAAATATGCCCCGGTTATCGAAAGCATGGAAGGCGCGGCTTTGCATTATGCGTGCCGCGAAACACAAACCCCTTTTCTGCAGATACGTGCCATCTCTAATTATATTGGCGAAAGAGATAAAAGCAGATGGTTGATAGGTGAATCGATTGGTGCACTCAACCAAACCATTCTGCAGTTGTTGGAAAAACTGTACGATTTACCTTAAACTTGATACTGTGCGATTGACCCTTGGCTTCTCTCCATGCCCTAACGACACTTTCATCTTTGATGCATTGGTGAATGGAAAAATTGATACCGGCAAGTATCAATTTGATGTGGTATTGGAAGACGTACAAACCCTGAACGAATGGGCATTGCAGGGCAAACTGGCTGTATCCAAAATCAGTTATGGTGTTTTGCCTTTGATTACAACACTATACCAACTACTCAACGCAGGTGGTGCACTGGGCAAAGGTGTTGGGCCATTGTTGATTACCAAAACACCTACCAACCCCGAAGCAATCAATGAAATGCGTATTGCGATACCGGGACAAAACACCACAGCGCACTTACTGTTTTCATTGGCTTATCCCAATGCAGGAAACAAAGTATTCAAAGTGTTTCATGAAATTGAATCTGCTGTATTGAATGGTGAAGTAGATGCAGGTGTAATCATTCATGAAAACAGATTTACCTATGCGCAGAAAGGATTGTATAAAGTGATGGATCTGGGCGATCATTGGGAGCAGGTGACGGGTTCACCAATACCATTGGGCGGGATTGTCGTGCGTAAAGACATCGACACAAGAATTGCGAAAGATTTGGATGCATTGATAAGTGCAAGTGTTGATTACGCTTACAAAAATCACTATGCTGCTTTAGCAGATTATGTTGTTTGTCACGCTCAAGAAATGGAACCTGCAGTAATGCGCCAACACATTGATTTGTATGTGAACGATTATTCACGTTCGCTGGGCACGAAGGGACAAGCAGCTGTGCAAACATTATTACAAGTGTATCAGCAACAATATCCTGTAACTACAATCGCTAACGATCTATTTCTTACGAAGCTTTAACGCTTTTCAGCACTGAACCATAGACTTCTAATGCGCGCTTTCTGGCTGCATCATGCGGCACGATGGGCTTGGGATAATTGAATGTATTCAGCTCGGGTACCCAGTGTTGCGTGTACTTGAGTTGCTTATCGAATTTTTCTGTCTGCAAGCTTGGGTTGAACACTCGGAAATAAGGCGCCGCATCGCAACCAGAACCCGCAGCCCATTGCCAGCCACCATTGTTAGCAGCATAATCAAAGTCGAGCAGCTTAGCTGCAAAATAGGCTTCACCCAATCGCCAGTCGATCAACAAATGCTTGGTTAAGAAAGAAGCCACAATCATGCGCACGCGGTTGTGCATATACCCTGTTGCATTCAATTCACGCATACCTGCATCCACAATGGGATAACCGGTTTTACCTGCACACCAAGCAGCAAAATCTTTTTCATCATTACGCCAGGGTATCAAATCATATTCCGGACGAAAGGCTTTGCCCACACGCACATGCGGAAAATGCCAGAGAATCATGTGGTAGAAATCGCGCCAGATCAATTC
>DALYHN010000160.1:0-5623 GCA_031970875.1 Chitinophagaceae bacterium
AGAAGGCCTTTTGTAGATGATAGTACTTATACATTCACAGCTGATCAAATGGCATTTGATGACTCTACGGGACTTGGTCATTTTAAAGGTAATGCAGTTTACAGGGGTAAAGATTCTGCACAGGGTTTCGATATCATCGCGAATGACATTAAAACCAACAACAAGAAGAACTCATTTCTGGCTACACAAAAGCCCCTGCTTCTAGTTAAACAAGAAAGAGATTCTATTTGGATCAAAGCAGACACCCTATATTCTGCTCGTTTAAGCGAATTGATCACAAGCAGAAACGTGCCTAGTATTCGAGATTCTTCGAGTCCTTTTATCAAACTCCCTCCACCAGCTACCAATAAAAAAGCACCTGAGGATAGTACAGATAAATTTTTCGAAGCGTATTATAACGTGAAAATATTTTCAGATTCACTGCAGGCAAGCTGTGATAGTTTATTCTATTCGCTGAAAGATTCTATTTTCCGTTTATACAAATCGCCAATTACTTGGGCGCAGGATAATCAGATTACCGGTGATACCATGTTGCTATTCACCAAGAATAAAAAACCGGAAAGACTCTATGTCTATGAGAATGCTTTAGCGATTAGCAAAGCAGGTGGTGATTTTTATAACCAGCTAAAAGGCAATACCATCAACAGCATGTTCAAAGATGGTCGTATGGATTTTCTGCGCTCGAAAGGTAATTCCGAAAGTATCTACTACGGTACCGACGATCGCAATGCTTTTATTGGCGTAAACAGAGCAACTGCAGATATCATTGACGTTTTCTTCAATCCTGAAAAAGAAAGCAGTAAGCCTCAACGAGTGGTATTCAGAAGCAATCTACAAGGCACCACCTTCCCCATGGGCCAAGTAAATCATAATGAAATGCGCTTACGCGGATTTCAGTGGCTGGATAGTAAGCGTCCTAAATCCAAGCTAGAGATTTTAGCTGATTAAGATTTGTATCTTGCCACCATGCTGGAAGTACTGAAAATAAAATTTCTCGATCCATTAAAGGAATTTATACACGACAGCCGTTCGATTGGCATTACTTTACTTGCATGCACCATCATTTCATTGGTATTTGCCAACCTAGATTTCAGCAGTGAAGTATATAGAGGCTTTTGGAATATACACTGGGCACCAGCAGGTGAACACCATATTGCAATTGGCCCTTTCCATTTACCAGGATCTTTATTACTAGTCATTAATGATTTCCTGATGGCCATTTTCTTTCTCTTAGCAGGTATGGAAATCAAGAGAGAATTGGTACAAGGCGAGTTATCATCCATGCAAAAAGCCATACTGCCGATTGTAGCAGCAATTGGTGGCATGTTGGCTCCGGCACTACTCTATTCTTTCTTTAACAAAGGCAGCGCTGAAATGCAGGGATGGGCAATCCCCACAGCAACCGATATAGCTTTCTCACTTGGCGTGGCCTCCTTATTAGGAAAAAGAGTGCCTCTTGGTTTAAAAGTATTCTTAACAGCACTCGCCATCATCGATGATCTAGGCGCAATTGTGGTGATCGCACTTTTCTATGGAGGTAGTGTGCAGCTCATGTACATATTGGGCGCCATCGCATTTGGTGTTGGGTTATTCTTGCACAACAAGTTTAGCAAAGCACCTGTTTTTCTTCGCTACGTGTTGGCACTTGGTGTTTGGTATTGTATGTTCAACTCAGGTGTGCATGCAACAGTTGCTGGCGTGATCGTAGCATTCTTAATGCCCGTGAAGAGATTGGTAAGACTAGAACTGGAATTGCATACACCTGTGTACTTTATCATTGTTCCCATATTCGCTTTAGCAAATACAGCCATTCTACTTCCAGAGAATAGTCTTCAAGCTTTGAGCGGTCATTTAAGCTGGGGAATTATGCTTGGCTTGATCTTGGGTAAACCACTAGGCATCTGTTTGGCTGCTTATCTACTCATCAGTAGAAAATGGGCCAGCCTGCCTGCAGACACAACTTGGTATCAATTGATTGGTGCAGGGTTATTAGCAGGTATTGGTTTCACCATGTCCATCTTCATTTCTACCCTCGCATTTAATGATGCTGAAAGACAGGACGTCGCTAAAATATCCGTATTACTTGCCTCATTTATTGCCATGATATTGGGGTATCTGTGGTTGAAGATGATCAAAGCAACACATACAAAAAAAGAAGCTGTTTAGGCTTCTTCTTTCTGTAGCATCAAATATGCTTTGATAAATCCATCTAGTTCTCCATCCATCACCGGCCCCACATTACCTACTTCATATTCAGTTCGGTGGTCTTTGATGAGTTTATATGGATGGAACACATAACTTCTGATCTGGCTACCCCACTCAATCTTTTTCTTGCTAGCATTAGTGGCGTTCTTGGCTTCTTCTCTTCTTCTCAACTCCTCTTCATACAAACGGCTTTTCAGCATTTGCATGGCTTTTTCACGGTTACCCAGCTGTGTACGCTCTGTTTGGCAAATCACCACAATACCTGTTGGCAAGTGGGTTAGCATTACTTTGGTTTCTACCTTGTTTACGTTCTGTCCACCAGCACCACCACTTCGGGCAGTTTCCATTTTCACTTCACTATCCTTAACTTCTATCTCAATTGTATCATCTACCAATGGATATACAAAAACAGAGGCAAAGGATGTATGTCTCCGGGCATTACTATCGAAAGGAGAAATACGCACCAAACGATGCACGCCTGATTCAGCTTTTAAAAAGCCATAAGCGAATGCACCTTCAAATTGTAATGTAGCAGTTTTAATACCAGCGCCATCGCCCCATTGCCAATCCAGTTCAGTTACTTTCCAACCCTGCTTCTCTCCATACATGCGATACATACGTGCGAGTATCTCTGCCCAATCCTGACTCTCTGTACCACCAGCACCAGAATTGATTTGCAATACTGCAGGCAGTTCGTCTTCAGGCTGGTTAAGTGTACTCTTGAACTCGGCATCTTCTATCTTCTGCAGGGCCTGCTCATAAGATTCGCGTGTTTCTTCTTCTGTAGCATCGCCGGCTTTCATGAAATCGAAAAGCACCGCAAAATCTTCCACAGCATTCTCTACATCTTTGTAGAGTTTGAGCCAGTACTCATTTACTTTGATTTCCTTCATAATGCCGGTGGCACGGCTGTTATCGTCCCAAAAACCGGGCGATAAGGATAGTTGACGGTCGCTCTCTATTTTGATTTGTCGGTTCTCGACGTCAAAGAAACCTCCTCAGGACACTCACACGGTCCCTCATATCTTTTAAATGCTCTGTTGTCATGGGCGCAAATGTATAAAAACTCAAGGGTAGAACTACGCGTAGATGCACAAATAAACTGTAAATTACCGCCAGAATGGTGCTTATGCGTTACTTATTCCCCCTGCTGTTTGCCCTGATGGCATTTGTTGAACTGAGTGCACAGTCAAAACCAGCATTAATTGCTACTAAAGGCAGGTCTGAAAAGAGATTTGAAGTAGGCGAATCCATCAAATTAGAATGGGAGGAAAATGATAAAGGCATATACTATCGTGGCCCTATCCTATCAGTAACCGACTCTACCATCGTATTGGGCAGGTTTTCCAATAAGGATAAGCGACATGTAGATATTCCACTTAGAAATATTGTAAGGGTCAAACGCATCCGCAGAACAGGCCGAGCGATTACTGCAGGCATTTTGGTTGGCTCTCTCATACCAGGCGCATTATTAATTGCTGATGCTGCCAGTCCGCAACAAAGCTCTGTAAAGGCAAATGGCTATGTCTTAGGCGGTTCCTTAATTGGTGGCGGCTTGTTGACGTACATCATTGGCAGTATGACAGAAAAGAGTGCGAGTATAGACAGAGGCTATAATTTCTCTACAACAGGCTCACAATAAGTTAGGAACTTAAAGGCG
This sequence comes from Chitinophagaceae bacterium, assembly GCA_031970875.1. Lineage (GTDB taxonomy): Bacteria > Bacteroidota > Bacteroidia > Chitinophagales > Chitinophagaceae > JAFLBI01. The sequence goes on from DALYHN010000160.1 coordinate 3,866, forward strand.
TGCCAATTCGCTTCTACAATAAGAGCGCAGCCATCATTACGAAACATGGCAAAGAAAAAATTATTGGTCCGATTTTATGGGATGCTTTTCAAATCCATCTTGATCTGGCCCGATACGATACAGATTTGCTTGGTACTTTCAGCGGAGAAATAGCAAGACCTACCGATCAATTAGGAACAGCCCGTTTAAAAATTCAACAAGCTGCAGCTATTAGTAATGCCAATTTGTTATTAGCAAGCGAGGGCGCATTCCATCCGCATCCAGATACGCCATTCCTCACTGTCAATACAGAACTAATCATATTGTTTGACAGAGCAACAGAACAAGAAATAATCGCAAAGCATACTACACTGGAAACAAATGCAGCAACAATCAGTACAAATGATGAAGCAACTCTACTAGATTTTGCTAAACGCATAAAATTTCCAACACATCGAATCATATTGATGCGTGATGACAAAAACGATAGTGCTAAGCAGATATTAAAAGACATGGCTACTGAGGCTGAGTTGATCAATGCTTTTCGTTCACTTCAAAAAGACAGCAAAGATGTAGTGGTTATTGAAACAGATTTACGCGCCATGCACAATCCAACGCGTCAGGATCAAATAAAACTAACAGCCAATAAACTGGTACAATTGATGCGCAGTCATTGCCCCTCTTGCGATTCTCCAGGTTATCAAATACAAAATTGGCTACCAGGCCTACCCTGCTGTTGGTGCAATACGCCAACCAAGAATACACTGTATGAGCAATACCGTTGCACATACTGTGGTTTTGAGGAACAAAAAAGGGTGTCGAAACCTTGTGCCGATCCGGGCACTTGCGATCAATGTAATCCTTGATTTATTTTCGATAGAATATTCGGGAGCCCAGCTGCTCGCCTAGTCCAGTTAAGATCCTAATCACATACATGCCCCTATTCAGGTTAGTAAGATCAAGATCTAAGCGATTATATCCTGCACTCAGTGTAGTGTATCGATTATTGACCACTGTATTACCATCGGCACCAACAACTCTTATCCAAATACTTGGTGTATTATCTGGCACTTGGAATAGTATCGTAGTTGGTCCGTCTGTTGGGTTAGGATATACAAAGACAACTTTCTCTGCTTTATTGCTGGCAATAATATTGGCCGTTGTATCAGAAGCACCAACACAATTGTTTGAATCGGTAACCACTGCGCGATAATTACCCAATCCACCGAAGAAGACGAATAATGGATTACCCGTTCTTGATAATGTACTACCATTCCACTCCCAACGCACTGATTTGATATTGGTAGAAGAACGTGCAAAAAGGAATGCTGTATCTCCGGGGATTAACTCTGCTTTAGACCTGATAATGCCCACTTTAGGATTCTCAAAAATTCTTACTGTAATCAAAGAACGCTCACTCTCACAACCATTGGTAGCTGTTTGAGAAACATAGTAACGAATTGTATCCGTTCTTGTGGTTGGCGGAATGGGTGCTCTACTCAAAGCTACACCACCCCTTACTGTATCATACCACTTGAGATTACTACCTAATGCAGTTAACGGTAAAGCTGTTGCGTTTACGCAATAATCCGGATCGCTCATAGTAACTGGCTTAGCAGGTCTGCCGCCTATATTTACAATAAACGGATCTGAAATGGTTGTACAACCTGCGAATGAAGTAGCACGAACCCTGAAAGTATCAGACACTGCTACTGGATAAGGGAAGGCATTAGTGGAGGTAAGATTAAACCTTGTTACACGATGATTACCTGCTTCTGA
>DALYHN010000161.1:0-5490 GCA_031970875.1 Chitinophagaceae bacterium
GGGGTGAAAACACTGTCCTTCATGTATAGTGGAAAAGACGGACCAGTGATTTTCTCCACCAATAAAGCCAACATTACATAATTGGTATTGCAATATTGAAAGCGGGTATCTGGGCGTGATTGGATAGCGGGCTTTTTCTCCGCCATAAAATCCAGGATATCCTGATTGGTGAGCAAGCCCGGACGGAAAGGATCTTTCACCGGAACATATTTCACCACCTTGATTTTGCGGCCCTTTCTGCCTTTGCGGTAGGAAGTAACAGCTTTGGTCTCATTGGTGAAATGTAGGTAATTGGGCATGCCACTTCGGTGCGATAACAACATTTTGATGGTCATGCCTTCATAAGGAAAGCTGGGGAAATGTGTGCGCACATCATCATCCAATCCAAACTTACCCTGTTCCCACAAATGCAGTACAGCCATGGCAGTAAAGGTTTTCGATACTGATGCCAAGTGAATAGGTGTATTGGCATCCATCAATTCACCGGTACGCTGATTGAAATACCCTTTATAATCTTCCAGCAATATCTCACCATTCTTGGCAATGATGATACCGCCACTAAATGCGGCTTTCCCCAAAGTCTTTTGATACTCCTCTTGCACGGCTGCAGTAATGCGCTCCTTGGTAGAATCGGGCAGGGGTTTGAAGCGAAATGTCTTGGCGTTTTTGGATTGTTCTGCGGGCTGTGCCTGGCACGAGACAGTTGCCAGCATGATAAAGCTGTATATGAGGGTACGGAACTGCATGTTGAATTCTTGACGCGGGCAAATATAACAGAAACAAGATGTGAGAAAAGGCTAGTGGAAAACTTGGGGCAATCGTTTAAATTCGCCACATGAGCAAAGCGGGCACCAGTTATCCCAAAGAGAAGATCAATATTCTCTTTTTAGAAAATATCAGTGAGAAAGCTGTTCAGCAGTTTAAGCAAAACGGATATGTGAATGTGCGCAAAGTGAGTGGCGCGCTGAGCGAAGCTGAATTGATCAAAGAAATCAAGGATGTACACCTACTAGGCATTCGTTCCAAAACGCAGATCACGTCTAAAGTGTTAGATGCTGCCACCAAGCTGCAGGCCATCGGTTGTTTCTGCATTGGGGTGAATCAGGTAAACCTGAAAGCAGCTACACAGAAAGGTGTAGCAGTGTTTAATGCGCCGTATAGTAATACACGCAGTGTTGCAGAACTGGTGATTGGTGCTGCCATTATGTTGATCAGAAGAATACCGGACAAGAATAAAGCAGCACATGAAGGTCGCTGGTTCAAAGAAGCCAAGGGTAGTTATGAATTACGCGGCAAAACATTAGGTATTATTGGTTACGGCAATATCGGTTCACAAGTGAGTGTGTTGGCAGAAGCATTGGGTATGAAGATTCGTTTCTATGATATCGAAACCAAACTGCCCCTTGGTAATGCAGTTGCCTGTAAGTCTTTGAAAGAAGTAGTGAGTCAGTCAGATATCGTGAGTCTGCATGTGCCTGAAACCAATCAGACCAAAAACATGATCAATAAAGCCGTGTTGAAACAATTCAAACCCGGTTCAATTTTGATCAACTATGCAAGGGGAGAAGTGGTAGACATTCCTGCACTCACCAAAGCTTTAGAAGAAAAGCAATTGAGCGGTGCTGCCATTGATGTGTTTCCAATAGAACCTGAGAAAAACGGCGACGCTTTTGAAACACCGCTGCAAGGATTAACCAATGTATTGCTCACACCGCATATTGGTGGTTCTACTGAAGAAGCGCAGGAGAATATCGGTGAAGATGTTAGCATCAAACTGTTTCAATATTTGGAGCGTGGTATTACTTACGGTTCACATACAGTACCACCCATTAGTTTGCCGCCGGTAGAAGGAGCGCATCGTATTCTGCATATTCATAATAATGTGCCTGGTGTTCTGAGTGCGATCAACACAGAATTGTCGAAACACAATATCAATATCGTTGGTCAGTACTTAAAAACCAATGATGCCATTGGTTATGTGGTGCTGGATGTAGACAATAAATTGTCTAAGCGTGCACTAGAACTACTCAAAGCAGTAAAGCATACCATCAAAGTGCGCATGCTCTATTAAGCAATTGCTTTTAGGATTTTTTTACCGCGTGCGCGGAAAGCAGGTGTTTCTGCATCCCATCTTTCTTCGATGATGAGTTTGAGTTCTTGAAGGATGTCGGGATAGACTTTGGATAGATTGAAAAGTGTTGTCAACGAAAATGCCTTGATGGCTGCGGGCGTTTGAATGTTTTCAATGAAACCAAAACACGCATTCATCACATCTGCATGATAGGTTTTCGGAATCTCAAGTGCTTCTAATACCCTTACTGCGTTTCTAATTACAGCTGGATGTACATCTTTTCTTTGTAATGCAGCAACCAACACACCGATATAAGGCTGAATCAAATTTGGTTTTGTTCGTGCTGCCCAACTTACGCTCCATGCAGCACGTTGTGCAATGCGATATTCTGGATCGAGATAGCAATCCATCAATTCTTTAAAACGTTTTGGAGAACTGCAGGCGTATGTAGCAATACGTGTGGCGTTGGCCTTGCTGTGTTCTTCTAGTAGCGCTTCGCGTATATTCATTATTGCAACAACTGTTTGATGCGTTGTATTTCTACAGTATCTGTAAAATCTTGTCTGAAATCTTCCGGCATTGCGGGATTCATGAATGTACTGGGTGAATCTTTTAAAATTCTTGCAGAAGTGTGAAACTCAGTAGCACCGGTGAATTCGCGCATCATGGCTACATTGCTGCTATTGATACCGCTGCCTGGCATGATGATGATGCGACCATCAGCTTGATCCACCAAGGTTTTAATCAGTTCTTTTCCATCCGGTGCTTTGGGTTGTTGTCCGCTCGTAAGGATGCGTGTGCAACCACAAGCTATAATCGTTTCCAGTGCTTCCAATGGATCTTTGCAACGATCAAATGCGCGATGAAAAGTCACATCCAAAGGATAGGCAACTTCAACGAGTCTCGCTGTATTGTCTTTATCGATGGTGCCGTCAATATTTAATAAGCCAATCACCACACCTTCAAAGCCTAGCTCTTTACAAAGCAGGATATCTTTTTTGATGATCTCGATTTCTTCGGGGCGATGGTAATAATCGCCGCCGCGCGGACGAATCATTGGAAAAATGGGAATGGATACTTTTTCTCTGGCGGTTCTTAAATAACCATAGGATGGGGTAGTGCCGCCGTTGGCATAGTTCTCGCACAATTCAATTCTATCAGCACCTGCTGCTGCAGCAGCAATCGCGGTTGCTGTATTGAAGACACAAATTTCAAGTGGTAAAGACATTAGATCAAGGTTTTGGCGTTCACTAAAAAGTTTTTATCGGCTGCGTGACAAACTGCAAAGCTGAATCCTTTTTGCAAAGCATAGCCACCATATTCACCTTGCTTGTTGATCGCAATAAAACCTGCTTGAATGGCTTTGGCTTTTTCCATGCCTTTTACTTTCAACAATCTTTCCATAGCTTTTTTACAAGCTTGTTCGGGGTGCATACCCTGACGCATAAACTCTACAATGGTATGTGCACCGCAGATGCGGATGATGTCTTCGCCTTGTCCAGTTGCTACAGCCGCACCAGCTTCCTGATCAACAAACAAACCTGCACCGATGATCGGCGAATCACCAATACGACCGCGCATTTTAAAGCCCATGCCACTAGTGGTGCAACTGCCACTGAGTCGGCCCTTGCTGTCGATGGCAATCATACCAATGGTATCATGGTTCCATTCGCCGTTGTCTAACATGTTTGGTGCAAATGGACCGTGACCTTGATTCTCTCTGTTGATGGCAGGTTTGTATTCTGATTTTTTCAGCCAGTTTTCATACGCACGTTTGGCATCAGGCGAAAGATCTGGCTTCTCTAATGGAAAGCCTTCTGCTACTGCAAATTGCTGTGCACCTTCGCCCACTAGCATTACGTGTGGTGTTTTTTCCATCACACGCCGTGCTACAGAAATGGGGTGTTTGATACGTTCTAGAAAAGCCACACTGCCGCAATTGCCAGCTTCATCCATGATGCATGCATCCAATGTTACAATGCCATCTCGATCAGGATTGGCGCCCAAACCCACGCAACAGTTTTGGGATGCTTCTTTAACGCGAACGCCGGCTTCAACCGCATCTAGAGCATAACCGCCAGAACCCAGAATTTGCCAAGCAGCTTTGTTGGCTTCAATGCCTGCATCCCAGGTAGATAACACCAATGGTTTGTAAGCTTCGGCTTTGCCGCGAAAACTTTGAAAACTCAGGCTGCCCAAACCCAGGGAAGCATATTGTACAAATCGTCTTCTGTTGATCATGTGATGGATTGAATTTCTAAAGTAGTGGCTTTTGTATAAAGTGTAGAGAAGAGGATGGATTTTATTTTGATAATAGAGTGGCTTTTGTATACAGGGAATTAAGTCCCCGGTAATACTGTGTTTCATTTATAAGAATCTATTACCGCAGACTTTAGTCTGCGGATCAAAGTAAGGTTTGTTTTAGATAGCTTATCGTTCGATTACCGAGGACTTCAGTCCTCGGAAATCTTTGTTTTTGGCAAAGAATATTACCGCAGACTTTAGTCTGCGGATAAAAAATGGTGTTAGTTAGCTTCTCGTTCTCTACCTGGGACTTCAGTCCTCGGTAATTAATTTTCATAGCTAAAGAGACAGAACGCCGAAGGTGTTCAATATGAATAGCAATAAGTAATTGAATATACACACAACCACGAAGTGGTTGAACCAAAGATTACTATTTACAGATGGAGGAGCTGCTAACCGAAATTTTTACACAGTCCATTTCTTTTGCTGAATCCGATTTATCTTCCCACTATGACCCCTGCTTTGTTTGCCGAATTGCGTGCTGTATGGAACTGGCCTGAATCAACGACCTATGCGCCCATTGGTTCGGGACTCATTAACCATACTTGGAAAGTAGTGGCGGGAAAGGAGGCTTTCATATTGCAACGCATCAATCAGGCAGTGTTTCAGCAGCCCGACTGGATTGATGAAAACTTGGGTTTGCTACACACATACCTGCAAGCGCATCAGCCAGACTATTTGTTTACAGCACCTGTTCCGTCTGTGTACGGACAAACACTTTGGGAAATTGGTGATGCTTTTTATCGCGTATTTGCTTACGTACCTAATACACACACAGTAGATACGGTGCAAACAGCTGAACAAGCGTATGAAGCTGCCAAAACCTTTGGCAATTTTACAGCTGTGCTGCAGGATTTTGATGCTTCGCAATTGCTCATCACCATTCCTGATTTTCATAATCTGACTTTACGTTATAAGCAGTTTCAAGATGCGTGTAAGTATGGTAATCCATCGCGTATACAAGAGTCCATATCACTAATACAAACACTACATCAATATCACGAATTGGTACAGCATTATGAGGCTTTTATGAACCATGCACAAGCCAAGCTTCGTGTAACGCATCATGATACCAAGATCAGTAATGTCTTGTTCAATGAGGCTGGTAAAGCCGT
>DALYHN010000162.1:0-5472 GCA_031970875.1 Chitinophagaceae bacterium
ATTTCGGCAGATTCTACTTCATAGCCCAGCTTATTGATGCCTTTGGCAATCTCTTCTTTTGATAAGGTTTCGTCTATTTGAAAGCTTACATCACCACCGATGAAGTTTACTTTTACTTGTTGCAGTCCCTTTTGCTCTAAGTATTTATGTATGGTCAGCGCACAATTGGTGCAGTCCATGCCGTTTACCTTCCAGCTCACTTTTTCCATAACATGTCCATTTCATGGTAAAGTTACCAAGCATTGGGCAGCAGGTCTTTTCGATAATGGGACAATATTTCTGCATCTACGATTCAAAAGCGGCAGGCGCTGAGTTATCTTCGCGTTATGGATATGATTTTTACGCACGATCAATTGCGTTTTGTGGTCGCTGCAGCATGGAAAACCCATCAAAAGCAAAAGGTTTGGGCTTTTCATGCGCCTATGGGTGCTGGAAAAACCACGTTTATCCATGCATTGTGTCAGGAGTTAGGGGTGGCAGAAGCTGTCACCAGTCCCACATTTGCCATCATCAACGAATACAAGGGTAGCGCACAAACCATTTTGCATATGGATTGGTATCGCCTTGCTGATACAGAGGAAGCAGAAGCGGCTGGGGTTGGTGCTGCTTTGGATTCAGGTGCGCTTTGTTTGGTAGAATGGCCCGAAAAAGCACCCGAACTTTTGCCTGAGGATACACTGCACATCTATATTGAAGTACTGGATGCACAGACCAGAAGAATCTATACGTCTGACTGAAATCAGTTAATTTTATTGACACCCAAATCTGAACCGCACAACCATGGCTGCAAATAAACCTGTGATTAGTACCTCTTTTAGTTATGAAACCCTGGAAGAGACATTAGATATCAAACCCCATGGCGCCAAATTGCATATCGGTATTCCCAAGGAGATCGCTTTTCAGGAAAATCGTGTTTCATTGATTCCAGATGCAGTGAGTGTGCTGGTAAGTAATGGTCATGAGGTAACGGTTGAACATAATGCTGGCGCATCCAGTCATTATACCGATAAAGAATATGCAGAAGCAGGTGCGAAGATTGTCTATGATAGAGCAGAAGTAATGAAAGCGCCTATTCTGTCTAAAAGCGCCCCTGTAGTGGAAGAAGATTTACCCTTACTACAGTTGAATCAAACCATTATTTCGCCCATTCATTTGTCGGCCCTCAAGAAAGAGCATATTGAGAAGATGATGGAAAAGCGCATTACTGCGCTAAGCTATGAGAATATGAAGGATGCCAGTGGTACATATCCCATCGTGCGTAGCATGAGTGAGATTGCTGGTAGTGCGGTGATGTTGATTGCAGGTCAGTACCTCAGCAGCTTTAATAAGGGTAAGGGGGTGTTATTAGGCGGTATTAGCGGTATTCCACCAACCAAGGTGGTGATTATCGGCGCAGGTATTGTAGGTGAGTTTGCAACCAGAAATGCCTTGGCACTTGGGGCAAGTGTGAAAGTATTTGATAATAATGTCTATCGTTTAAAGCAATTGCAGAATAATCTTGGTCAGCGTGTTTGGACGAGTGTGTTGGAGCCACGTATTCTTGCCAAACAGTTGAAGACTTGCGAAGTGGCTGTAGGTGCTTTGAGCAATGAGTTTGGTAGAGCGCCGGTGGTTGTTACTGAAGAAATGGTGGCAGCGATGCGTCCCGGCAGTATTATCATTGATGTGGCTATTGATCGTGGTGGTTGCTTTGAAACCAGTGAACTCACCAGTCATGAAAGTCCCACATTTGTGCAGCATGATGTAATACATTATTGTGTGCCGAATATTCCGAGTGGCTTTGCACGTACTGCTAGTCAGGCCATCAGTAGTGTATTGATGCCATTGTTACTTGAGATCAGTGATGAGGGCGGTATGGAAGAAAAAGTATGGCACGATTTCAACCTGCGTGAAGGGATTTATATGTTCAAAGGCGCTTTGACTGATTTCTATATCAGCCAGAAATTTGATTTAAAGTACACCGACTTGAATCTGCTGATTGCCAGCAGAGGCTAGTATCATAGTTTCGTGCTGTCGCAGAAGCGATAGAGTGCACCATCTTCAAATTGCACCACCGGCTGCAATTGCTTGAATTGTCGGATACTATCCAAGAAAATCAATTCCGGATTATCAGCATCTCGAATGAATACAATATAGCCGCAGGGCAAATTTTTCAGTCTATTAATTTGCCAGTCAAACTCTTTTTGTGGTAATTGTCGGCTATAGATGCCGGATAAAAAATGTATTGCATCATGTGCGTTGGCATAGATAGAATCTGCCGCCTGAAAATCATTCTTGTGTTTGCGGAGATATTGTACAATTTCCATTTCGCCCCACATCTGTTCGCGATAGCCCGGTACGCCTGCATCTTTCACGCCATCCCAAGTTTCCCAGTTGATAGGATAATACTTGTATTGCCAGGAAATACTTATTGCGATGATGAAACTACTAGCAATAAAAGTAGATAGCCGTTTACGTTGATGCAGTTGATAAATTATATCGAATACAACTATTATCACTGGTAAAAGGATTGCAGCTAATAACCTACTGTTGAGTTGCTCGTGTTTACTCGTGCTGGCAGAGATGATCATAAAAGCTGCATAAATCAATGCAAAGCTATACACGATCTTTCCGTAAGCATCTTTTCTTCTTAACCATAAGCCAGCAATCATCAGCAATAGTAGTATACTGCCCACTATCCAAGTATTTGTGCTGAATGGCAAGAATAACCATTGCGCAATGGTATCGAATGTGAAACCCAGATTATCAATAATGCCTGTTGTAGCAGGCTTGCGTAAGCCAGTAAAAGTATCTGTGTGCATTTTATTGCGAATGAGGTTGATAGCGAGTGGCAGCGATGCTATCAAGCCAAAGCGTATACTGTTGCGTAAACCTTGTTTCCAATTTGATTGGAGTAATACAATCAAGCAGCCTGTAGCAATGATGGTGATGCCTGCGTATCTGGTAAGTGCTGCATAGCCTGCAATAATGGCTGCAAGCACCCACCAATTTTTTCGACTATTTGCAGTAAGTGCTTTGCCCATTACGAGAAAAAATAAGACCAGCAGTAGTAAGAAACTGGTCTCTGACCAAAGCATGGCATAGATTTCAATGGTGGCAGGACTAACCAACAAGCATCCTAGTACAGCAATTTGTAACCATGGTTTATTTGGAAAGAATTTCTGTGTAAGTCTGCCGCTCAAAAAAATCAAACATGCATATAAAAAGGCGTTGAGTATTGTGCTGAATACTAGGGGATCTGATTGTGTGATCCACGAAACAAAGGCCAATAGTAATGGGTAACCAGCAGGAAAATCAACGAGTGGTAGGTGGTTGAAATCTTCTAATGCATGGTCTTGTATCAATTCTTTGGCTGCTTCTAAATAGAAAACAGAGTCGGGGGATACGCCCATGCCTGATTGTTTGCCCATGGCAATGATACATGCAGCGCTGATAGCTGCAAATAAGAAGAGATGCCATTGCTTTTGAATCAGTTCACGCATGATTAGTTTCGCGAGTTGATTTTTGCAGCATGTGTGCCAATTAATTGTATGGTGCTTTTGTCTGTATCATACACACTATACCAGCCTTGTTGTTCATGCGGAGGATCGCCAATATATGCATCACCTTTTTTCCAATATCCGCCTGATTGCGCAGGTCGGCCTTCTCCACCCCAAGCCCAAAAGTTCACACCACGCAGTGCACTATTGCTTTGAATCAACTGTGCAACTTCTTCAAAAACCTTGCCGTAGTAATTGTCGCGGACTTTTACGGCTGCTGCTATATCCATGCTTCCCTTATCCCGGCCAATGCCAAACTCTTCCAGTACCAATGGCTTATTCAGTTTTGCTGCCAATGCTATATGCTTGCGTATGTATTCCTGCATGTATTTAACCGTGTTACGATAAGTAAGCTCATGTCTGTTTGGGTCGTAGATATTCCAGTTTTGTACCCATAAGTGCGCAGTGGTATAATCAATAAAAGGAGAGTTGGCATCTTTTATTACATCCATACCTGCATAAGCTGCATCATTGGTTTCGCCCTCAACACCTGCACAAACGAGGTGGTTCTTGTCGATGGATTTGATGAGTTGCGCTGTACTGTTGATCCATTCCCTGAAAGCTTCTAACTGACGCATACCTCTTGGCTCATTGCACAATTGCCAACTCATGATGGTAGGATCATTCTTGTAAGCTGTTTTAGAAATACCATTCACTCTTTCTACCATAAACTTCACATGATTGTGAAAGAGGGTGATGGCTTCTGGCTCTTTATAAAACAATGCAGCGAATACTTGATAGCGGTGCCAATCGCCATAAGGTTGTGGAGGCGGATAGGGAATATGTAATGTGTTGTTTACCCAAACACGATACTGCGCCATACCGCCGCTCCATGGCCAGAAATTATTGAGCACAACAACTGCTTTCATGTTACGTTTGCGCATTTCTACCAGCAGTTTATCCATTCCCTTCAGTAAGGCTTCGTTGTAAACACCGGGTTTAGTTTGTAATGCGGGCGACATCCGCCAGGGTTCCTCATCAGGTCCTTCGCTGCTGCCTAGAATACGCAGGTTTTGAACACCCATTGCTGCTAGTCGGTCTAGCTCTCGAATCAATCTTGCTGTATCATAAGCGCCCAGATGATGCCCATACCAAAAATTTGTACCCAAAAAAGTATAAGTAGAGCCGTTCAGTAGAAATTGTTGGTCCTTCACCTGAACGAATGCAGATTTGGATTGTGCCTGCATCATCATCGGTAAGAGTAAACAAAAGAGTAACAGGTTTTTCATGCTTAAATGTACAAATAAGCCTGTAATGATTAGGCTTGCTTGTATTGCATGATATTGAGCTGGTGGCTGCAGAAGTCGTATTCCTGCGTATCGTTGCTGCAAACGATAATCAATTTGTTTGTACAATAGTCGCGAATGAGTTGATGATACAAAGCATAACCTAGCTGATCCAGATTAGTGCAGGGTTCATCAAGCAGTAAAACGGGTGTGTCTGTAAAAATGGCTTGTGCCAACTTGATGCGTTGCTTCATGCCGCTGCTGTAGTAGCGTATTTGTTTGTCTGCTGCATGCTGCATGCCGATCACTTCTAAAATACTCTCTGCTGTAAATCCAGTTTGAAAGGGTTTGAATTGCTGATGAAACTGTAGAAACTCCTTTGCGGTCATTTCCTCAATCAGTTCCAAATATGGCGCAGCAATAGCAATGTTTTGGTAGATGTTTTCTCCGTCTATATTGTTTCCACCATTATCGAAGTTGCATGTGCCTTCGCTGGGGTTCATCGCGCCAGCAATTACTTGTAACAAAGTGCTTTTGCCACTGCCGTTAGCACCGATAATAGCATAAGATTGTCCTTGCTCAAAGACATAGCTTAACCTACGGAAGATCCATTCCCTGTTGAATCGTTTACCTGCATCGGCTAAGCGGATGGTGATCATGCTGAATTAATCTTCGTCTGTAGCGCCTTTAGTGAAGCGCTTAATAAT
>DALYHN010000163.1:0-5461 GCA_031970875.1 Chitinophagaceae bacterium
GGTAGCAATGTATAAGGTCTTTTCCTTTCCTGACTTCAAGGTTACTTTGATTTTAAAGCACTCTGTACCTTCTACATCATCTTTACCCAGGTTCTCGGCAGAGTTACCCTTGGCAGCGTAATCAATAAAGTCGTTGAAGATTTCCAGATCATCCTGGCTTTTGTTCACATCGTCTTCTGTCATTGGTTCAGGCTTGGTCTGACCCTGAAAAGGACTAAAATTCCAGCCCTTGGTATTATTCACGATTTGGTAACCCGTCATTCCCATGGCAGTAAATTCTACCTTAAAACCTTTGCCATTCAGGATTTGAATAGTTACGGGAATCTTCATGCCGTTAGCATTAATGCCACCAGACATTTTTACTGATTTTACCGCTTTGATCTGATCAGCCCCGCCCAAAGCTGCCACATGTTTGTTGTGGATTTCTTCAATGGATTGAGCAGAAACAACTGAGAATGAGGAAATAGCGAGCATCAAGCCCAGCAGGGAACGCTTGAAATTCATAATTGAGTTTTTGGTTATCGAATTGGTTGCACAATTTGCTGAATTATTACGGTAGCTATGCGTTGGCAGGAAAAAATTATTGTAAAGATCAGTTAAGTGGCCAGTGCTATCCGCAAAATATCCCCATTTATAGAAAAGCGGGGCCGGTAGATTGTTCAATCAGCAGAATCACTACCTTTGCGCCCTGAAAAATTTAAAGCTTTCATATGGCCGACTTGAAATTTCAACGAAACTTTGGTATTGCCGCGCACATTGATGCCGGTAAAACCACCACTACCGAGCGTATCCTGCGCTATACCGGTATGATCCACAAGATTGGTGAGGTACACGATGGTGCCGCAACCACAGACTGGATGGAACAGGAGAAAGAGCGTGGTATCACCATTACTTCAGCGGCTGTAAGCTGCCAGTGGAACTTCCCAACTGTATTGGGTAAGAACACGCCTGATACCAAGAAGTACTATTTCAATATCATTGATACTCCGGGTCACGTGGACTTTACCGTAGAGGTAGAGCGTTCTATGCGTGTACTGGATGGTCTGATTGCCCTGTTCTCTGCTGTAGATGGCGTTGAACCACAGTCTGAAACTGTATGGCGTCAGGCTAACCGTTATAAAGTTCCTCGTATTGGTTTTGTAAACAAAATGGACCGCTCTGGTGCCGACTTTCTGAACGTAGTTAAGCAGGTAAAGGAAATGTTGGGTGCTAAGGCTGTGCCTTTGCAGTTACCAATCGGTGCTGAAGATAATTTCAAGGGTGTAGTTGACCTGATCAAAATGAAAGGGATCATCTGGCACATGGAAACAGAAGGAATGACTTTCGATGAGATCGATGTTCCTGCTGATATGATCGATGAAGCTAACGAGTGGAGACAGAGCCTTGTTGAAGCTGTGGCTGAATATGATGACAAATTGATGGAGAAGTTCTTTGAAGATCCAAATAGCATCACTGAAGCAGAGATGCATGAAGCGATCCGTAAGGCTACCATTGATCTGAGCATCGTTCCGATGATGTGTGGTTCTTCATTCAAGAACAAGGGTGTACAAACAGCATTGGATGCAGTTTGTCGTTACCTGCCTTCTCCAGTAGATATTGAAGACACAACAGGTACTAACCCAGATACAGGTGAAACTGAAGTGCGTAAAGCTGATGCAAAAGCACCATTCTCTGCTCTTGCGTTTAAGATCATGACCGATCCTTTCGTAGGTCGTCTGGCTTTCTTCCGTTGTTATAGCGGCCACCTCGATGCCGGTTCTTACGTGTTGAACGTACGTAGCGGTAAGAAAGAGCGTATCAGCCGTATCATGAAGATGTTTGCCAATAAGCAGAACCCTGTAGATTTCATCGAAGCAGGTGATATCGCAGCTGCTGTTGGTTTCAAAGAAATCAAAACTGGTGATACACTTTGTGATGAAAACCATCCAATCACCCTCGAGAACATGTTCATTCCTGAGCCTGTAATCGCGATCGCAGTTGAGCCTAAGACTCAGGCCGACGTGGATAAGATGGGTATGGCTATTGCCAAGTTGGTTGAAGAAGATCCTACACTGCGTGTAAATACAGATGAAGATACCGGTCAGACCATCCTGCGTGGTATGGGTGAATTGCACCTGGAAATCATCATCGATCGTATGCGTCGTGAATTCAAAGTAGAAGTAAACCAGGGTGCACCTCAGGTTGCTTATAAAGAAGCATTTGCTGCTACTGTAGAACACCGTGAAGTGCTGAAGAAGCAGTCTGGTGGTCGTGGTAAGTTCGCTGATATCCAGTTCTCAATTGGTCCTGCTGATGAAGAGTGGCTGAAAGAAAACGAGGGTAAGAGCTTCCAGTTCGTGAACGATATCTTTGGTGGTTCTATCCCTAAAGAATTCATTCCTGCCATCCTGAAAGGTTTTGAAACTGCGATGAGTACAGGTGTATTGGCTGGTTACCCAGTTAACAACATGAAAGTGCGTGTTTTCGATGGTAGCTACCATGATGTGGATTCTGATTCTATGTCATTCGAATTGTGTGCGAAGTCTGGTTTCCGTGAAGCTGGCCGTAAGGCTAAGCCACAGTTGCTGGAGCCGATCATGAAAGTAGAGGTATTGACGCCAGATCAGTACATGGGTGATGTGACAGGTGACTTGAACCGTCGTCGCGGTATGTTGGAAGGTATGGATAGCCGTGCCAATCTTCAGGTGATCAAGGCGAAAGTGCCATTGAGCGAAATGTTTGGTTATGTAACCCAGCTGCGTTCATTGTCTTCTGGCCGTGCTACTTCAACCATGGAGTTCAGCCATTACAACCCAGCTCCGAACAATATCGCTGAAGAAGTGATCGCGAAGAGCAAGGGTAAAGTGAAGGTGGAAGACTAATCGTCAATATTTAATTGATTGATATACAAAGCCCTGTGAGTTTATCACGGGGCTTTTGTTTGGGAAATAGGAGGTTGGTGAAAAACTTTAGGATTTTTTAAAAAATATTCAGCTTTTTCTTGTCTGAACGAAGGCAAGCTGTTACCTTTGCAACCCCAATCGGAAAATTGGGTTTAGACTATGTCGCAGAGAATCAGAATCAAATTACAATCATACGATCATAACTTGGTAGACAAATCTGCTGAGAAGATCGTAAAGACTGTGCGCAGCACAGGTGCAGTAGTAACTGGTCCAATTCCCTTGCCTACGCGCAAGCGCATTTTCACGGTACTGCGTTCACCACACGTGAACAAGAAGAGCCGTGAGCAGTTCCAGCTCTGCACGCACAAGCGTTTATTGGATATTTATACTTCTTCTTCTAGAACAGTAGATGCACTGAGTAAGTTGGATCTGCCTTCAGGTGTGGAAGTTGAAATCAAAGCGTAGAAAACCGCGGCGTTGCTCCGAGGAGTAACAATGCATTAGTTCTTATAATTCATTGTCATCTTTCAATCCCGAAGTATCGGGAGAAAAAAGCTCTGATGTAAGTACTTCCTCTTCTAACGAAGAGGGTAAATATAAACAAGCCCTTCGAGGTTTGTTTACCACTGGTACTTCCGAATCCGTAAAGGACCATCAGTTACAACTGTTGGATAAAGGAAAAGGTCGGTGGCGAACAAGGATTGAATCCCGTATTCATCAACGGGATGTCCTCCATACCTCTGCGGGGCATAAACCGCAAACAGATGAAAGGTATTATTGGTAAAAAAATCGGGATGACCAGCATCTTCAGCCCGGATGGCAAGCAAACAGCTTGTACCATCATCGAAGCTGGTCCTTGTGTAGTAACACAAGTTAAGACCGTTGATACAGACGGTTATACTGCATTACAGCTTGCATTTGGCGACAAGAACGAAAAGCACTCTACTAAGGCTGAACTCAATCACTTTGCAAAAGCCAACACTGCCGCCAAGCGTTTCGTAAAAGAATTCCGCGATTATTCAATAGAAAAAGCACTGGGTGAGTCTATCACTGTAGACATTTTCGCTGAAGGCGAGAAAGTTGACGTAGTAGGTACTACCAAGGGTAAAGGTTTCCAGGGTGTTGTAAAGCGCCACGGTTTCTCTGGTGTGGGTGAGCAATCACACGGCCAGCACGATCGTCAGCGTGCTCCTGGTTCTATCGGTAACTCTTCTGATGCCAGCCGCGTATTCAAAGGTATGCGCATGGCGGGCCGCATGGGTAACGACCGTGTGAAGATGAAGGGCCTGAAAGTGTTGAAGGTATTCCCTGATAAGAACTATATCCTCGTGAGCGGTTCTGTACCGGGTCACAACGGTTCTATCGTGTACATCCAGAAGTAATCACCAATTAATTGAATGACCATGCAAGTAGATGTTTTAAATATACAAGGACAAAAGACCGGCAGAACGGTTGAATTGCCTGAAGAGATCTTTGGTGTAGAACCAAACGATCACGTGATCTACCTGGCTGTTAAGCAGTATTTAGCTGCCGGCCATCAGGGTACACACAAAGTAAAAACTCGTGCCGAGGTAAAGGGTGCCAGCCGTAAGCTGCACCGTCAAAAAGGTACAGGTGGTTCCCGTAAGGGTAATATCCGTAACCCTTTATACAAGGGTGGTGGTACCATCTTCGGACCTAAGCCACATGGCTACGATTTCAAATTGAACCGTAAGGTGAAGGATCTCGCAAAGATCTCTGCACTGAGCTATAAGGCTAAGGAAAGCGCTATTGTAGTTGTTGAAGACATTACAATGGATGCGCCTAAGACTAAGCAACTGGTAGATGTTATGAAGAGCCTGAATGTTGCTGATAAGAAAACATTGGTGGTTCTGGCTGAGTACAATGATAATCTGTACCTGAGCACTCGTAACATTCCTAATGTAGCTAGCACATTGCTTGCTGATATCAATACCTATGATATCATGAATGCAGATGTTCTGGTAATTACTGAAAACGCAGCCAAAGATCTTCAGGTAGAAGAAGCTGCAGCTTAATTGACTAACGTTTCAACTTAATACAAATGAAACAGAGCGAAATTTTAATCAAGCCGATCTTAACCGAGAAAGCGAATGCCCAGCAGGAATCGCTGAGAAAGTATGCTTTCAAGGTAGCTCGTAAGGCCAATAAACTGGAGATCAAGAAAGCTGTAGAAGATTTCTATGGTGTGAGTGTTGTAGATGTAAATACATCTGTTGTTCCTGGTAAGAACAAAACTCGTTACACTAAAGCTGGATTCCTGAAAGGACAGAAGCCTGCTTACAAGAAAGCATTGGTTACTGTAGCTGAAGGTGAAACAATTGATCTGTACGCAAACATTTAATTTATAGTACGCGGAGCTGAAAATTCCGCACAAACAAATACAAAATGGCATTAAAAAAGTATAAACCCATTACCGCCGGTACCCGCTGGAGAATCGGTAACGCTTATGCTGAGATCACTACTAACGAGCCTGAAAAGAGCTTGGTAGAGCCTAAGAAGAGCACTGGTGGTCGTAACGTACAAGGTCGTCGCTCTATGCGTTACATGGGTGGCGGTCA
>DALYHN010000164.1:0-5441 GCA_031970875.1 Chitinophagaceae bacterium
AATCGGCCCAAACAGTTGCACCACCATCAGGCTGTACAAAGCCCAGCTTTACTTCTGGATTCTTATCGCCTGCTTTTGGATAACGTGTTTCTTCTATAAAGCCATGCTGTCCTTCACTGCTATAGATAGGGAACATGGGCACCATGCTTTCATCAAAACGCATATAAGCGATTTGCTTGCTATCAGGGCTCCACCAGAATGCACGAAAACGTGTTGGCCTGCCGAAGATCTCTTCCCAATACACCCAGCTAGCATAACCATTCAGGATTACATTGCTGCCATCCTTGGTTAACTGCACTTCTTTACCTGCAGCGATATTGTAGCAATACAAATTATTGTCTTTTGTATAGGCAATGTAATTGCTGTCCGGAGAGAACATGGGGTTCTTCTCTTCAGCTTTATCATTGGTAATGCGCTTTTCTTCGCTGCCATTCTTGTAATACAAATCACCATTGCGCACAGCTACTTGTTTGGTGGGTGGTGCGGTACCTTTCAGCATATCTGCTGTAGGCTCACTCATTTTACCACTCTTCACATCCATCAACCAATTCTTAGCAGCTGAATCCGGATGCGCTTTGGTAAACAAAATCACACGCTCATCATCTACCCATTTTACCACATTAGGTAATTGATTGTAGAAGTTCTTAGGGGCGCGACCCGCCATCAGGTCTTTGTCGTCGAAATCCTTTTTCTGGGCAATGACAGCCGTGCTCCATAAACAGGCAACAGCAATCAGCACACGGTATTGTTTCATGGTCAGTTTTTTACTGACGGAAAGATACAGGCTGACAAACATTTTTCCCGATTTTTTACAGGAACAGCGGCTTTACTTGCTCTTGATCCTGCTCAGCTCCTCTTCAGCACCGGTTGTGCGGTTTCTGGCTGCGCGAATCTTAGTATTGCCAAAACGATAGCTGAAATTCAAGGTTAGGTTGCGGCTCTCCCACTTGCGATAAGTACGCATTTGCAGATAATCAGTTTCCACACGCTGCAACCAGCGTTGCATATTGAACACATCATTCACCACCAGCTTCACAGTTGCCTGCTTTTTCAGGAAACTTTTCTGCACACCAATATTCATACTACCTAGTGGCTGAGAACGATAAATGGTTGTCGCATTCTGATAATTGAACCAGGCACTGATTTCTGCACGCCAGTTATTTTTCAAAGTAAACCAGTTACCCAAATACCCATTAAAACCCCAGCTCTGTTGTTTGGTTTGACCGCTAAAGCCGAATCCATTCAGCGTAGTTGCATACTGCTGCCAAAATGGTTCTGCATAAAAATATCCTTCCCACCATTTATTGAATGGTAGCGGACTGCTGATATTGATATTAACCGTTTTTCGCGTACCTGCATTCTGTGGTATCAGGATAGTGTTGCTGCCAGACTGATACGTCAATTGTTCAATATAGTTGCTGGTAAACGCGTAACGAATTTTAATAGACGCTGCTTCTTTGTATACATAGCCCAGTTCAGCACCATTACTCATTTGCGGAAAGAGATAAGGATTACCTACTTCACTATTGAATGCATCCAACACATAAATAAACGGATTCTGGTCCTGATAACCGGGGCGATCGATACGTCTGCCGTAATTGAATGTAATGGCATGATCTTTTGCCAATTGATATTTGACAAACACCGTAGGAAACAGATTTAGGTAAGTCGTATCCGGCTTGCGTTGCTGCAGCCCTTTCAAATCTGTAGAAACACCATACACACTTGTGTGCTCTGCACGCAGACCCAACTGCCAGCTCCACTTTTTGTGCTGCTTTGCAAAGCTGGCATAGGCAGCAGTGATCTGTTCATCAAATACAAATTGGTTGGTCTTCCCCGTATCTGCCACCCAAGCGGTTGTTCCATTGTACACCGACAATTGATTATTGGTAGCAGTCTGCACCCATTTTGCACCTGCTTCTAATTTGCCACCACCTAAGTTCAAACTATAATCAGCACGAACACTGGTAATCCGAATAGCCACTTCTGTATTGTTGCGAATGCCTTGTGCAACAGCATTGCCTGATAGCTGTGGAAATTTGTTCTCTACTACATTATCAACGCCTGCATTGAACCAACTTTGATCAAGATCAATATTCAGGGTTTGTTGATCGCTGTTATAAGCATAGTTCAGATTCAGTTGATTGCGCTTTGTGGTAAAAGGAGAAACACTTCTGGTATCAATCAATGTATCCGTTAAGCCTTTGCCGGAAACCAAGGTAAAGCCACGATTGTCCATACCCGTGTACCTAGTGCTAGGCATCCAGAGCATACCGATTGTTTTTTGTTTGCTGAGCTGATAATCAATTCCCGTTCTGATATTGTAACTATGAAATGCATCGCCTTCCAGCATGCGTTGCGTGAACTGTTTGGTGCCTGTAGTTCTATCATTATCTGCAATCGTTACCTGATAGCCATTGTTGCCACCTGCATTTAAAAACCAATTGAATTTTCTGTTGCGGTAATTCAATGCAGCACTGGCATTCTGTCGCGCATGGGTACTTTGCTGCCAGCTGGCAGATGCATTGCCATTCCAGCCGCGAATCATACTCTTTTTTAATTTGATATTGATGATGCCCGCATTGCCTGCTGCATCGAAGCGGGACGAAGGATTGGTGATCAATTCAATCTCTTTCACATTATCTGCTTCAATACTCTTGAGCAGTTGCGCCAAATCACTCCCGCCTACCCCTGCTGGTCTGCCATCCAGTAATACCTGTACGCCATTCTTGCCGCCCATTTGAATATTCTCATTGGCATCCACGACAACACCAGGCGCTTGTTTCAAAGCTTCCAAAGCATTATTGCCCGCAACAGAAGGGCGGTTCTCCAGATTCATCACCACCTTATCAGCCAGGGTTTGAATGAATGGTTTTTTACTGGTAACGGTAACACTATCTGTCTTTTGGGAATAGAGGGTATCTGTTTGTGCAAAGGCAAGACTGCATACACAAGTGAAGATGGCGAGAAGACTTTTGTACATGGCGATTGATTTTGTACCGGCAAATTGCTGCGGGTACAACGGCCTGCCGCCTCAAAGGATGTTTTGAAACCACTGAGCCTGGTTTCAAATCTTGTAGAGCAGGTCGCAAATCATCTAAGCTGTTGATAATCAGCTTTGCACATAATCGCTGGGATTCTTCCCCGTAAACTTTCTGAACGCCCGGTTGAACGTGGCTTTGGAGTTAAAGCCAGCATCATAAGCCATGCTCATGATGGTAAATTGTGCTTGATCACCCTTCTCGAGACGGGCAACCACTTCTGCAACCCGCTGTTGGTTGATATAATCATTGAAATTCATCCCAAAGCTCTGATTGATGATGCGAGACAAAAAAGAGGGATTGGTATTGAGCGCCTTGGCCAATTGCGAGAGACTCAATTCTGGGTCTTGGTACAGGCATTGCTCTGCTACAAGTGCGGCCAGTTTTGAACGCCATTCATCGATTTCATCCGATGCTTTTATGGAAGTGGTGACTACTTCATGTGAAGCATCTTCAACTACGGGCACTTGCGGGGGCATCAACTGCGGTTGATAACGCAGAAAGTCCAATTCAAACACTTTTCTTGTTTCCAGAGAACTGCTATATGCATTAATAGCGATGTAGTAGAAAGTGAGTGCAAACAAGAGAAAATACCACCAAGTACCAGTATAATTTAGCCCGCCAAAAATGAGGCTAATACATTCCATGATGATGGTCATCAGAAAATACACAATACAGGCTAGTAGAAAATTTCTCACCCATTTAAAACTAATGGCATCAGCAAAAGACAATTCCTGAACGATGAATTGCCTGTATTGATTGTAAAAGCGAAGACTGATGAATAAATACATCATGAAACTAAGCAATCCTGCTGCCTGATACCAGGTTTGAAAGTCTGGATCAGTTTGTCCGTCCATTAGTACATATGCTTTAAGCACAATTCTATCCGTAACAGCTACAACGATACTCCACAGAACATACAATAAACCGGGTATGAAATGCAAAGCATCTTTTCTCTTGAAACTAAATTTTGGCTCCAGCTTAGTACGTACGTAGAAATACACCACAGGCCCCATCAACAAAGTATGCTGGGTAGGCATATAGAAGAGGAAGTTGCGACATTCCAAACAACTCAGCCCATCATACCAACCGGCGAAACCCAACATCCATGGACAGATGTACAATATGCACATGAGTAAGTAAAAACCCATCCAGCCATCACTGGCAGATTGATTTTGCCATGCTTTTCTGAAGAATAAAAAAGCATAGACAAAACCATGCACAAAAAAAATGAGCAGCAGCGAAGAATAGAAATTGAATTCAAAAGGCATGATAGTAAAATACAAAAATCCTCCGGTAAACGGAGGATTCGGTTATTTGTTCATCAGATCACCACATTAATCATTTTGCCTTTCACATAAATGATCTTTTTCGGCGGCTTACCCTCTAACCATTTCTGCACTACATCATTGGCCAGCACACCTGCTTCAACCGTTGCCTGATCAGCATCTAAGGCAAATGACAAACTAGTTCTTACTTTACCATTGATACTTACCGGATACTCTTTGGAAGATTCCACCAAATACTTCGGTTCAAATACGGGGAATGCTGCATCTAACACTGAACCCGCATTACCCAATGCATGCCAAAGCTCTTCTGCAATATGCGGTGCATAAGGCGTCATCAAAATACACAATGGCTCCAGTATGGCGCGCTTATTGCATTTTAAATCGCTCAGCTCATTCACACAAATCATGAAAGCACTCACCGCTGTATTGAAACTAAAACGCTCGGTATCTTCTTCAATCTTCTTAATGGCTTTATGCAATGATTTATACTCTGCATCGGTTGGCGCATCATTGTTCCATACTGCACCCTTCTGCTCATCAAAGAATAAACGCCAGAACTTTTTCAAGAAACGGTGTACACCTTCAATACCCTTGGTATCCCAAGGTTTACTTTGTTCAATTGGACCAAGGAACATTTCATACATACGGAAAGTATCGGCACCGTATTTGTCCACCAACATATCCGGATTCACCGTATTGAATTTGGACTTAGACATTTTCTCTACTTCTGCACCGCAGAGGTATTTACCGTCTTCCAAAATAAATTCTGCATTGGCATACTCACCATTGCGCCATTTTTTGAAAGCTTCAATGTCTAGTTCGTAGCCATCTACAAAATTCACATCAACATGTAATTGACTAATGATAAATGCATCACTATCGATATTCCTGAATTTATTATCAAATGCACTATTAATCAATTCGGCAAACTGATTTGCAGACATTTGTCCTTTATTGAATTTATCAATAATACCATGAGAGACAAATACACTACCAAAATCCTTTTCGTTATCCCAAAAAGAAGTGAACTGCACCCTATACACAAACCGACTACTACCCTGAATCATTCCCTGATTCACGAGCTTCTTGAAAGGTTCATCAAAACTCAGGT
>DALYHN010000165.1:0-5414 GCA_031970875.1 Chitinophagaceae bacterium
CAGATCATGGTATCTTATCAGGAAATCGCCGAAGCACTGGATAAGAGCATCTTCAAAATTGAAGAAGCCATCCTGAAAGCTTTGGAAACTACGCCGCCTGAACTGGCTGCCGATATCTACCGCAGAGGTTTGTACCTTACCGGTGGTGGTGCCCTGCTGCGTGGTTTGGATAAGCGTCTGAGCGCCAAGATCAAATTGCCTGTTCATGTAGCAGACGACCCGCTGAAAAGCGTGGTGCGTGGTACCGGTATTGCCCTGAAAAACTATCAGCGATTCCCCTTCATCATGAAATAATCATACAGGCTGCACTACGCAGCCTGTTGAATAAAGGCTCTCTGTGAAGAACATCTTTCTGTTCATACGTCGCTACTTCATTTTTCTCAGCTTCTTAGTGCTGCAGGTAATCTGCATCGTTACGTTGAGCACCTATAGCCGTACACATGAAGCTTTCTTTTCTACGGCTGCCAATGAAGTAACCGGCAGAATCAATAGCCAGTACAGCGGTGTTAGCACTTACTTCAACCTTAAAGAAACCAATCGCCAGTTGGCAGAAGAAAATGCACGCCTGCGCAATATGCTGGCCCAAAATTTTCAGGCGCCGGATAGTAGTGTAACGCAGGCAACTGATTCCAGCTATCGCGATAGTACCACCCGTTATAGAAAATTCACTTACCTGCCAGCTCGTGTAGTGGGCAATTCAGTGAGTTTACCTGCCAACTACCTTACGCTAGAAAGAGGTAGCAAACAAGGTGTGGAAAAGGGCATGGCCGTAAGCGGACCCCAAGGTATTGTAGGTGTGGTCGTAGCTGTAAGTGAAAACTATTCCAAAGTGATGAGCTTGCTGAACCGCAACAGCAAAGTGAGCTCCATGCTCAAAAAAGACAATGTTACCGGTAGTGTAGAGTGGGATGGTAATGACCCTTCTTACCTGACTTTGAAAGGTATTCCCAGAAGTGCCAAAGTGGTAAAGGGTGATACCGTTTTGACGAGCAACTACTCTGCCAACTATCCATCTCACTTAATGGTGGGTACCGTAGCAGCAGTAAACTCAGATCCTGCCACCAATTTCTACACCATCAAAGTAAAAACTGCGACTAATTTCTTCAGCATACAGTTCGTTACCGTTATTGCCAATAAATTGTATAACGAGCAAACAGCACTGGAAAACCAACAATTAAAGAACCAATGAGCAGTCTGCTGAAAAATATCATCCGTTTCATCCTGTTCATCTTCTTGCAGGTTTACGTACTCAACGAAGTACCGCCCCTGCATCAGTTCATTGTGCCTTATCTCTATTTCCTCTTCATCCTTTGGTTACCTTATTCACTAGGCAGATTCGGCCTACTGATCTTAAGTTTTGCCTTTGGTATGACATTGGATTATTTTACCGGCACGCCGGGATTGCATGCTGCACCGTGTGCACTGATTGCTTATCTGCGCCCATTCCTATTGAATTTACTAATACCTCAAGAAGGTAAAGAACAGAGTTATGCTGAACCCAGTCCGAAAAGTATGGGTTGGGCTCCATATGCCTTGTATGCTGGTTTGCTCACTTTTGTCCATCACTTTTACCTAGTCTTGATTGAGTGGTTGCAGTTTGGCGACTTCCTCTATTTCCTCGGAAAAATAACCGGCACTACCCTCATTAGCTTACTGCTGATTCTGGTATCAGAGCTGATCTTCTTCAGAAAAGCCAAGTACCGCACCAACGCCGCTTAGGTTTTACACATTTTTAGAAAAAACATTTCTGTAATACCACACTACATGCAACATCTTTGCGTTAGTAGACTAATCTCCGCATTCGTACCGTTTTACTCCAGTTATGCCGGCATTTAATCAAAGCAGAAGTATGGTGATCCGACTCATCTTCGGATCTGTTTTCGTGGTCATTGTGCTGCAGTTGATCAACCTGCAGATATTTTCAACTAAGTACAAACTGGCTGCCGACAACAATGCTTTCTATCGAAAGGTCATCTATCCTGATCGCGGCATCATTTTCGATCGCAAGAAAAAAGCCATACTGGAAAACACCATCAGTTACGACTTGGTGGTTACCCCGTCTGAAGCCAAGGGTACAGATACACTCGGCCTTTGTCAGCTCCTCGGTATTGACACAGCAGAATTCAAAAAGCGCATGCGCGATGTGATCTTCAAAAACTCTTATGTAAGACCCAGCGTTTTTGAAGCATTACTTTCTCCAGAGTTATATTATAAGCTATCTGAAAACATGTACCGTTTTCCAGGCTTTGTATTAAATGAGCGTTCTATTCGCTCTTACCCATATAGAACAGCCGCACACGTACTCGGATATATTGGCGAAGTTGATACCAACTTCCTTAAAAAGCATAGAGATGAAGGTTATGAAATGGGCGACTATGCCGGCCTGGCAGGATTGGAACGCACATACGAATCAGTCTTGATGGGACAAAGAGGTATCAAGCGTTTTATCCGCGATAACAAAGGCCGTATTCAGGGTTCATGGGAAAACGGTTTATTCGATACCGCCGCTGTTGCAGGCCGTAATCTCTATACTGCTATGGATGTAGAGATACAGCAGATGGCAGAGAAAATGCTCACCAACAAAATTGGTAGTGCTGTTGCCATCAACCCTAAAACAGGTGGCATCATTGCGATGGCTTCTGGCCCTTCATACGATCCCAATCTCTTAACAGGAAGTACGCGCAGAAGAAACTTCAGCCGTATGTTCTTGGATACTGCTAAGCCATTGTATAACCGCGCTATCAAAGGACAGTATCCGCCGGGTTCTACTTTCAAACCCATGGGTGCCATTATTGCATTAGATGAAGGCATCATTGGACCATCATTCGGTGTGGGATGTGGTGGTGCCTATTTTGGCTGTGGTAGTGTACGCGTTGGCTGTACACACAAAAATGCTGGCCACGCTTCCAACCTGCGTGATGCATTGGCCAACTCTTGTAACTCGTATTTCTCTCATATCTATCGCATGGCCATTGATAATCCAAGATTACAAGGCAAGCATGCAGGATATCTTAAGTGGAAGGAATACGTTAACTCATTTGGTCTTGGTGTTAAACTGGGCATCGACCTACCTTCTGAAGACAGAGGCAGTATTCCTGATACAGGCAGATACAATCGTGATTTTGGTAACGACAGATGGGGAAGCTGTTTTAACCTTACCCTAGGCATTGGTCAGGACCGTATGACGGCTACGCCACTACAATTGGCGAATATGATGTGCGTGATTGCGAATAAAGGTTATTTCTATACACCACATCTGGTAGATTCTATCGAACGTGAAACAGCAGAAGATAAAGCGATGATGCAGAAGTATCGCGACAAACATGAAGTAACCCATATTCCTGATACCACGTTCCAGATTATACATCGCGCCATGCAGGATGTAACCGAGCGCGGTACTGCTACCAATGCTAGAATTGATGGCATTGAGATGTGTGCGAAAACTGGTACGGCCCAAAACCCACATGGTAAGGACCACTCCATCTTTGTGGCATTTGCACCGAGAGAAAATCCACAGATTGCAGTTGCAGTAGTTGTTGAGAATGCAGGATTTGGTTCAGTATGGGCAGCACCAATGGCTTCATTGATGATCGAAAAATACCTGCGTGATACCTTATCACAAAGAAGACTGGCTGAAGTGGAACGCATTAGCAATGCAGATCTCTTACCAATTGCACTTAAGAGATGGTATCAAAGAAAAGACTCTATTCGTTTAGCTAAACAACAAGCAGCCATTGATGAAACTGCACAGGTTGAAAGCAAACAGGAAGATAGAAAGGTAACCTTCGATCCGGAGACAGGCACCAGAACAGACGGACCGGCAAAAGATAGCGCAAAGCCTAAACAGCAAACGCCTATGCTAAGACCGGATGATAAAAAGAATGCGATTAAAAAAGCGACGACCAATACCAGAAGATGAGCAAACAGCAACGCAGCATATCACAGGGCATTGATTTCACAGTTGTATGGTTATATGCCAGCCTTGTAGTCATTGGTATCCTCTGCATCTTTATGGTGGAATATCGCCAAGGCACAGATTGGTTGGAGGCTTTTATTGGCGGAAAAACCAATTACAGCAAGCAGCTCATCTTTGCCGGCTTTTGTGCAGTAGTAGCCACTTTTATTATCCTCACAGATAGCAAACTCTTTACCGCTTTTGCAAACCTGATGTATGCTTTCGGCATATTGCTCATGATTGCCACTTTTGTGATTGGTAAAAACATCAATGGTTCTAAAAGCTGGATACCACTATTCGGCGGGTTCAACCTGCAGCCCGCAGAAATGTGTAAAATCTTTGCTGCATTGGCGCTGGCAAAATTTTTGGCCCGACAGGAAACAGACTTTAGCAAATTACGCTCACAGTTGATTGGAGGTGCTATCGCCCTAGCTCCTGCTGCACTTTCTATTTTCCAGAATGAAACTGGTTTGGCGCTGGTGTATTTCTCTTTCTTCATGGTGATGTACAGAGAAGGCTTACCACCTGCCATGCTGATCATTGGCTTTTCATTTGGTGCACTCGTTGTAGCTACACTCCTACTGGAACCTAATACATTGGCCACGATTCTTACGGTGATTGCTGCATTATCGTGGTATATTCTTAGAAGACCCATACGCAAAAACAAACGCATCCTTGCGTTGATTGTGGCATTGTGGTTTGTATGCGTAGGTGTACAACGTTTTGCTGTACCCTATATCTTCAATAATGTGTTGCAATGCTATCAGAGTACGCGTATTTATAGCATGGTGGGTAAGGACTATGATTGTACTCAAAACGCACATGCTGCTAAACGCACTGATAAGCCAGCTAAAAAGCCAGACGATTACAACGTACGTCAGAGTAAGATTGCGATTGGCTCTGGCGGATTCTTAGGTAGAGGCTTTTTGAAAGGCACACAAACAAGGGGTAAATATGTACCCGAGCAACATACCGACTTTATCTTTACTTCACTTGGTGAAGCCTTTGGCTTTGTTGGTAGCTTTATCTTCCTCGCTATTTATTTCTTCCTGCTCTGGCGAATTATTACCATCGCAGAGCGGCAGCGAAGTACATTCAGCCGCGTATACGCCTATAGTGTGGCCAGTATTCTTTTCTTCCACATTGCAGTAAACGTATGTATGACCATTGGTCTATTCCCTATCATCGGTATTCCATTACCGTTGATTAGTTATGGCGGTTCATCTTTGCTGACATTCACCATCCTCATCTTTATTCTGTTAAGATTGGATGCAGATAGACAAATGGTATTGCGTTGATTCAGCTTTTCTGCTGAAATTCGCGCCATGCAAATCATTCCCCTGTCTGAAGGTTCGTTTACAATTGATAAAACCAAGGTCTTTGTTCCATTTGATACCAGTAAGGAGCAATTGAATGATCGCCCAATTGGTAGTTTATTGGTAGAGATTCAACCATTTCT
>DALYHN010000166.1:0-5292 GCA_031970875.1 Chitinophagaceae bacterium
GGTATATTCTTAAAGTTCAGTTTTGCTTACTTTCAATGTAATCAAACAGCTGTATTTGCGTCAAAAAATACTCAATCTGAGTGTGGTGCTCACTTCCTTATTAGGCTACCTACAATGGGGCGGTGGTAATGCCCTATTTTTATTTCAGGCGGAAGCAGAAGTTTTAGCCAAGCTATTTACAAAGCCAATTGAAGCCTTACATCCGCTGACTATTTTACCCATGCTGGGACAGCTTGTTCTACTAATTACCGTTTTTCAACAAAAGCCATCAAGAATACTCACATGGATAGGCATTGGTGCCTTGAGCAGTTTACTTGCATTGATGTTGGTAATTGGCTTGATGGGTAGTAACCCAAAAATCATCGCATCTGTGCTGCCTTTTTTTCTAATGGCTCTGCTTGCGATTAGAACACAAAGTAGAAAGGGCTAGTATTAATGCATTTTAGCACATCACATGGTTATGCGATTGTTGCTTATCCCTGAATGCATCAATTTCGCTTCACTATTAAGTTTCACCCATGAGGAATTTTGGTTTAGCCGTCATTGTGCTGCTTTGTTCTTTGTTATTCAGCAATACTGTTTTTTCTCAGCTACAAAAGCAAAAACAATTCATTTCCATTTTTAACGGACGCAATTTGGATGGTTGGGATGGAGATAGTACTTACTGGCGGGTAGAAGACAGCGCTTTAACGGGAGAGGTAAAGTCGAATAATCTTCTTCAGCACAACTCTTTTATTATTTGGCGCGGCGGTATGCCGGCAGAATTTGAGCTGAAAGGGCAATTCAGGATCAGTGCTGAAGGTAATTCAGGGATTAACTACAGGAGCGAGGAAGTGAAAGGCATTCCTTATGTTTTAAGGGGCTATCAGGCAGATATTGACGGACAAAACCGATATACAGGGCAGAACTATGAGGAACGGAAGCGTACCACATTGGCTTATATCGGACAGAAAACTACGGTCAATCCTTGTATGGAGCAATCTTCGCCGGCAGCCATCAGTAATCGTGTTCGTAATAATGCTTGGACTTGTGTATCGCAGACCGCTGCGTTGGGAAGTGTAGATAGCTTAACTGCAGGTTTATTGCCTAATCAGTGGCATGATTTCCACCTGATTGTACGAGGTAATCGTATGCAGCACTTTATCAATGGCCGACTAATGAGTGATGTAACAGATGAAGATACCCTTAACCGAAGCACAAAAGGATTGATTGGGGTACAAGTACATGTTGGTCCGGCCATGAAAGTGCAGTATAAGCACCTCCAATTAATGCAATACAAATAAGCGAAATCGCAGTTAAATCAGAATCCAAATCTTTCAGTAAATTACTGTTCAATCAAAAACAACACATATGCAATTGTCCATCACCAGGATTACAAAAAAAGCAGGCATTGTCTGTGCATTCCTGCTTGCTATGCTCTCAGGCAATGAAACCAAAGCTCAAAAAGGCTATGAGTTTACATCCTTTACAGTCATTGAGTCAATCATTCCAAACGGACTTGGTCGCTCACGCATTATTCATGCTTTAGAGACACGCGACTACAAGGAATTTGCTTCAGTAAGATCTGAAGACGATAACACACGTAACAAGTCAGACAGAGATGATATTCGTGTCAAGAATTTTGAAGAAACCAAGATTTTGAATTTTTTCAATCTGGGCGGTATTCGTTTTCAAAATATTGCTGCCAATGACGCTATGGTAAACAGCAAAGTAAATGGTATGATGGAGGATGGCTGGGAGCTGATGACCATTATTGCAGGCGTAGAAAGTGATGCAGGTGAAAAAGATGGTCAGGGTATTTTTATTACACGCTTTTACTTTAAGCGACCTAAGAAGTAAAATTGCTTGCTGACAAGACTAAAACGGAACGCCTGAGCGTTCCGTTTTTTGGTTTAGGTTGTATCTATTGTTTTTTTTATGCTTTAATCATCTCAATGTGATCAATTCCATCCTCATCATACACATCACTGCTTTGCACAAAGCCTAGTGATTCGTAAAAACGTTTGAGGTATAGTTGTGCGCCAATCTTTATCGGTGCTTGTCCCCATAAACGATAACAAGCTTCAATCGATAATTCCATCACAGCCCTGCCGGCACCAGTTCTTCGCGCCGCAGGCGAACTCACTACACGGCCAATCGACATATCATCAGGATAAGAAACACCCTTTGGAACAAGTCGGGTATAAGCCACCAAAGCATCATTTTGACGCAGCATCAGGTGATAACAATGCTGGTCTTTATTATCCGCATCCTGAAAAACACAGTTTTGCT
The DNA here is from genome assembly GCA_031970875.1 of Chitinophagaceae bacterium. Lineage (GTDB taxonomy): Bacteria > Bacteroidota > Bacteroidia > Chitinophagales > Chitinophagaceae > JAFLBI01. The sequence goes on from DALYHN010000166.1 coordinate 2,272, forward strand.
CTACCACAAAAACTTCATTCCGCAAGCGAATGATCTCGTATAACTCAGTGGCGCTTAACTCGTTGAAATGCTTGATGCTGTGGGTAAATCCTTGATCCATGGGCCAAAAATACATGGTATTACCCCATTATTTCTGCACCTTTGCACCCTTGTGAATACTATGGCAAAAAAAGTTGCAATCATTGGTGCAGGCCCTGCGGGATTAACGGCTGCCTATTTATTGGGTAAGGCGCAGCAGGAAGTAGTGGTGTTTGAAAAAGACCCACAATATGTAGGTGGTATTTCCCGTACCGAAACCTACAAAGGCTATGCATTTGATATCGGCGGTCACCGCTTTTTCTCTAAGAGCAAGGAAGTAGAAGATTTCTGGACAGAGATTCTGGGCGATGAAATGCTGGAGCGCCCGCGCAGCTCACGTATCTATTACAACAAGAAGTTTTTCTCTTATCCCCTGGTAGCAATGGAAGCCCTGCAGAAATTGGGCATCATCGAGAGCGGCCTTTGTGTGCTTAGCTATTTGCAAGCGAAAATGTTTCCGGTAAAGAATCCAACCAATTTCGAAGACTGGGTAACCAATCAGTTTGGTAAAAGACTCTTCAATATATTTTTCAGAACCTATACAGAGAAAGTATGGGGTATTCCTTGTAAAGAAATTTCTGCCGACTGGGCAGCACAGCGTATTAAGGGACTTTCCCTCAGCAGTGCTATCTGGAATGCTTTGTTCAAACCCAAAGCAAGCGGTGGTAAGGATAAAGTGATCAAGACACTAATCGATTCTTTCCGTTACCCTAAACGTGGTCCCGGTTTGATGTGGGAGACTTGTCGCGACAAGTGTATTGCCATGGGCGTTCAGGTAGAAATGAATTGCGGCGTAAAAGGTGTGCATCAAGAAGCTGGCAAATGGTCCATCACCACAACAGATGGCAGAACTTTCGAAGGCTTTGATCATGTATTGTCTTCTGCACCAATTCGTGAGTTGATTCCAAGCATTCAGCCACAACTGGAAGCCAGCGGTTACCAAGCTGCACAGAAGTTGGGTTACAGAGACTTCTTAACCGTGGTGCTGATTTGTAAAGACGAAGATGCATTTGATGATAACTGGATTTATATCCATGATCCTTCTGTAAAAGTGGGTCGTATCCAGAACTTCAAGAGCTGGAGCCCATATATGGTGCCAGACCCTGCGATGGCTTGTTACGGACTGGAGTATTTCTGTTTTGAAGGCGATGGCCTTTGGACAAGCAAAGATGAAGACCTGATTGCACTGGCAACGAAAGAGATGGTGCAGATTGGATTAACCAAAGCATCTGCTGTAGTAGATGGTTATGTGGTGCGTCAGCCAAAAGCTTATCCGGTGTACGATCATACTTACAAAGAAAATGTAGAAGCCATTCGCGAAGCCTTAAAGCCTTATCAGGGTATTTACCTGATGGGCCGTAACGGAATGCATAAATACAATAATCAGGATCATAGCATGATGACGGCTATGTTGGCTGCGAAGAACATTATTGCCGGCGAAGAATTGTATGATGTGTGGAACGTAAACGAAGATGCGGAATACCATGAAGGTGGATTACGCGGCGAAGAAGATACACAGAAAGTCGTTGGTCGTTTAGTGCCGAAGAGAGTTCAGTAGTTAGGCTTAATAACCGTATTTGTCTTTCCAGCGATCGCGGAGAAATTTGCGCAGTTCGTTTTCCCTAGCATTATTGCCTGGAGTATAGAAACGAGTGCCTTTCAAACCGTCGGGTAAATATTCCTGCTCAATAAAATTGCCTTCGCCTAGATGCGAATATTGATAATCCTTACCATACTGCATGTCCTTCATGAGTTTGGTAGGCGCATTGCGTAAGTGTAAGGGCACAGGCTGATCCCCTTTTTGATGTACAGCACTTAATGCAGCACCAATAGCTTCATAAGCAGCATTGCTTTTGGGAGAGGAGGCCAAATAAGTAGCACATTGCGATAAAATGATGCGTGATTCAGGGTAACCAATTTTGCTCACAGCATCAAAGCAAGCATTGGCTAAGAGTAAGGCGTTTGGGTTGGCATTACCCACATCTTCACTAGCGAAAATCAACATCCTGCGAGCGATGAATTTTACATCCTCCCCACCTTCAATCATCCGTGCCAACCAATATACCGCACCATTGGGATCGCTACCGCGCATACTTTTGATGAATGCTGAGATGATATCATAATGCTGCTCGCCTTGTTTGTCGTAGATGGCAATTTTTTTCTGCGCTACCTGCATCACCAATGCATCTGTGATGATTACAGGTTGGGTATTGGCGGATTGTACGACGAGTTCAAATAAATTGAGCAGTTTGCGTGCATCACCTCCGGAGATGCGAATCAATGCACCTGTTTCTTGCAGGGTTACTTGTTGCGATTGTAACCATGCATCTTTGGCAATAGCTTCCTTAAGCAGATTGATAAGATCGCCTTCATCCAGTGCTTTCAGTACATAAACCTGGCATCTGCTAAGTAAGGCTGAGTTCACTTCAAAAGAAGGATTCTCGGTAGTGGCACCAATCAGTGTAATCGTACCTTTTTCTACTGCACCTAATAAAGCATCCTGCTGGCCCTTGTTGAAACGATGAATTTCATCGATGAAGAGAATAGCAGCATCTACTTGCTTTGCTTGCTCAATTACTTCACGTACTTCTTTTACACCGCTGCTGATCGCACTCAATTGAAAATAAGGAACTGCTAAAGTATGTGCAATAATATTGGCAATGGTAGTCTTACCTGTGCCGGGCGGTCCCCACAAAATCATGGAAGGAATGCGCCCCTGCTCAATGGCTTTACGCAACACAGAACCCTCACCGGTTAGGTGTGTTTGTCCGGCTAAAGCCGCTAGACTATTGGGTCTTAATCTTTCCGCAAGTGGGGTACTGTTCACAAAGCCAAAGTACAAAATCCCCTGCTCAGTTCTCGTTGTTTTCTGGGTTGTTTCTGAACAGCTTGATGAGTTGGAAGTAGAGAATGATTTGTACAATCAGGATCACGCTAAAAATC
>DALYHN010000167.1:0-1849 GCA_031970875.1 Chitinophagaceae bacterium
AACGCCACTGGTTGTAATACTCCAATAAGATTCTATCACGAACACTATCACCAACAATATAGCCTAGCTGAGCAATGAATACTGCACCCTTTGAGTAAGCCGCAGTTGAATACGCATAATTAGTATTGAAATGATCCGCATGTGTAGTCATAGGTTCTTCAAATCCACTCTTGGCCAAAGCCAGGTAACTATTATAACTACCAGCCTGCTTTAAAGGGAAAGCAGTTTTCGCAGATTCTACCTGACGATTGTAAAACTGTCGCGTCTGCTCATTGATCCAAGGTGATTTAGCCGCCCAGTTTTGATTATAATAATCAGACACTTCATTGGTACCGAAATCTGTAAAGCCCTCATCCATCCAGGCAAATAAACTTTCATTCGTACCCATCATATGTTGATACCAGCTGTGCATCCACTCATGAATCACAGTACCCAAGCCTGAGCCCTTCAGCAAAGTAGCCATGGCATATTCCATACCACCGTCGCCACCCTGAATAAAGCTATATTGCGGATAAGGATATTTACCGAAGCGCTGTTCCATATAAGGCAATACTTTTTCAGCAGCCCAGAGCACATTGTTCCATGCACTATCCTGACGTGCATCACCCGCTTTGTAAAATGCATGGATCGTTAGATCGGGACGCACTTTCTTGGAAATATGCTTATAAGCTGGGTCAGCAGCCCAAACAAAATCATGGATATTTTCTCCTTTGAAATGCCAGGTAAGATTATTGCTACTCACTGCAGGCACTTTTGTTCCCGGTGCTTCATAACCAAAACCGATGGTATTGGCATTTTGCAATACACCTGTTGCGGCAACCATATAAGTTTTATCCAAAGTCAGTTTTACTTCATAATCGCCCCACACACCATAAAACTCACGAGCGATATATGGATTGGCATTCCAACCCTGATAATCATACTCCACCATCTTAGGATACCATTGGGCCATGCTGTAGCGAACACCTTCTGCATTGTCGCGACCGCTTCTGCGAATCTGCGCAGGCACTTGTGCTTCAAAAGACAATTCAATCATGGCTTTTGACTTAGGCAATATAGGCTTGTCCAGCTTTACCTCCAGAATGGTTTCCCACTCACGCAATTGCTGTTCTTTACCATTCACTTTTACGTAAGTCACTTTTTGATATCCTATGCTGGTATCTGCTAGTCCGCTGATGCGATCACGCACACGCGCATCCCAATCAGGCGAATCTTCACCACGTCTGTTCTTCAACATGATCTTACCCAATTCTCTACTACGCACGTCCATGCTGCTGTTGGGCTGAAATGCATTCCAGTATAAATGAATAAACAAACGATTTAGGGTATCAGGCGAATTGTTGGTATACTCCATTCGCTCAATACCTTTCATGCGGCTATTCTGCACATTCAATTCTGCTTCGATATTGTATCGAATACGCTGCTGCCAACGATCAGGCTGAGCCTGCGACAGGATAACAGGCACAAAAGCAACTACTGCAAGCAATAATCTTCTCATAACACTTGATTAAGGGTGCTAAATATCTGAAAAATGCTGGATTGATTTTGAAAAAAGGATGAATGATTAGGCTTCTTTACCCGCAAGGATGATGACGATCTCACCTTTCACTGTCTTCTGCTGAAAATGCGCAATCAATTCAGCCAACGTGCCACGTGCATTTTCTTCGAATAGTTTGGTGAGCTCTCTGGATACGGCTGCTTGCCTATCGGCACCAAGATATTGTGCCAGTTCTTGTAAGGTTTTCACCAAACGAACAGGACTTTCATACAGAATCATGGTTCTTTCTTCCTCAGCCAATTTCTTCAGCATGGTTTGTCGGCCTTTCTTCAAAGGCAGAAAACCTTCAAA
>DALYHN010000167.1:1949-5271 GCA_031970875.1 Chitinophagaceae bacterium
ATCGCTCTTGCAGCTGCTTCAGAATCTGCTTCAATATCCAAAGTGATATGCTTGCCCACACGTACGTCGGCTACACCATTCATGCCCAGGTTATGTAAACCACCCAGTACGGCTTTACCCTGCGGATCCAATAAATCTTTCAAAGGCATCACTTTGATCTGAACGTGATAAGTCATGTTAAGCTTGTTTGAGCGCCAAAGATAACACAACATAGCTGATTATCACCAGCGGAATAGCCATCCATTGGAGGAAAATACCACCAAGTATAGCAATCAGTACTACTAAATATTTGGGCCAGTTATTCGCTAGCGTATAATCCTTGAATTTGAAAGCCATGAGAGGAAGCGTAGACACCATCAGACCACTAAGCAGCAGAATAGTTCCATACCATAGCCACTTATTGAGAAAAAGCGCTACCAGTGAAGCACTACCCGAAAACCAATAAATCAAAGGAAATGAAGCGATCATCAAGCCAGCAGCTGGTACTGGTAATCCCTTAAAACCAAATTGCTGAGTTGTATCCAAATTAAAGCGCCCCAGGCGATAGGCTGCTGCGCAAGGCAATATAAAAGCGGGCAACAAATAACCCATATTGATGTCTAGCCCATCTTCCTGTTGCGCATATGACAATCGAAGAAACTGATAGGCAATCATTGCCGGCGCCACGCCAAAAGACACCACATCGGCCAATGAGTCTAATTGCTTGCCCATTTCTGAACTGGCCTTCAGCAATCTCGCGACAAATCCATCCAAGAAATCAATGACTGCTGCAATTCCAATAAAGATGGCCGCTAACCAAATCTTTTCCGGCAATGCCACCAATTGTTCACCATCAGAACCAGTAATAATAGTGAGACCAGGCTGCACAGCAGCAACAATGGCCATACAGCCGAAAAACAAATTCAACAGCGTAACAATATTGGGGATTTGTTTCAGCATAATTATTTTTTCATGAGTGCTTCAATCTCTTCAACCGTAATGGGAATATTTTTCATCAAATCGATATTACCATTCTTGGTAATCCAGAAATTATTTTCAATACGAATACCCATTTGTTCTTCTTCAATATAAATGCCCGGCTCAACTGTGAAGACCATGCCCGCTTTAATGGGTTCCGTTCTGGTACCCAGATCATGCACATCAATACCCAAATGGTGAGAGATACCATGATACAAGTATTTCCTGTACGCGCGGTTTTCTTTGTCCTCATTCTTCACATCAGCCTTAGCAATCAAACCAATTTTTAAGAACTGCTTGGTTGCCTCATCGCCTACTTTCTCTGTATAGTCAATAATACTAATGCCCGGCTTGAGAATACCCTTGGCGTAATTATGTAAATGCAAACAAGCATTGTACACTTCTTTCTGGCGCTTGCTGAATTTTCCATTTACCGGAACAGTCCTTGTTAAATCGGCGCAATAACCACCATATTCGGCACCAAAATCCATCAACACCAATTCACCATCTTTACATTCCTGATTATTGGATACATAATGCAGGGTTCTTGCCCTGTCGCCACTGGCGATAATGCTGCCGTAAGCAGGACCAGATGCGCGATGACTCAAAAAGCTATGCCAAATCTCTGCTTCAATTTCGTATTCCATCACGCCCGCCTTGATGAACTTCAGCAGCCTGCGGAAAGTCTGCTCAGTAATATCAATCGCCTGCTGCATCACCACTACTTCTTCTTTGGTCTTAATGGCACGAAGATCTTTCATGATACGCGCGGCACGCTTGTATTCATGCAACGGATAACGTGTACGCATTTCATCAATGAAACGATATTCTCTACTACGCACCTGCGAAGCGCGACGATCATTCTCATTAGAATCGAGATAGATATTATCTGCCAGATGTACCCAAGTTTGCAAAGCTGCATCAATTGTATCTAACCAAACTATTGTTTGAATACCGCTGATAGCAGAAGCTTCATGCGCACGCAATCTTTTACCATCCCATTTTTCTTTCAATTCGTTGGGACGAACTAAAACGAGCACTTCGCGATATTTTGGATCTGGATTATCCGGGAATAAAATCACCATGGAGTCTTCCTGCTCAACACCTGTTAACCAATAGAGGTCGCTATTTTGCTTGAAAGGATGTAAAGCATCTCCATTACCCGGCCATTCATCGTTACTAACGAATATGGCGATGCTGTTGGGCAGCATGGACTTCACAAAACGCTTTCTGTTATTGATGAAAATGGTGGGATCGAGCGGTAGATATTTCATGTGGCGAATTTGAATGCTGCAAGATACAAGATTCACAGCAGCAAATCAGAAGCGCACGCTGGGACATTTAACAGATTTATCCCCCGACAACAATCCTGTCTTTACAACAGAAATTTCATATGCACCACGGGTTCCATTAAATGATTGTAGCGTGGAAATTGTCGCATCATAATTGATGGTCATGCGCAAATCGTTTACCTGATAGCCCACCATTGGAATAAACGCATCGCCCATTCTGTAATACACACCAAACAGCATTTGCGTATAGCCATCGCCACTGATATTACGCTGAGCGTTCATTCCAGCAACTACTTCTGTTTGATTACTTACTTTATTCACATATAGATTCGGATTCAGTATCCAGAGATTATCATAGGTTTTGTAACTGGCATTAAAAAACGCAGTGTACTGCGGTTGCACACGCTGATCGCCCGTACCCACTGCAAAGAAACTTTCGACAGGTCGATTGATTCTCCTTCCACTAAAACCAACATTCAGGTAAAGATTTTCTGAAGCAAACAGGGAGTAGTTCAATCCAACTTGCAAATCAAGATAACCAACCTGATTGGCAACAAATGGCTCATTGGACGGGATAGTTACATCAAAAAACTGACCATTCCACTGGTTATTAAATGATAGCTTAGAAATATTGATGCGCTTATCTACATAACCCACATTAAAACCAAGACTCAACAAGCCTTTGTAGCCGAGTAATTGGTGATAAGCAATAGAACCAAAAGCCCTTGTTGAAGTAAGCGTACCACTACCGGCCACATCTCTAAGAATACCAAAGCCTGCTCCTACCCAACCATTTTCAAAACGATCACCAAAGAGTTGCATATCGCCCCACAAATGCATGGTATTATAGGGCGTACCAACTGACGACCACTGTGTGCGATAATTACCGCCAATTCGATAATCTGCATCAGGTGCAAAACCAGTATTGGCAGGATTGACCAGCAGTGGCGCATGGATATATTGAGAGAAATTCAATTCCTGCGCAGGCAATACACCCCACACAAAACAAGCGGTTAATATGGTGAGTAATTGCTTCATCGGAGTAAGGTGATATCACCTTTTTTCACAACTTT
>DALYHN010000168.1:0-5261 GCA_031970875.1 Chitinophagaceae bacterium
AGTAAGAAAACCAAAGAAGTCTTAAAGTTGGAGCAAGAGATTACCCAGCGTAACAATCAAAAAATGTATCGCTACAAGGTGAAGTTGGCTTTTAGTAGTTAATCATTGTGCATCTTCGGATTTAAGCTTCCATTTCACATATTTATGTGATGCACACACTGTTTCGTATGTTGCAATTTGCGGCATACGAAATCATGTTATGCGAAAATTTATATCCATTTATTGTTGTATACTCTTTACAACCCTCGTAAATGCGCAGGCGCCAGCCTTGATGCAGTCTGATAGTCTTCAGCGATATATAGAAGCTGCTATGAAAGCCTGGCGCATACCGGCTGTTGCAGTTTGTATTGTGAAAGATGGAAAGATTGTGCATCAGCAAGCTTATGGTGTAGCCAATATCGGTACCAAGCAATCAGTTAATGTACAGACAGTTTTTCCAATTGCGTCTATCAGCAAAACTTTTACTGGTACGCTATTCGTTACCATGGAGGCAGACAAACTCATTTCATTGAATGATCGCGTAACTAAATGGCTACCTGATTTTCGAATGAAAGATTCCTTGTATAGTCAAGAATTGATGTTATCAGATATCTTATCCCATCGTTCAGGCTGGAAAACATTTCAGGGTGATCTGATCAATACAGAGTCTGATCTGGATTACCCTAAAATGATACAGCTGTTTAGTCAGCAAAAACCTGCTTACCCACTGAGAACCAGATTTGGGTATTCTAATTTTGGTTTTATGATAGCGGGGGAAGCTGTAAAGTCTATTACTGGTAACAGTTGGAACAAATATTTGCATAAGCGTTTGTTAGCACCTTTGGGTATGAGTAGAACTTTCGTTGATGCAAGCCTTATTGCGCAGGATCAAAATAAAGCTGCCGGCCATAGTATTGTTTCAGATAGTTTGGTTGCACTTACTGCAGATAAGATTGAGCCCTTTAGTCATGGCGGTATGTATGCAAGTATTGAGGATTTAGGCAAGTGGATGCAGGTATTACTGAACAAGGGTAAAGGGGCTGTTGGACAAATAATTCCTGAGTCAGCTTTAGAGAAGATGTGGATGAGCCATACGATTATCGGAAAATCAAGGGCTGCTGACAGGCAGCAGTATTTCAAAACATATGGTATCGGTTGGGAAATCATGCAATACCATAATCAGGAAATCATGCAGCACAATGGTGCTTATTCAGGTGCATTAACATCGCTAACTATTATTCCCTCGATGCAATTAGGTATGGCTATTTTAACCAATCAAGACAACCATATTTTACAAGAGACTTTAAAATGGCAGGTGATTGATTCGTATCTCAAGCGCGAAGTGCCAGATTATACAAAGCAGCAAATAGAAAGACAGGCTGCAAGAAAGACAGAGTCTACTCAGCAAGCTTCGGCGGCTCAGACAGAAGCTTTTGCCATAGATATGCAAGAGATTGTTGGCGATTATTTCTGTGAAGGATATGGCAAAGCTTCTATCCGTAAACAGTCGGGCCAATACATCCTGAAGTTGGAACACCATCCTGCTTTATCAGGTGTGCTCACTGCAATGGGAAAGGAGCAATTATTATGTACCTATAATCATCCGATGTTCGGTAAAATGCCTTTTCGTTTCAAGCTGAAAGATGGTAAAGTGCAGTCTTTTGAACTGTTGGTAGACCCTTTTGTGGAAGCTGATCCTTACTTGTTTAATAAGGTTGCTAAAGATTAGTAGATTGTAGTGATAATAAAAAACGGCAGCTATTTTCTGCCGTTTTTTTTGGTGTTTATTCATAACTATATGCAATCGTTTCTCGCTCATCCGGCTGACCGCCTGTTTGATGCAGTATAGATGCGCGTGTTTTTCTACCCCTGCTATCATAAGTGTAGGTATAGGTAGTGGTTTCAATGACTGCGCCATTCAAACCTTTGCGTGTAATGCTTAGTGGGTTGTTCTTTAAAACATCTTCTTGCAGGTAAAAGGGCATAAAATCAAAGCGCGAACTGGTGTTGGGTTTATTGTCGTAAGTGATCAAGATATCTTCTAATTTTTCCCAGGCAGTACCATTGTGCTCGTACACTTCTTCTTTGATAATATTGCCATCATTGTTATAGGTATATACCGACCTGTGTTCCGGAACCGGTAAGCCTGTGCCCAGACTGAACTGCGTAAATTCTCTCAGTTTACCATCAACCTTATGAAAGAAGAAGCGGTAATTAGGAGTGCCAGAACCAAACAGATCTAGCTCTAACCGTACGGTATTGTTGTTGGGATACTGATAGTTTACTGCTGCACCATCAAAGTCTATTTTGCTTACCTGTCCGCTTGTGTAATAGAATGTTTGTGTGCTGGAGCTGTTATTTGCTTTTTCCTTGGTGATAATACTAGCTACTTTGCCATCTGCCTGATATTTAATCTCATCAATGGTGTCGTCATATTCCATTTTAACCAATCTGCTTTCTGGAAGGTTGGGGGTATTGTTGTTGACTGACTGCTCTTTCTTACAAGCAATCATCAAAATAGGGGTGAGGACATAAAGAAGTCTTTTCATGATTTTTTTCTGCGAAACTGCTATTCAATTAGCGACTTATCAATCGCATAACTATGTGTATTCCCGCTGCATTCAGGTATCATGCAATAATTATAACATGAACGTGTGATTGTTCAAACGCAGTTATGTGCACAGTTTTGTGAAAAATAAAAACTATGCAAAAATTGATACGCTTTTTCATCTTGGGTGTATTGCTCATTACAGTGGCGACAGCTTGTAAAAAGCAACCGGTCGTGGTTACTGAGCAAACAAAGGAGTTTGCCAATAGCAATTTCAAACAGGTACGTGCCGGAGGTAATATGGAGATTACTGTTACAAAGGGTAGTGGTTTCTCTGTACGCGCTACAGGTAAACCTGCAGATGTACAAGACCTGGTGATTACACAATTAAATGGAGAGTTGAGTGTGGGCTATGTAAATCCACAAAACAGGGCAAAATTGCAATTGCAGATTACCATGCCCAGCTTAGAAGGTTTTGCATTCTATAACAAGAGTGTATTCAATGTATCTGGTTTTAATGAGCAAAATATGGTGGTTGGTGTTCTGGATGAGGAAACAACAGGAAGCTTGCAACTGCAAGCGCCTTCTTTGAAACTGGATATACAAAAAAAGTCGGGTATTACTGTTACCGGCAGTATTGATAACCTGGATTTGCTGGCCAACGACAACGTAACGGTGAATACTTATGCTGTTCAAGCCAGATTTGTACGCGCCATTATCATGAAGCAGTCAACTGCTAGAGTATTCGTCTCAAACACACTTAACGCCAGTGCAGTGGAAAGAAGCAAGATTTTTTATAAGGGTAATCCGCTGAATCAGTTTACTTCAGAAATAGATAATTCCACTATTGGTGAGGAATAAGTAATGGTAGATTAATAAAGCAATTCGGATACCAATGAAAATACCTTTTGTCTTTAGCTTTCTTTTAGTAGTAAATGGTTTGTCTGCACAGGTCAACCCTGCTCAGATTGATACTGTTGTGCAGCAAGCCATGCGTGAATGGAAAATACCGGGTGTGGCCATAGGTATTGTGCATAAAGACAGTGTGGTTTATGCAAAAGGATTTGGTGTAAGCGATTTGGTTAGTAAAAAGGCAGTGAATAAAAACACTGCCTTTCCCATTTGGTCAATGGGTAAATCATTCACTGCTTTTTCACTTGCCCTATTAGAACAACAGAACAAGATTCATTTAGATACACCTATCCTGAGCTATGGGAGTGATCAGTTTAAACAGTTATGGAGAAATCAACCCAGACTAAATACCATTGATTTGCTTTCGCACAGAACGGGCTTAGAGACATTTCAGGGTGATTTTTTGTGGTCAGAATCCAATCTGTCTGCTAAGCAATTAGCTGCTAAATGGCAAAGTCTACATCCTGTTTATCCAATTCGTTCAGGCTTTCATTATAGTAATCTAGCGTATCTCATGGCTGGAGAATTGATTCAGCAAGTGAGTACACTGAGTTGGCAGCAATATTTGGAGCATCATGTTTTCTCGGTATTGGGGCTAAAGCATATAACCACCAACTCCAAAAAGATTCAGCAACTCGCAAATAGAGCAAGCGGGCATACGGTTGTGCAAGATTCTTTGATCCAAGTCCAAGTAGCCAAGCAACCAAGGATTGAAGCTTTTGGTGGTATGTATGCCGATATTCAGAGCATGATTGATTGGTTAAGATTACACATCAATAAGGGAAGGTTCAATGGGCGACAAGTATTTCCTACTGAAGTTATTGACCGTGTGTTGCGTGCACAAAATAGTATTGGTGAAATGTATTTGCCTGATGGCACGCATCCAAAAACAGATTATGCTTTGGGATGGGAGTCGCGAAACTATCATGGAAAGCAGGTATTTAGCCATGGTGGTGCATACGCCGGCTTTTTGAGTATGATGGGTTTTGTTCCGGAATTACAATTAGGGTTTGTGGTGTTAACCAATTCTGATGCGCATGAGTTAGGTGAAGCATTGCGCTGGCAGATTATTGATGCTGCCATGGGGCGCCCCTTTGTGAATTATGCAGTCAATATTCAACAATATTTGGCAGCAGGAGCGGCGGCTGCTGAAAAGGAAAAGCGTTTAATCAATGATACCGTAGCGATGCATTTGCCTACAAGTGTGCCCATTAAAAACTTTGTTGGTGAGTATAGAAATCCTGTCTATGGAAAGGTTTGGATTAAACAAATGGGGACAAGTGGTTTGACCATGCGATTCCAACAACATCCGCAACTAAAAGCAAGTGTATACCATCTGGGTGCCAACCGATTCTACACAGAGTATAACCAAACTGTTTTTGGTACTGCTATCCTGCCTTTTACGGTAGCAGGGGATAGTGTCCATTCTTTCAAGCTGTTTGTAAACCCATCTGTAGAGTTTACGGAATATACTTTTCGCAAAACTAAAAAGACCAAATAATGCTGAGGTCTGCCGTTTATTGGTTGGTGTCCTCACCACCCTTGGCCCTTGTTGGTGTTTTCACCAACATTTTTTTTGACCTCACCCCAGCCCTCTCCAAAGGAGAGGGAGCGAGTTGTCCTTGTATCGCCTCCTGGCCCTTGTTGGTCGCCTGACCAACAAGCATATACCGCACCATGCCTTTCAGGAGACCCTGCGCGGACTGGGACGCTGAAGGCGTCCAATATACATAGCCTTAATTTTTAACTCGGTGGGGACACCTCGCTTGGCGTTAAGTGTGTTGTGTAAGTGTATTATCACCGCCAATGGTTGGTGTCCTCA
>DALYHN010000169.1:0-5248 GCA_031970875.1 Chitinophagaceae bacterium
CACTATTGATCGCCAAGACCTGAAAGGTCGCGAAGCCATTTTCAAAGTGCATTTGGGGCCGATTAAGATTTCTGAGAAACTCGATATTCATAAGCTGGCAGAACAAACACCTGGTTTTGCAGGTGCGGATATTGCCAACGTATGTAATGAAGCAGCTTTGATTGCCGCACGTAATGGCAAAGAAGCAGTAGATATGAAAGACTTCCAAGATGCAATTGATCGTGTGATCGGTGGTCTGGAGAAAAAGAACAAAATCATCCTGCCGGAAGAAAAAGAAGTGATTGCATACCATGAAGCTGGTCACGCCATTTGTGGTTGGTTCCTGGAACATGCGTACCCTTTGTTGAAAGTAACCATCGTACCACGTGGTACAGCGGCTTTGGGTTATGCGCAGTACACACCTAAAGAACAATACCTCTATACCATTGAGCAGTTGATGGATCAAATTCGTATGACACTTGGTGGTCGTGCAGCAGAGGAGATTTTCTTTGGTAAAATTTCTACTGGTGCTTCTAACGACTTACAGCAGATTACCAGAACAGCTTACGCCATGGTAACGGTGTATGGTATGAACGATAAAGTAGGTAATGTTAGTTATTACGATCCTTCTGCTGAAAATACATTTACCAAGCCTTACAGCGAGGAGACAGGTAAGATCATTGATGAAGAAGTACGTAAGATCATTGACCTCGCTTATCAACAAACACTGGTGCTCCTGCGCGAAAAGCGTGAAGAAGTAGAGAAGCTGGCGAAAGCCTTGCTGGAAAGAGAAGTGTTGCATCAGAGTGATGTAGAAGAGTTAATTGGTAAGCGTCCTTTCGGTGAGAAAAAATTATTGGATGTAGAAGACGCAGAAGTGGTAGAAACAAGTAGCAATGATAATACTGAAGCTACAGTTGCATCAACTGATGATGCTTCCGCAGCTACACAAAATGATCAACCTGTTGCATGAGTCAGTCTGCAAGAGAAAATATCTTAAATCGAATTCAACAGGCACTGCAAAAGCAAGTGCCTGTTCCCTTTCCTGCTAGAACAGTGGATCGCAATGTATTTCACGCATCTGCTGATGAGTTGGCGATTGCTTTTGCTGAAAACTTCACCAAACTGCAAGGAAGATTCTCCTTCTGTGCAGATGAAGCGGAATTGGCGGTACAATTACAACAATTGGTAGAAGCAAGACATTGGGAACACATTTATTGCAAAGAGCAGCCTATTGTAGACATGCTTGCTGCTAAAGGTTTTGCAGCCCATACTACTGATGATTTACATCATTGTCATGTATCTATTACTTCATGCGATAAGCTGGTTGCACGAACAGGAAGTATGTTGCTGAGTAGTGCAACTGCTAGTGGCAGAACAACCAGTGTGTATGCACCTGCGCATATCTGTATAGCGTATACCGATCAATTGGTGGATGATATTGGTGATGCTTTGATGCAAACCGTATCGGAACACACAACACTGCCTTCACTTATTACTTTAGCTACGGGTCCCAGCCGTACAGCAGATATTGAAAAGACGCTTGTGGTGGGTGTACATGGTCCCAAAGAAGTATTTTGTTTTCTGGTAGAACGCTGAGGCGGAATGGTTTATCTTTATGGTGTTATGCCAGATAAGTGTTATCAATTATTCGTGTATGGTTCTTTAAGAAGCGGATTCAAGCATCCGGCCTACGCGTATATCAGCAATTTCTTTACGCTTGTTGGAGAAGCTTCTGTGCCCGGTTGTTTATATGATATGGGCGAATATCCTGCTGCTATTCCCAGCGAAGCTGGATGTATGATCAAAGGCGAGTTATACCACATTACCAATGCAGACCAGTTCGGCTGGGCTATTGCTCAGTTAGATGATTATGAAGGTGTGCATCCAGATGATGGCGAAACGCCTCATTATCGTAGAGCCATCACCAAAGTGTTTTGCAATGGTGTAGAAACCACTGCATGGATTTATTGGTTTAACCTTTCCGTAGAAGGTCGTCCTTTGATTGAAAGTGGTGATGTGCTGGAATACCTTTTCCGCAAAAACAATTCCTGAGCATTGCAAGCATTTAGTTTAAATAAGAAACTTTATCTCCTGTCTGATTTTCACTTGGGTGCGCCTAATCATGCAGCCAGTTTGGAGAGAGAAAAAGCAGTCGTGGCATTTCTGGAGCATATTCGTCACGATGCAGGCTGTATCATTATTGCTGGCGATATTTTTGATTTCTGGTTCGAATACAAAAAAGCAGTGCCTCGCGGTTTTACCCGCTTGTTGGGTAAGCTGGCCGAATTAACCGATAGTGGTATTCCTGTAGAAGTGTTTGTGGGCAACCACGATATGTGGATGCGCGATTATTTTCAGCAAGAATTGAATATACCTGTGCATTACGAGCCCAAAGTATACGAGTGGAATGGTAAACGTTTTTATATCGGCCATGGCGATGGGTTAGGTCCCGGTGATCACGGATTTAAATTCATCAAGAAAATATTTCGCAACCCGGTTTGTCAGTGGCTCTTTGGTTGGTTGCATCCCAATTTGGGTATTGGACTGGCCAATTATTTCAGTAGAAAAAGCCGCGAGAAAACAGGTGAAGCAGATGCAGATTTCTTAGGCGCAGATAAAGAGTGGTTAATTATTTATTGCAAAGAAGTGCTGGCAAAAGAACATTACGATTATTTCATTTTCGGACATAGACATTATCCGATTGATTTTGCTTTGAATGACAGCAGCAGGTATATTAACCTGGGTGATTGGATACGGAACTTCACTTATGCCAGTTTCGACGGACAAGACGTACAATTGCATCACTGGAAAAAATAGTGTTGAGCTATGCAAGATTTTTTGAATCAAGTGATTTTCGATAACACTGTTCGTAGTTATCTGGTTGTGTTTCTCGCAATTGGTATGATTGCTTTGATCAGGCGTATCATTTCCAAATATTTTGCTGGTTTAATCTTTAAAATGGTTTCTAAAAAAGGCAAGCAAACACTGCGCATGTCTTTTGTGGATCTGGTGAAGCAACCTTTGGAGTTATTCCTGATTACATTCATCACTTTGATTGCTGTTGAGAAGCTTCGTTTTCCTTCTGCTTTGGATGTGTCGATATATAAAGTCACACTCAAGAACTTGATTGGTGGCTTGGGCGACTTAGTACTCATCATTACATTTATATGGTTGTGCTTACGTGTTATCGAATTCATTGCGTTAATATTAGAAGAGAAGGCCAACAAGACATCCGATCAAACCGATAATCAGTTAATCGTATTCTTCAAGGATTTTCTCAAAGTGCTGATTGTGCTGAATGGTATTCTACTCATTCTGCATTTTGTTTTCCATAAAGACATTGGCAACCTGCTTACAGGCTTAAGCATTGTGGGTGCTGCCATTGCTTTGGCAACAAGAGAAAGTTTAGAAAACCTGATTGCTTCTTTCATCATTTTCTTTGACAAACCTTTTGTTACAGGTGATCTTGTGAAGGTGCAGGGCTTTACAGGCACCATTGAGAAAATTGGCCTGCGTAGCACACGTATTCGCACGACGGAAAAGACTTATATCTCTGTTCCTAATAAGCAGATGGTGGATAGTATCGTAGATAATATTTCTTTACGTACACAGCGTAAAGCAGAATTGAAGCTGGAGATTGGCTTAGGAGCTTCAGCACAACAACTAGCTGCTTTAACTACTGCAGTAAAGCAAATACTCACTAAGCCGGGTATTGACGGACAAGTTGTGTTTTTATCGGATACAGGTAAGAATGCACACGTATTCACGATTGAGTATATGGTATCAATGGAGTTTAGTGTTGAAGCATTCAACGAATTGCGTGCGCAGATTAATCTGGAGACCATTCAATGGTTGAATGAACAAAAAATAGAGTTAGCTGCAGCTAGCACCGATGTGGTAGTGCGTCAGGCTTAAAGCTTGGCTACAATGGCGCCTAATTCTTTAATGGGATCGCCTGTTTCACCATACTCAGTAACTCGGCCAACTTCTTTTCCATTCTTGATGACAAGAAACGCTGGCACAGCATATACTTTATACTGTTCGTGTAAATTATTGGCAGCTTGCTTTTTCCTATCTGTTGCAATCAACTGCACTTTCTCTAAAGGAAAACCGCTTGCATCGGTGAGTTGATAAAGTTTAGGTAATAAGTTCTTGGTATCTAAACACCAAGTGCCAACAAAAACCACGAGCGAAAACTGATCTTTTTTCTCTCGAAATGCCTGCACGGCTGCTTCATCAGGCCTGCCGTATTGCATATTGGTTTTTAACCAACTGAATGCAGGGTCCGCTTCCAGCGTAGCACGTGTAATAATGCCTTTGAGTACTTTATCTGCGGAGTCGGGAATAACTGTAAAATCAGCTTTGCTAACAGCACGTTGTGTACTGCAGGAAAATAAGATTGCAGCGATGGCTAATAAGAAAACTTGCTTCATGCGTCTAAGTTAGCACGCAACTCTAGCAGAAAGGCACGGAATTTTGTTAAAGATGCAGCAACCTGCATTTGGGCATCAGCTTGTTGCTTGTGCTGCTTCAAATAATTGCGTGCACCTTCAATAGAAAATTTGCGTTGACGCAATAGATAATAAATCAATTGGAGGTTCTTGATATCTTCTACGCGAAAAAGACGATCGCCTTTTCTGTTCTTTCTAGGCTTCAAAATATCGAACTCATTTTCCCAGTAACGAATCAAAGACGTGTTCACACGAAACCAGCCAGCTACTTCGCTGATAGAGTAGTATAATTTTTGTTGCAGTGTTGCTTCATCGGGCACATCAATCAAATCAACCTCAGCATCCAAGTCCTTCAATGATTTTCTCCCACGCTTACCTTTAGCAGCAGTAGGTTTCGGTTCATTAACTGGTGCCGATTCAACTGGTTTTGCGGCCGCAGGTTCTGCTACAACTTTTGCCTTCACCTTCACGCTGATGCGTCCGTCATTGAACACTTCGGGGTTAGGCTCAGCTACCACAGATGGTTCAACCGGAGGAGGCACAGCTTTCACCGCCTTCTTTTTGGGCGCAGTCGGCTTGGGTGCCGGGGTATACGCATTACCAAAGAGATCGAGTTGTTCCATCATGCTGTAAAAATAGTGCAGGTAACCCCCATAAAATGCTGATTGGCAGGCATGGTGGATAAACTGTAAGTTTGCCGTTCAAATCTCAGCCATGTATAGGGTGGAAACGATCTGTGTTTGCGGCGCCGGCACCATGGGTAGCGGTATTGCTCAGGTAGCTGCACAAGCCGGTTTTTATACCATTTTATTCGA
>DALYHN010000170.1:0-5172 GCA_031970875.1 Chitinophagaceae bacterium
GGTCCTGCAGATTTAGGCGAAGCGCTGATCAATTGCATTGAAGTATCACCACACGATCCTGCAACAGTATTTATTGCTGCAACCAAATACAAGTTCAACGATTTTCAACCTTTGTTATATGTAACCAATGATGAAGGAAAAACTTGGCGCAAGATTACCAATGGTATTCCTTATGGTGCATATACTAGATGCATTCGTGAAGATGCAGAACGAAGGGGATTATTGTTTGCAGGAACAGAAACAGGCTTATACATTTCATTTGATGGTGGCGCACAATGGCAGCAAACACAGTTGGGTTTACCGATTACACCCATCACTGATTTAAAAGTACATCAAGGTGATTTGCTTGCAGCAACTATGGGCAGATCTTTCTGGGTTCTTGATGATCTGCATCTACTAAGACAATACAATGCAACTAAGCAAAATCAGTTTGCATTGTTTACACCAGAGAATGCCTATCGTGTTTCAGGTGGTAGTTATCTCGATAGAAATCTACCCGAAGAAGCTTATGAAACACCTTGGCAGGGAAGAACGGGTTTGAATCCTGCATCAGGTATTGTTCTGCACTATCAATTACCGGATACGGTGAAATCAGATGCAACATTGACATTAACCATCAGAGATACCAAAGGTGAAGTGGTAAGAACCTATAGCACATCGCCAGACAAAAACTTTGTTGGCGATTACCCAGGCGGTCCATCATCAGATCCTTTGCTGAGCGCAAAACCAGGCATCAACCGCTTTGTATGGGATCTGCGTTATCCAACTGTGAATGGTGTGGATGGTGTATTCATTGAAGGTATGTATGAAGGGCACAGGGCCATACCCGGGCAGTATAGCGCTGTACTCACTTATGGTAATCAATCTGCTACTACTAGTTTTCAGCTGAAAGCCGATCCGCGTATCAAAGCCAGCGAAGCAGATTATCTGGCGCAACATCAATTGGCTAGTAAGGTAGAAGCATCAGTCAATACTATCCATGCTAGTATCACACAAATGCGTAAAGCGCGTAAGCAGTTAACACAATTGCAAGATCAAACGAAAGAGCAACATCAATATGGAGACCTGCATCAGCAGATTGCTTCCTTGATAAAAGATATCAATGCATGGGAAGCACAATTGGTGCAAACCAAAGCAAAGTCAAACGATGATATCATCAATTACGTGAACAAGCTGACAGCTGATTATATCTTCCTGAAGGGAGAAATGGATGCGAATATTCCTTATGTAACCAAGGGACAAGAAACTCGTTATCAGGAATTGGAAGCCATCTGGCAGCAACATGCCAATACGCTTGCAAGCTTAAAAGTGCGCATCAAAACATTGAATGAACGTTGTGCTGCTTTGCAAATTCCGGTTGTACTGATTCAGTAAATCTTGATTAGGAGAATAGTTTAGAACGAAGGGGTGTTTGATGCGTGTCATCAATCATCCCTTCTTCGCATAGGGTTGTATGCGCGGCGGCGAGTCATCTTGAATGTCTCGTAGCATTTCTGAATATAATAGCCCAACTCCAGATCATTCATGATTTGCACCATTTCATAATCAGGTCTGTATCGAAGCATAAACGTATCAAGTTCCGGTGATTGCAGCTTGGTAATCTTGCGTACAAACTGTTTGCTGAAACGATAATTGACGTATTTCTCGTGCTCCTGCTCCACCAAACGTTTCTGTAAGGCTTCCAGCCTTCTGGTTCTGTCGAAACGAAACACATTGATTAATTCTGTTAAGTCAAAACCCATACCCGCGCCACCACTGAGCGGAGATGCATTGGTAATGCGTAACCCCGGTTTTCTAAAATCAAAATACTTCGCATAATCCTGTCTGTTCTGCAGCGAATCATAGCGATAGTAATTGTTGCGCACTTTTACTGCTGGCAATTCTGTTGCCCTTACATATACCGATACATTGAAATTATCGTAATTGGTGATGGTGTCTACGGCGTATTTTTTTGTGGATTTACCAATCAGCTGAAACCAGATAGAATCTGTCTCAGGTACATTGATACAATAACGGCCCAGTGAATCTGTAATAGCTCCTCTTCCTGATTTAGCGATAACAGCTACAGCTTCGATGGGATTTCTAGCTGTAATATCATACACAGTACCACAGATACGAATGAGTTTTTGAGCAAACAAGGTTTGCGCAGTGCCAAGGAATATACAAGCAATCAAAAACGTTCGTAGCAGTTTACTCAAAACGGGGATTTAAAGCTGTAATATTAAGTCAGCCCCGGCAAATGGCAGGGGCTGATTGTTTGTATTAACGGCTTTTTTGCAAATATGTTGGCTAGAATTTCGTGCCAATGATATAAGGCAGCATGGCCAGCCAAGTAGGCCAGTCGTGCTTAATGTCCGATCCCCATACATCCAGATCACACCAAATACCTTTGGCGCCAAGGATATCAGCGATTCTGCGCGAAGCGCTGGGATCTTCATAATCGCCACTACCACTGTAAATATGGATATGGTGAGATGATTTGATCTTATCCAAGTACCAAGGATCAGAGAGGTGCGGAATATAGTGTTCGGGACTATTGTAATACACTTGTTCATCCCAGAAGCCCTTGGTGTATTCCGTTAAAGCATATACACCGCTCATGCTGATACAGCCATTGAGGATATCTGGTCTTTTCAGGAAAAGATTCATCGCGTGTAGCGCGCCAAAAGAAGCACCGCAGGTATAGACCATGGTATCATTGCTGCTGCTATTGCGGATAAAGGGTACTACTTCGTTGAATACATATTCGTTGAACTGGTTATGGCGAATGGCTTTGTGCGCCGGCTCCATTTCATTGTTCAGCCAGCTTTCTTTATTCATACTATTGATGCTGTATACTTTCATCTTGCCGCTGTTGATGAAAGGTGCTAATGCATCAATCATTTGAAAACGTTCGTATTCCAAATAATCTGCTGCTGCAGTAGGAATGAGTAATAAGGCAAAGCCATAATGGCCATATGTAACAATCGGCATTTCTGTACCTAGTGCCGGACTATACCAAGATGTAATGGATTTGTGCATGTTGCTTGTTTTTGTTTGTATACAGCTTTTGCTGCAGCTATCTTCTAAATTCTATATTCTTTCTTCGTTACTGAATACAATGCTTACTAATCTCTTTCCAAAGATCTCGGTAGCAGGCTGCCGCATAACTGCTGGCAGCAAAGGTTTCCAATGGTGCCTGATGAGTACCCATCTTCTCTACATCGCTCAAATAGGGTACATAGTTTTTAAAAAATACTTTGTCTTTATAAAAACTTTGCATGGTTTCATGGTGCAGGTTTTTACGATGATCCACCATGCTGAAAAAACATTTTAGTTTACTCAGGTCTAAACCATTCTCTTTAAAATAATCAGCAACAGTTTCGTAAGAGCGAATAGATAAAGTGGTTGGAATATTCGGCATCAGCACCCAATCGCAGCCATGAAAAATGTTTTCATGCAAGAGTGAGATGCCGGGCGGACAATCCAATATCACTACATCATAATCTTTCTTGAGCGTTTGTAAGAGTTGTCCGATACGTTTTTTGGATTGCTTCAGTTCACTAAGTAATAAGTCTGCATTTCTCGCGGATAAATCTGCAGGAATAACAGAAAGATTTGGATAGGCAGTAGGTATGGCAGCTTCCGCTAACGAAAGCTCATTGCTCAACAGTTTCTTTGATTCATTCTTCATCTGTGCTTCGGCACCCAAATAAAATGAGGCAGATCCCTGCGGATCAAGGTCCCACACAAGGGTATTGTAACCAGCTTTAGCCGACAGATAGGCCAGATTAATGGTGGAAGCAGTTTTGCCAACACCACCTTTGAGGTTGTAGAATGCGAGTGTAACCATAGGACAATAAATATATCAAAAACCACCGGCTTAACCGGCACGTTTTTCATCTGCACTAGGTCCATATGCACCCGGAACAGGGATATCCAGCAGGCGCAAGTATACGCTCAGTTGGGCTCTGTGGTGGTAGAGGTGGTTCAGGCAATTGTTTCTGATCACTGCCGCTTTGGGCAGGGTGAAAGTGATGTGCTCACCTCTGCGTAAAGTCCACAAGTCCATAAACGCCTCATTACTTGTCTCCAGTAAAAGCTGAATGGCATTCTGTATGGAAGCTTTAAATGCTTCAATTAAAGATGCGTTGTCGCGATAATCCCAGCGGGTGTATTTGAACTGATCAAAATCCAGCTCATCGCTATTCAGCGTAACGGGTATCCAGCCCGCTAATTCACCGATATGATTGGCCAGTCGGCCAAGCGACATACTTTTTTCATGGGGCGTCCAATCAAAACGATCCATCGGTATTCTTTCCAAGAATTTGACGGTAATGGCAGCTTCATATTCCAGTTCTGTTGCAAAAGATTGGGCAAGTTTCATACAAGGCTTTTCTCTAAAGTACTGCAGGGCGGTGGATCAAACAATAACCAAAGTCATGCTTTTGAATCTACAGCAAAGATTTAACTTCATGCCATGTCTAATCTCGCTGCAGGTAAGTACCTGAAATACTTCAATCCGCTTAGTGCTTTTAATACAAAGCGAACTAGAGATATCTTTCATGTAAACCCAACTGTTCCGCCTGTGCGGCAGGAAGCGGAAGCTATTCAGGTGATGATCTATGATTACAATGGAGATCATTTTCATGAGCAACAAACAGATTCTGTTGCCACTTGTTTCCCCTTTAGGGATAACCAAAATATTACTTGGATCAATATTGATGGCATTCGTAAAACAGATGTAGAAACCGTTTGCCAACACTTCGGTATTCACTACCTCATTGTAGAAGATATTATTAGTGTAGGACAAAGGCCTAAGATGGATGAGATTGACAATGTCTTATTCTGTTTGTTGAATATGTTGTATTTCAACGAGCAAAAAGGCGCGGTGGAAGTAGAGCAGATTAGCATTGTTCTAGGCAAAGATTTTGTAATCTCTTTTCAGGAAGATGCCAGCAGAGACGTGTTTAATGGGCTACGCGAAAAACTGCGTATACCCAATAGCAAGCTCAGGCAGAGTAAAGCAGATTATCTCTGTTATATGATGCTGGACATGATTGTGGATCATTATTTCCTCGTCATGGAAAAACTGAGTGAACGTATAGAAGTGCTGGAAGAAAAGATCATCAGGCATAGCAATACAAGATCACTGGCTGAAATCAATAACCTGCGTAAAGAATTGATTGTACT
>DALYHN010000171.1:0-5133 GCA_031970875.1 Chitinophagaceae bacterium
CCTTCCATGGGTCGGTAATCAGCGTGCGCATCCAGATTCACCACATTGATGCGGGCTATATCGCCTCCTGTAAATTTCTGCCAGCCTTTGGCAGAGCCCTTGATGCAGGGGTAAGCATTGTTGTGTCCCCCACCAATCACAATCGGTATTTTACCGCATTGGGTAATTTGTTGAATCACTTGTTCCACGGCATCATCTATCGTATTCACCGCATGGCGGTAAGCATCTACTTTTTCTTCATAGCCATGTGCATTCTGTTCGATGAGTTGTTCAAAAGCAGAAAAATCAAAATGACCGAGGAGTAAGATTTCTTGTCCGTCTAAAAAATCATTGCTCTGTATGTTCAGAAAACTTTGCAGAAAGGGCAACCAGGCAGAATCGGCACCACCAATGCCATAATTGGCTTTTACACCGATGTCTTCGGGCACGCCCAGCAACACAAATTTTGCACTGCTTTGCTGCAAAGATGCGAGGAGGTTATTGGGATTTGCCAGCACTTGAATGCGCTCGCCGAGTTTGGTTTCAAAACGTCTGATCCTTGTCTGAGAAAGAATATCCTGTTTGTTGTAAATACGCAGTTGTGGCATAGCAATCGGTTTCCGTAACAAGGTACGAAAACAATCAATCATACCATTGTCCATTCACCAGCATACGGGCCACATGGTTTTCGCCAAATGCATAAGGCAGGTAGGCAATGGAGGGAATGGGTTGGGTAATGATGAGGTTGGCTTTTTTACCCACGGTAATACTGCCTACTTCGTTTTCCAATTGCAAAGCATAGGCGGCATTCAGTGTGGCCGCATTGATGGCTTCTTCGGGCAGCATGCGCATTTGAATACAGCTCATGCTCACTACGGTTTGCATATTACCACTGGGCGATGAGCCTGGATTGAAATCAGACGCAATGGCTACTGCACAACCGGCATCAATCAGCTCGCGTGCAGGCTGAAAAGGCATGCGCAGAAAATAAGCTGCTGTAGGCAAAAGTGTGCCGATGGTATTGGATTTAGCCAAACAATGAATGGCTTCCTGATTCATGGATTCTAAATGGTCAACAGAAATAGCACTGGCAGCAACACCTGTTTCTACCCCACCCGATACATGCAATTGATTGGCATGGATTTTTGGTAAGAGTCCGGCCGCTTTACCTGCTTCCAGAATTCTTGTAGTTTGATCAGGCGTAAAAAAACCTTGCTCGCAGAACACATCAATATATTCAGCCAGGTTTTCTGCTACAACAGCAGGAATCATTTCATGGATGATCAACTGTACATAGCCTTCGTGGTTTTGTTTATACTCAGGCGGAAAACTATGTGCCCCTAAAAATGTGGCTTTGATGGGAATGGGAAAATGTTGTTTGAGTCGGCGTATCACCCGCAGCATTTTCAATTCTGCTTCGGTGGATAGTCCGTAGCCACTTTTGATTTCAATCGCACCAGTACCCAATAAAATGAGTTTATGCAATCGTGCAGCAGCCAATTGATACAAAGTATCCTCATCAGTATTCGCTAAGCGCGCAGCAGAATTTAAAATACCTCCGCCATTAGCTGCGATTTCTGCATAGCTGAGTCCGCGTATTTTATCTACAAATTCATTTTCTCTGCTGGCTGCAAAGACCAAATGTGTATGCGAATCCACAAAAGCCGGCAATACAGAACCGCCTTGTACATCATACACTTCGGCATTGGTTTGAGGCAATGCATCCATAGCACCAAAGGCCGCAATACGATCTTGTTCTACCAATAACCAGGCATTGTTGAGCACAGGCAATTCTGCTAAAGCTTTGCCACGCAGCAATTGGTTAGTGGTTCTGGTATTGATGAGTTGAGCAATATTAGTCAGAAGAATTGCCATGACATAAAGGTAAAGGAACAACGCAAGGAAAAAACGAGAATCGAGAAAAGAAAATCGAAATGAATATTGAACAGAAGAACATTAGAACAAGGAACAGAAGAAGTAAGA
This sequence comes from Chitinophagaceae bacterium, assembly GCA_031970875.1. GTDB lineage: Bacteria > Bacteroidota > Bacteroidia > Chitinophagales > Chitinophagaceae > JAFLBI01. Next base: position 1,963 of record DALYHN010000171.1, read on the forward strand.
ATCGAGAATTGAGGAAAGAAAAGCGAAAAGGCTTAGTGCGAAATTTTTCTGAGGCCAAATGAGCAATCATATGAAAGTTATTCTTAGCGCAACTTCGCGCCATAGCGTCTTAGCGGTAAAACCCCAACCCCCAAATTCTTAATTATTAATTGTTAATTCTTTAATTCTTATTTCCGCTCAATCAAATCCCACCAATTACCATAGAGGTCTTCGAAGACAGCAACCGTGCCGTAATCTTCTACACTTGGCTCACGGATTATTTTGACTTGATGATCGAGTAAGCGCTGGTAATCGCGTTGAAAATTATCTGTATGTAAGAAAAGAAATACACGTCCGCCAGTTTGATTACCTACCCTGCTCAATTGTTCTTCATTGGCTGCTTTAGCTAGTAAAATCTGACAGCCATTACTACCTGGCGGTGCTACCAATACCCAGCGTTTGGTTGGGCTCAAGATTGTATCTTCTACCAAACTAAAGCCTAGCTTTTGGGTGAAGAAAGCAATGGCTTCATCATACTCTTTTACCACTAATGCGATATGTGCGAGGGATTGCATGGTTCAAAGTAAGCAGGAAAAAGGCAAAAGCAAAAAGAATTGGGAAAGAATCGAGGGTTGAGGAAAGAAAAACGAAAAGCGTAAAGAATATTGAACAGAAGAACAGTTGAACAGGGAACAGATGAGGGAAAAATCGAGGGACGAGGAAAGAAAAACGAATAGCGTAAGGAATATTGAACAGAAGAACAATAGAACAAGGAACAGAGAAAGGAAAATCGAGGGAAGAAAAACGAAAATCGAGTCATACCCTAAAGACCAAAGACCATTCGTATGCCTTGTGATTTAAGCTCGTATTTCAAATACCCCTCAGTCTCACCTTGGCAGGGGAGCAAATTTTAAAAGATGATTTACGCTGCGCAAACTCTGCTCCTCTCTATCTCTGCGGTAAGGCCTACCGAGCACAAAAACAATAAACTGAAGAAGTAAAAATCGAGAATCGCGAAATGAAAATGGGCACACGCTAAAGACCAAAGACTAAAGACCAGAGACTAACAACAAACAAAACCCCTCAAAATCTGTAGTAGATTGCAGCATGCGTATTCAATTGATCATTGCACGATACCCCAAAGGATTTGGCTGGGCCGGATTTTTATCCATGGCATGGTTTCGTGTGATGCTTTGGTTCAATACAAGTTTCTCTTTTTGGAAACTCATGGGTTGTGGTAAGAATGGCACGTTTGATAAAACGCCCGACTGGCAACAATGGGCCGTACTATTAACCGGTGATGCTGATATGCCAAATTGGATGAATGCTTGGTTTCGCTTATTCAACGCACGTATTTGGCAATTGGAATTGGAAGCCATTGAGGGGCACGGCACTTGGGATCATCAAACACCTTTTGGAGATTTACCAAAGAATACCGATTACGATGGGCCGATAGCAGTATTAACACGAGCGACTATCCGTCTAAATCGTTTGAAAAATTTCTGGCAACACGTGGATGCAGTAGCCGTACAAATGGCCGGCACGCCTGGTTTCATCACTTCAGTTGGTATTGGCGAAATACCTTGGATCAAGCAGGCCACTTTTAGTATCTGGCATTCCAAATCAGCTATGCGGGACTTTGCTTATCGCATGCATGAACACAAAGAAGTGATTCGCAAAACCTATCAGGAACAATGGTATAGTGAGGAAATGTTTGTACGTTTTCGTTTGAAGCGCAGTACCGGTTCCTTAAACGATAGTGCGGTTTATACAGAATTAACGACAGTTTGCAACTGAAATAGGGCGAATCCCCTATTTTTGGAATCGATGCTGAACAGCACACCATATATCAGTTATCCCGATAGCCGCCGCATTCTGCCCGCTGGCTAATTTTTCCTTTGCCTTATTCTAACCCATTGCGTCCCTCGTGGATGAATCGTTATTGCTAACCATATTGTCATTGTATGAAAAATATCAAACTCATTGAAGTCCCCTCAGAAATCGGTGCCGGTACCCGTGGTGCCAGCCTCGGTATTGATGCTGTAAAAATTGCTGCACTCGATTTCATGAGCAATTTCTTTGTGCATTTTCCTTCTGAAAAAATTCAGACTGAAAACAAACTCTTATTCGAACCCATTGAATCGCCCTATGCTAAGCGCATTAAAGGTGTAACTACCATGTATGAGCGCGTAAGTAAGGCGGTACAAGAAAGTATCAAGAGTAATTTCTTTCCAGTGGTATTGAGTGGGGATCATAGTACAGCAGGTGCCACCATTGCGGGTATTAAAATGGCCAAGCCCAAAAGCAAACTGGGTGTGATTTGGATTGATGCACACGCAGATTTGCATACACCTTACACTACCCCTTCTGGCAATATGCATGGTATGCCATTGGCATCAGCCATTGCAGAAGACAATGAAGACTTTGCTGTACACGAAATTGATAGCGAAACCAAACGCGCTTGGGATGCATTGAAACATATCGGTAAAATTGCTCCTAAGGTATTACCGGAAGACATTGTCTTTATTTCGCTGCGCGATTATGAAAGAGAAGAACGCGGACTGATTGAGAAGTATGGCATGAAAGTGATTACCACCAATGAAGTACGCAGAAAAGGTCCAGAAAACATTGTGCGTGCCGTCATTCGTTATTTGAGTGATTGCACGGATATCTACGTATCGTTTGATGTGGACAGCCTGGACTCCTCTATCTCAAAAGGAACAGGTACACCGGTAAGCAATGGCTTGCGCGAACGCGAAGCAGAAGACTTGATTTCTAAATTCATGCAGAACAGAAAGATCTGTTGTTTTGAAATCACGGAAGTAAACCCTACGCTAGATAAAGAAAACCTGATGGCAGAAATTGCTTTCAATATTCTGCAGCGCAGCGTGAATATTCTGATGATGAACTAAGCCAGACTCAATCGAATACCGGTTTCAATATCTACTGGTGCATAGCCCAATTCACGAACGGCTTTATCAATCAATAAGCCGCCTTTCTTGGCCCTGCGTACAGGTTCAGGGAAACTGGTTTCATCCACGGGTGTGATTAGCCCTGCATCTAATCCCGCGGCTGCGGCAATTTGTACAGCCATTTGGTATGGAGACACGATATCCTTTCCTGCTAAATGGTAAGCGCCTCTTGCATCCTGCTGAATAATTTGCTGAATACCTTTTGTAATATCAGGCGCAT
>DALYHN010000172.1:0-5081 GCA_031970875.1 Chitinophagaceae bacterium
TGGACATGCTGTGTATGCATCATATGCGGATTTTTTTCGCGCAGATTATCCAATAATCAGCGATAGTGTCAAGCCTAGCCGTGTCTTGATTTTGCCTACCGCCAGACAAAAATTTCGGAATATACCATTGGCAGATATCCTTACCATCAAAAAGACATTTGCGGATACAGCCATTGTTCAAACAGGCTTTTACGCAGGCAATCAGATTGCAGCATTAAGTGAAAACGATTTTGTATACGCTAGTTTTCAGGATTTGGTAGCGCAAATCATGGATAGCGAGCTGGTTTTTTGTCCGGATAGCCTGCAGGCGCATCTATGCCAATTGCTTGGGAAGCCACATTATATACTCCATCCAAAAGGTTTAAGCGAGGCTTTTTTTACCCCACATGTGATGCATTTTAAAAAGTACAAAGTATTCGGCTCTAGCTATCTAAATCAATAGCTTAAGCTAACCACAAGATAACAGCCAGAAATTGTTGTCTGTGTTTTCTTCATTCGCACATAAATAATTCGTGTTCAAATAAAGATTGTTCACTGACTTAATTGGAAAGAATCATTCATGGCCGGTAATCAGTTAATTTGCAGGCAGAAAATTGGTGCTGTTTGCTATGTGTTTTCCGTACTAATTATTCTTTGATGACATTCAGTAATGATATAAATATGGCAGCTAAGGTCAATTTATTGGGAGTTGATTTCACTTTAACAGATTATGATCAGGCTAGTGATATCATTATTGATTATGCCGTGCGTAGGGCTTCTTTCGCCGTTTCTGCATTGGCTGTTCATGGCTTAGTAGAATCAAATCGCTCAGTCTCATTGAAAGAGAAGATCAGTAAAATCAGTATGGTTGTTCCTGATGGCCAACCTGTGAAATGGGCACTGAACTTTTTTTTCAAAGCCAATCTAAAGGATCGTGTATATGGTCCAGAATTGACAGTATGGGTACTTAGAAAAGCGAATACGCTAGGTTTGAAGGTATACCTGTATGGCAGTACTAGTGCCACATTAGAGAAATTCTCTGCATTCATTAAACATCATTTCCCCGCAATAACCATTGTTGGTACTCATGTTGATCGTTTCCGTGAAGCAACGCCTGAGGAATTTATTAGCGATACTGAAAAGATCAATGCATCAGGTGCCAATATTGTACTTGTGGGGCGAGGATGCCCGAGGCAGGAAGTATGGGTAAGTGATCATTTGAATAGGGTTCATGCACCTATGCTGGCTGTAGGCGCTGCTTTCGATTTTCATGCGGGGGTATTAAAACAGGCGCCAGCCTGGATGCAGAAAAATGGGTTAGAATGGTTGTACAGATTAATTCAGGAGCCCAAAAGACTTTGGCGCAGATACTTGATCACCAACAGTATATTTATCTATCTGATTGTACGTAAAATGATTCTTGGTTAGAACTATCTTAATCCGTAGCTAACACCAAGAGAGAATCTACTACCAGTAAGTTTTTGTCCGTTCTGTCTTTCTTCATTGAGCCATAGATAGTTTGCGTTGAAATACAGGTTATTCAACCATTCGTAACCGACTTGCAAAAACAAGTCGGTTCTTTTTTTCTGGAAGTCAAACAAAAATGGCGGTTGTGGTTCTGCTTCATACTGTTGCAGAACAGTACCTGCACCACCTTTCTGAATTTGCTGAAATCTGATATAGGTTCTTAATCTTGGAATAGGGGTGTATTTGGCAAATAATATTAAGCGGTCGAAATTATTACCCATCCAATCACCTAGAGAAGCACTATGCTGGGTATAGACTTGTGCTGGTACGAGATTGCCATACACGAATGGGTTTACGCGTGTATATTCCGCTCCAAGGGTGAGGTAAGGAAGTCCAATATCGGTGATTGATCCGCCTAAAGTATACCCGAGTTGATTTCTACTTTTTTGCTTATTGAACATTGTAGAAACCCTGATTTCATCGATAAAGAATGTTGAATAGAAATGGGTGTTCTTGAGAATATTTCTAGCACTTGTCTGAAAGAAAAATTGTCCATTAGAACCGGCTCGGATATCATAATTACTTCTGTTGTTGTCGTAAATCTTAAAGAAGTTAATTGGTATCAAGAAGCCTAGATCCATATTATCGCTATAAACAATCGACTCACCAATGGATAGGTCTATGCCCTTTCTTGGGGTGAAAATAATTGCATGTGTTGCAAGGTATTTGGGTATATACTGTATTCTAGTTCCAGTACTTACAGGATTACCCGTTCCATAAGTTGCACTACTATCAATAATGTTTGAATTCAACCAAGCGTTAGCGTAGTGAAATCTCAGCCATTTTACTGGTTGGTAATCGAACCTGATAAAAGGATAGGAGGGTGCTTTATCGGATAGAATGATACGTCCATTTTCTCCATACCCACTGATGAGTTGGTCTTTACCAATACTGATAGAACCGTTTTTCCATGCATAGCTGATATGGGCGCGTATTTCAGAAAAGTTTTGCTTGCGCGGATTATTGCTAAATAATCGAATGATATTGGTTTCAGGGCTTTCTGCTCTGAAGCTGTCTAAACCTGTACCGTTTTCTGTATAATCACGGTAATAAAATTGAAATCCGAATTTGCCTGCTTGTCCCCAGAATTGCAAACCATTACTGACTTGTGTAAATGATTGTCCTAATCCGTTTACACGCATGACGCTAGCCATAGGATCTGCATATAGCTGAATATCCTTCCCTGAATAAAAAAGTCCTCTGAGTCTTTTATGCTGGTCTTTTGTAGCAATACCCAGTTGGTTGTTTAGTAAATGGGCAGGTTTGAATTCCTGCAGGTAGAAGTCTAGTTCTGCTTTTTCTGTTTTACTCAGTTTAGCTCTGCTTGAATCCAATTGCATGAGACGCTCGCCAATATAAGCCCTGCTGAGTGGTTGTATCATGTCGTGAAATTCGATCAACCCTTTCTGCGCCATACGATACAAGTATGGATACACTTCGCTGCGATGATTCTCCCAAATTACTTGTGTAAACACACTCATGGGAATGAATATGGAGAGGCAAATGGCGGCTAGTCGTTTCATTTGATAATATTAAACTGCTTTGCTAATAAGCATTTTGATCACCTCTGAGAATATTGATAACAGTTTGCAAAATAATTTGACAATCGAGCCAGAAAGTCCATCGATGTATATAGTACAAGTCGAAGTCTACTCTCTGCTGCATAGAACCTTCTTTTCTTGTTTCTCCTCTAAAACCATTCACCTGTGCCCAGCCTGTAATACCAGGAAGTACAATATGTCGTAACATATAGTTGTCTACTGTATGCATCGACTCAAGGTTGAGTGGTGTAGGGTGTGGTCTGGGCCCCACTACAGACATATTACCTAGTAATACATTCCAAAACTGGGGTAATTCATCCATATTGGTTTTACGCAGCAAAGCACCAATGGGTGTTACACGTGGATCATCTTTGGATGCTTGATTGTATAAACCGTTCTGATCAATATCTGCACTGTCGTGCACCATGGTCCTGAACTTATAGCAAATGATTTTTTCATTATTCAATCCCCATCTTTCTTGCTTAAAAATGATCGGCCCTTTTGATGTCAGTTTGATCACCAACGCTATCAGCGGCATCAGCCAGCTACCGAGCAGTATAAAATAGCTAAGTGAGAATAAAATATCAAATGTTCGCTTTAAAGCCTGATTCTCTATTTTATCAAGAGGCAATGAGCGAATATTCAATACGGGTAGTAGTCCGATATTGTTCACTTGTGCTGTTGCTGCTGCAAACTGAAAAGCATCAGGGATGATTCTTGTTTTAGTCGCGTATTGATCACACACATCGATACAATCCCTAATTCTCGCACTTTCCTGATTGGGTAAAGCAATAATCACTTCATCTACCCGCTCTTTTTTCAGAATGGTTCCAAGATCTTGAACACGGCCTTTGTATGGGCAGCCATTCATGGCGGGGGTATGGTCATCTACAAACCCAATACACTTATAGCCATAGTAGTAATACTTATTGATGGTTTCATAGAAATGCATGCCCGAGTTAGTTGCGCCCACAATCAATAAATTATCATACAGTCGGCCCTGATGAATGGCCGCATGCAGATACTTTCTGATCATGTATTTGGTGGCAATTAATAGTGGAAAAGCAATGAGCAACATCCAGCCAATAATGCCCGCATCTACGTTAAGCTCTTTCTGTAAAAAAAAGGATGCCGAACTCAGTGCAATAGAGAATAGCATCAGGGTGTAGACGGTGAAAATAATTTCTTCAGAAAATTTGTTCGACCTTCTTTCTGTGTACAAGTGTGAGAAAGAAGCCACGATATACCAAATAGCAATGGATAGCAGCAAAAAGAGGTAGTCGCCATAGCTTAGCGATTCAAACTTTTGTACATCAGTTAGTCTAATGGCTGAGAGATAGGAGATGCCAATAACCGGGCTATCGATCAAGTAGCGAATAACAATATATCGATTAACTCTTTTTGACATGTGTTATTCTAGGTAACTACTGTTTGTTATATACAATTTAGCGGCTCTAAAATACTTGAATCTGTCTATTTTCTGTGCTTTTAAAGGGTAAGTATATAAATATTATCTACTGATTCTGTTTTCATCTTAAAAGCTGCTTAGTATTTATCGCTAAAATGCCTTGTGTTTTTATAAGTATCGTTGAAAAGCCTTTTGGCTAGTGCATAAACCGGAAAAGACATTCACCCCATATCCGGTGCCGACGACTCTGACGTTTTCTATGGGTACATGCTTAATGGATGGAGTGCCGTTATTGTGTAAAAAGGAACCTATAGCGCGGCAACTTATTCATCTTGAGGATAATACTTGTTGGGATTGTCATAAAATACTGTGCCGATGATCAGTGTGGTATCGCTATCAGCATCCATTCATTACCTTCGCGCCATGCCCCTGACAAGCGTTCGAATTATTAATCAATCACCTCATCCTTTGCCTGCTTATGCAACAGTGGGTTCATCCGGTATGGACCTTCGCGCCAATCTGGATCAGCCACTGGAATTAGCCCCCATGCAAAGGGTATTGGTGCCCACGGGACTATTTATTGAGCTACCAGATCATTTGGAAGCCCAAATTCGCCCCAGAAGTGG
>DALYHN010000173.1:0-5065 GCA_031970875.1 Chitinophagaceae bacterium
CGCATAAGGCATGGCGCCACTATCGAACCACACATCCACCAGATCAGGTACACGAACTAGCAGTGTATTTCCTTTTTTAACTAAAATATTATCAACAAAAGGCTTGTGTAGGTCAAGTGTTGCTTGGTCCTTGGTTACTGGTTTAAGATAATCTGTGAGTACGTCATATGTAAAGCCAACTGACAATAAAGAGTACAAACTATTAAGCTCTCTAGAGAAAACATTATACAAGCTCTCAAAGTTTACATCAGTATTCTCCTTTGCAAAATGGTCATTTACTGCACTGACAAGAGATTCCACTCTATTTGCATAGTCGGATTTGAATCTATTAAAATCGAAAATAAATCCATTCTCGCAAAGCTCTTCCACACTACCAATACACACTTCAATACCTTCTTTATTATTTCTCCAAATAGGTAATGGTGTGCCCCAGTAGCGACTGCGGCTGAGGTTCCAATCCACCATATTCTCCAACCAGTTACCGAAACGACCTTCACCGGTAGAAGCCGGTTTCCAACGAATGGTTTTATTCAATTCCACCATGCGCTCTTTCAGCGAAGTGGTACGAATAAACCAAGCATCCAATGGATAATATAGAATAGGCTTATCTGTTCTCCAGCAATGCGGATAACTGTGTTCGTATTTCTCTACTTTAAATGCACGGTTTTCTTTCTTCAACTTCACGCAGATGTCTACGTTCACGTCTACATAGTTCGGATCATCTTTATAATTCTTTACATAACGATTGCTGAACTCACCCAAACCATCTACAAACTTTCCTTCACGATCAACCATCGTCAGAATACCGATGCCATACTTCTTACCTACTTTAAAGTCGTCTGCACCAAAAGCAGGTGCGGTATGTACAATACCAGTACCGTCTTCTGTAGTAACGAAATCACCCAGAATGATGCGGAAAGGATCGCCACCTGCATGCTGCGGCGCATTGGCTTCATAAGGCAGCAATTGCTCATATCGGCACTCTTCAATGTCCTTACCCTTGAAACTGGTGATGATTTTCCAAGGCAATAGTTTTGCTTGCTCGTTGTAGCCATCAAAATCACCATTCTCGCCCTCCGGCTTGAAATACTTACCCAGCAAGGCTTTTGCCAAAACAATATTGATAGGTAAATGCGTGTATGGATTGAAAGTTTGTACCAACACATATTCAATCTCAGGACCCACAGTCAAACCAAGGTTAGAAGGTAATGTCCAAGGTGTAGTAGTCCAAGCCATGAAGAAAACTTCTACACCATGCACTGCATCATGCAAGAACTTACTCTTTTCATCTTGTACCGCACGGAACATCACTACTGCACTGGTATCCTTCACATCCTTGTACGTACCGGGCTGATTCAATTCATGTGATGACAAACCTGTACCTGCTGCAGGTGAATAGGGCTGGATACTGACACTTTGATACAAGAGTCCTTTATTATATAACTGCTTCAATAACCACCAAAGCGTTTCAATGTAGTTGTTGTCGAAAGTGATGTATGGGTCATTCAGATCAACCCAATAACCCATTTTAGTCGTCAACTCATCCCACTTGTCCTTGTAACGCAATACCGCTTCGCGACATTTCTGGTTGTATTCTTCTACCGTAATTTTCTTACCGATATCTTCTTTGGTAATACCCAATTCCTTCTCCACACCAAGCTCTACTGGCAAACCATGGGTATCCCATCCGCCCTTGCGTTTTACCTGAAAACCTTGCATGGTTTTGTAGCGACAAACCATGTCTTTCAAAGTTCTGGAGATCACGTGGTGAATGCCGGGCATGCCATTGGCACTTGGGGGACCTTCATAGAACACAAAGGGCTTGGCCCCTGCTCTCAGCTCCACACTTTTCTCGAATGCCTGTTCGCTCTTCCAGCGGGCCAGTATTTCCTGCTCTATAGATGGCAGGTTCAGTCCGCCGAACTCCTGGTATTTTGCGCTCATAATCAATAGAATCCTTGCCTGAAGGCGATTTTTATGGTTTGCGAAGGTAAGGAAAAGGAGGGGTTGTATGGTCTGGCCAAATGGCATAAAAAAACCCCGCATGTGCGGGGCTCCAAACGCCTCATTTGCAATTTGGATTAGAAAGTTCTGCTGCCGCTGGCCTGATGCGCAAAGCGGATCTTGTATTTGATCTTGGTAGGTCTGGTCGGGGGCACTACTAGGTTACCATTATCATCAGCAGGATCTGCACTCAATACTTCCATTTTCGCGTAAGTGTTTCTTGCCGTTTTAAAGACAAAAGTCTTACCGGCAATTGGCGCAAAAGATCTAGTAGTACTGTTGTAGATATACCACTGTGCACCTTTCACACCCAACTGTGAAGCAGTTGTATCGTATGCATAACCTGTAGCAGGGGCTTCCAGCACAGACTCGAAAGTGCTATTCAGCACCTGCACGCCAGCTGAACCGGGGCCAGAAGCATTGCTATTCACGATGAATTTTTCAAAACGCATACCGAAATCCCACTTTGTAGAAATTGAATCTGTATTGGCTACGCGTGCACCTGTTTCAAAACTGAACAGATCGTGCGGACCAACAGATGTACCTGAAACCAGAAAATCTACGGAAGTCACCACAGCAGGTGTGGGCTTGTCATCTTTTGTACAACTTACCAAAGCAGCAACTGCAAACACGGTCATCAAAATGCTTCTCATAATATTTATTTTTTGAAAGAATAGATTACGGAGGTGAAATAATTGATACCCGGAATATTGGGAAGGAAACGGGCATCGAACTGGTTGAATAAATTGTTGACACCAATCTGCATCATCCATCTCTGCGCAATGCGCTTTCCGATGGTAGCATTCACTTGTATTTGCGCATTAGCAAACTCATCATCTCTATTGGCAAATGCATTGCCATCACGGTCAATCACGCCCCAGCGACTACGATAAATAGCGCGGATGCTTGCTTGAATACCTTGTGCACCTTCATAGAATACACGCAGATTGGCCATATGCTTACTACGATTCAGCAAGCCACTGTAATCACTTCGCTGCATCAATCTGGCAGGGCCGCCCTCATAATCACGACCATATACTGAACCGCTCTTCACTTTCTTTAATATGGCTTTATCGCCGGATAAGAGGAATTGATAACCCGCTTGCACACTGATAGCTTTAGTCAGTTGCCATTTGATATTTGATTCTAAACCTTGCGTAAATGCACGATTCACGTTCACATAGCTGAATACAGAAGTGCTGTTTGCATTGGTTGCTACAGGCAGATAGTTGATCAGATTTGAAACATCGTTTCTAAACAGATTTAACTCAGCACGAATCGCATTGTTTGGCGTGAAATGAACACCCAGATTAAATCCATTAGAAATCTCCGGCTTTAATGTGGTGATTTGATAAGCAGCAGGTAAAATCTGTGCAACCAAGCCCAAATTCATCTGCCTTTGTAACTCTGCGATGGAGAATTCTGATGCACCATAAATGCTATACCCATCAGCCGCATTGTTCACAAAACTTAAATAGAGCTGGCGAAAATCAGGCGCTTTGAAACCTGCGCCATATGATGCATTGATTTGCCATTTATTCGCAGGCTTCCATTGCAAAGCCAATTTGGGACTCAGCCTGCTTTGAAAATCGGTATTGTGGTCATAACGCAAACCAGTGATCAATAAAAAATGATTATTGATGCGCCATTCATCCTGCGCAAATGCATGAAAAATAGACTGCGTTTTTCTTTCGCGGTAACGTGTTGTGGCAACTGTTTGATAAGTAGCACCTCCACCAATCGTGAGCGTGTGTTTACCCAACTGCCAGTCGGTTTGATTTTCTGCACGCCAGAAACCTTGTTCAAAACTATCGTAGTAGTAGCGCGCACCATTCTTCAAACTATCTAATTGCTGCACATAGCGAAATCCGCTGCCAACAAGGCTTATACGGGTTTTCACTTTATCAGAAAACTGATGTGTTAATACCGGGTTGATGGTGTGATCATTGGTTCTGCCACCCCCGGCAATGTTGATGTTCTTGTCGTTGATAGCATAATAACTATCCTGCCATCCGTAGAAATAACGATTGTTCAGCACAAGCTTGGTACGATTGCTAAACTGATAACTCAATTTGAATTGTACTGTGTAGTTGTAATATGGATCCAGTGTTTTCTCAGGCGTTGCAGGATCTAATTCGTAACCATTACCGCTATTGCGATTCACAAAATAGTAGATGCCTGCTTTATTGGTTTTCCAGTTACCGCTTGCATACACATCAGTAGTAGCAAATGAACCATAACGAATACCTGCCTGAAACTGATTACGCAGCAAGGGTTCGGTAATAATATTGATCACACCACCCATGGCTTCACTACCATACAAGCTGGAAGATGGCCCTTTGACGATTTCTATTTTCTTGATATTGCCCACTGCGAAGCGGGATAAATCCATCACGCCACCTTGGCGACCAATCAATGGTTCACCATCCAATAAAATCATGGTATGATCGGGCGACAAACCCTGCAACTGCACACCATTACCAAATACACCACCACCTACTGCATTACTGCCACTACCTGCAGTTAAAAACACACCTGTTTGTTCCTGGAGAATATCATTCAAGCGCAGTGAACCGCTCTGTTGAATTTGTTTGGCATTCACAAGGGTAACAGGCACTGCCACATTACCCAATTTGCGCTCTGTACGAGTAGCTGTTACCACCACATCGTCTGCAGTTCCATCCAAAGTATCACGCAAAGGCTTTTGCGCCCTAAGTGAGGTGGTAAAAACGAAGAAGGATATGAATGACCAAATACGCATGTATCAGCTGCAAATGTTGCATTGACAGCAGATTTATGCGTAATGGAATTGTCATAAGAAAGTAGATGCAGCACGTTTGACAATCGTGTGACAAAGCCGCTGTGGCAACTAACGCAATGAAAAGCGAATGCCTATGAAAAATCGTCTGCCCTGCATAGGTGCGTAATTGTAATTGGGGTCGAAACTCAAGCCAGCAGGATTCAGCAGCGCATTGCCAAAAATGTTATTGACGTCTTTATCGAAAGGATCTGAGGGACGAATGATTGGAAAGCGTGGCAGATAATTGAATAGATTTTTGAC
>DALYHN010000174.1:0-5052 GCA_031970875.1 Chitinophagaceae bacterium
TGGAACAGTTTCATTTTGATGTACCCGAATTTGAACAACTATATCAGCAATATAAAACCCAGTACGAAGCAGGATTAGAACCCTCTGCCAAAACTTGGTTATATCATCCGGATGAGCAGATCAGACAAATCGTGGTTAATATTACCATGACGCCTCATGAACTCAGTCAGAAATGGGATGAAGTAATGGAGGGTATGAATATTGTGAACCGTGATGTTAGTGCACAGGATGTACAACTCAGCATACACTATTTCAAGTTACGCAAGCTGAAAAAAATGCTGGAAGAAAATCAGCGCGATATGGAAACTGCTACAGGCGATGCTTTGATGAGCTTGATCATGATTCACAAACAACTCAAGGAGTTTGAACAACAGATCACTTCGCAACTAGGTACCGTTATCCTCAAATAAAAAATGCTGTCATCGCTGACAGCATTTTTTGTATCTAGTTCAATCTTATTTTTCAGAAGGATTGCGCTTACCTGCAAGCAGCTTCTCCAATGCAGCTTCCAGTCTACGCTTTCTGGTTTCTTCTTTTTTAGCTCCTTCAATCCAGGTTACATACTCTTTCTGGTTGGTGAAAGACAAAGAGGTAAAGAATTCTTTTGCCTCTTTATGTTTCATGAACATATTCGCCAATTCTGTAGGAGGTACAACCAAGCGTTTCTCAAAATCCACACCATTGGTTTCAACCGGCTTACTATCACCAAAAGAACGGGTTCTGTTGGGGATCTTATCTACTTTCTTGAAACGCATCGCACTCCACACATGATCTAAAGCCACCTGACGCACACTTTCATAATTGTTGTTGCAGAGAATATCCCAGCTACAATCACGATTCAAGTCACTTACAATCTTGCTGGTTGATTTTGGATAAGCTACCCACAATTTGCTATCCTCATGCAATGCTGGTAAGACTTCTTTTAATACCGAATTCAATTGATTCTGGTTGATAGCAAAGACCAAGGCAAAATCTACTTTTCTTGACTTGAGCAGAGGCGTGATATTCTTTGCGTAAGAAAGCTTGACAAACTGTTTTTCGATGGAGGAAGGAAGTCCCTGAATCAACAGGTTTTTCTCATCTTTTAATTGCAATTTTTCTAACAAACTCTGTTGTGATGTTGTGATCATGCTTGTGAGAAATTTTGGAGGTTGTTGCCTAAAAGGGTCTGCAAAGGTAAGGCTTTTCAATGGTTTTGAGTAGATTCCGGGCTTTTCTACTGCCCAGTGATCCACTAAAACGCCACAAACTGCTGCTTTACAGTGGCTTATAGTATTTCTCCAAGGTTTCAGGCATGATTTTCTGCAATTCAGCTACCCTTCTCTCTTCTACCGGGTGCGTACTAAGGATTTCCGGTGGCTTCTGGCCGCCACTGGCTGCCCCCATCCGCTTCCACAGGTCAATCGCAGCGCGGGGATTGTATCCCGCTAACGCGGCATAACGCAAGCCAAACTTATCGGCTTCTAATTCATGCTTGCGACTAAAAGGCAAGATGCCGCCTACCTGAGAAACCACACCATAAGACTGCAATATGATTTGCTGGGTTTCCGCAGGTTTATTGGCTACAGCTACACCCAAGCCCATACCCAAGCCCTGCTGCAACATACCCTGACTCACACGCTCCTGTCCATGATGCGCCAATGCATGGGCGATTTCATGCCCCATCACTACAGCGAGCGCATCTTCGGTTTGAGTTACTGGTAGTAGGCCTGTATACACCACAATCTTTCCGCCCGGCATGCACCATGCATTCATTTCTTTGTTGTCAACCAAGTTTACTTCCCACGCATACCCTTGCAGCTCATTGGCTAGTCCTTGACTGGTATAATATTCATTAATTGCCTTGATGATACGATTCCCAATCCGCTTCACCATCTCAGCTTGCTTACCTGTGGCAACAACTTTATTGCTGGCTAAAAACTGCTGATAAGCAGTTAAAGACTGCGCCTGAATCTCTGATTCGGGTATAAAACTTAGTTGAGAACGGCCGGTAATGGCATTACGCTGACAGGCAACCATGAGGGTTAACCCAAGCATTAGGCAAATGGAATAACGCATAAAGAAAAATTTGAGCAGCGAAGATACTACTGCTTACGACGCTGTTTGCGACGATCACGACTCTTAAAAAGAGGCACTTTACTTTCAGTACCTCTGATGATACGCCCAATGTTCTTTTGATGGGTCAGTACTACCATCAGTGCTACCAAGATGGCGAAAATGCGGTAGAGCGTTTCCTTCTCGTTGAAAATAAAGAGAATAAAGACCATAAAAGAAACGCCAGCTAAGATAGAACTGAGCGATACAAATCGGGTCAGGTATAAAACGATGACGAAAACACCGATACAGCTAACGGCTACAATAGGCTGTATAGCCAATGCCATACCCAATAAAGTAGCCACACCCTTGCCGCCTTTGAAGTCGGCCCATATAGGGAAAATATGTCCGATCACCGCAGCCAAGCCCAAACCAATCATAAAATTGGTACGCTGCAGTTCGTCTGTCATGTAGAACGCATCTAGAATATATAGGGAAGTAGCAATCACACCTTTCAGCACATCAATCAACATCACGATGGTACCCCATTTTTGACCTAGCACTCGGAAGGTGTTGGTAGCACCGGCATTGCCGCTACCATAATCCCGGATATCAATCCCGAAGTATTTTTTACTAACCCAAACGGCTGTAGGGATTGAGCCAATGAGGTAAGCAAGGATGATGAGTAAAAATTCTACCATGGGGGCTGAAGTTTGGTAAACAAATATACAGGCCCATCACTTAATAATTCCTTAACACAGAGGTCGGTGGAAAAATTTAACGGCAAAGCATGGATATCCAGTTGTTCCTCACCCGCACCCCCTCAGTTTGGAGGCCATGCTGGGCGAAAAGTTCCCACATTGGCTGCTCGTCTTCTACTAAGAGACCGCTAAACAGGATTTGCCCGCCTGAAGCCAATGCCTCTACCAGAAAATGGATATTGGCTTCGATGATATGACGGTTCACATTAGCTAAAATTGTATCAAACTTTTTATTTTGATAACCCGTATCAACTTTTTCTATATCAATATTTTGACAATTATTTTTTTGAACATTTTCTAATGAGTTTTCGATACACCAATCATCATTGTCTACCGCCAAAACCCGCTTTGCTCCCAGCTTGGATGCCATGATGGCCAGCACACCCGTACCCGTTCCGAAGTCGTACACCGACTTTCCAGCCAGTTCCATCCCCTCCATCCAATCCAACATCATCCAAGTAGTGGCATGGTGCCCCGTTCCGAAGCTCATCTTGGGTGTAATTAAGATTTCATGGCGTATACCCACCATCGGAGCATGAAAATCTGCCCGGATACCCACAAAATCGCGTACCTGCACCGGATCAAAATTGGATTCCCAAACTGCATTCCAATTTTGTTCTTTAATATTTGATAATGAATGATTTAATTGATATTTATCGACAATTAAGTTTAACTCATTCTCATTCAATTCTCCAGCTTCAGCATAGGCTTTCAGCCCACCATTGTCCAGCTCTTCAAATCCATTACAGCCGGCCAACGATAGGTCCGCCATCACCAGCTCCAGCTGGTCAACAGGGATATTTTCCAGTACAATTTCTATGTAATCCATACTCCAAAAATAAACCCCGCAGATGCGGGGTTAGGTTATTTAAGCTTGTTCTGTTGGCGCGCCACCCTCTTGTCTGGGCTGCTGCTGTGGTTCAGGCTTTGGCATCAAAGCCTTGCGGCTGAGCTTGAACTTGCCAGTCTTATGGTCGATACCGATCAGTTTCACCTTCACTTTATCGCCTTCCTTGAACACACCATCCATGGTTTCCAGACGCTTCCAGCTGATCTCGCTGATGTGCAGCAGACCTTCTTTCTTCGGTAGGAACTCCACGAAAGCACCAAATTCCTTGATACCTTTTACAGTAGCTTCATATACTTCGCCTACCTGAGGAACAGCTACCAAGCCCTTCACCCATGCCAAGGCTTTTTCCAAACCTTCTTTGGCTGGTGAGAAGATGCTCACTTCACCCACATTACCTACTTCCTCAATATTGATGGTTGTACCTGTTACACGCTGAATCTCCTGAATTACCTTACCCTGTGGTCCGATAACCGCACCGATAAATTCCTTATCAATGAAGAGCTTCTCCATTCTTGGTGCATGTGGCTTCACTTCGGCTCTAGCTGCAGGCATCGCCTCATACATCGCATCCAGAATATGGAGACGACCTTTACGCGCTTGTGCCAATGCTTCACGCATCACATCCATGCTCAAACCATCGATCTTGATATCCATCTGTACACCACAAATACCATCGCGGGTACCAGTTACTTTAAAGTCCATGTCACCCAGATGATCTTCATCACCTAAGATATCAGTCAGGATGGCATATTTACCATCCGTTGCGCGGGTAATCAAACCCATCGCTACACCACTTACGTGCTTAGGGAAAGGCACACCCGCATCCATCAGAGCCAGTGAACCAGCACATACGGTTGCCATAGAAGATGAACCATTCGACTCCAGGATATCACTCACTACACGTACCGTGTATGGGTATTCGTTGCCGGGCATCATCTGCTTCAAGCTACGCATCGCCAGGTTACCGTGACCTACTTCTCTACGACCAGGACCGCGCATTGGCTTTACTTCACCTGTAGAGAATGGAGGGAAATTATAGTGCAGAATGAACTTATTATAATCGCTGCTGGCAGCACTTTCGATCAACAATTCATCTAAAGGAGTTCCCAAAGTAACTGTTGTAAGTGACTGAGTTTCACCTCTTGTGAATAATGCAGAGCCGTGTGGCGTAGGTAGGATATTCACCTCCATTGCGAGGGGACGAACCTGATCCAAGTTACGACCATCCAAACGTGTACGATCATCCAAAATCATATCGCGCACCACGTAATACTGCAGGTCGCCAAAGTATTTTGAAACCAGCTTCTTGTCTTCATCAGCCAGTTCACCCAGCGCTTCTTTCACTTCTGCGAGCAATGCAGCAAATGCATCACCACGCTCGTGCTTAGAAGTACCAGACTTGGCAAT
>DALYHN010000175.1:0-5047 GCA_031970875.1 Chitinophagaceae bacterium
CTGTCTTCAATATGCGGATCTTCATAAAAATGATCGATACGCTGGGTATTGAACAAAGAGCTTCTGCGCTTGATGCCATGCACCTGATAGCCCTTCTTCAACAACAATTCGGCCAAGTATGCACCGTCCTGACCCGTAATACCCGTGATTAATGCTTTCTTCATGTAATGAATTGTGTGATCTTTCTGATCGGCTTCAAAGTTACAGTGAACCAGTAAGGTTTGAGTCCGTTCACCTTCCAGGCCAGGCGATCGCCCTTATTGGCCAAAAGCCGGTTTTTGAGGGATTGATTACTGGCCCCACCCACCCGCATCTTCACCATCACTTCCGGCAAATATGCAGCGGGAATTTGATATTTATACAGAAACCGCAGCATCAACTCATAATCCGCTGCAGTATACATGTCGAGATTGAATAACCCGTATTGCGCATAGACGCTTTTGTGCACAAAAAAAGTAGGGTGCGGCGGCATCCAGCCGTATAAGAAAGCCTCCTTGCGATAAGACCCAGCAACCCATTTCCGCTTTACGCGTTGCATATCTGCAATATCCACATACCATAAATCGCCATACACAGCATCAGCACCAGTTTGCTCAAACAGCTGCACCACTTTTTCGATAATGGTCGGATTGGCATAGACATCATCCGAATTCAGGATCCCAACAATCTCACCAGATGCCATTTGAATACCCTTATTCATGGCATCATAAATGCCCTTATCGGGCTCACTCACAAAAGGCCCACGGTGTTTGCCTGCTTCCAACAAACGAAGTGTATCATCTGTAGAAGCACCATCCACCACAATATGCTCCAACTCCTGCCAGGTTTGCGACTGAACACTTCTCAAGGTATCCAGCACAGTAGCAGCACTGTTATAAGTAGCGGTGATGATGGAAACTTTCAATTAATTAGAAAAAATTATCTAAACAAAAATTATATTCACTTAATCCTGTCTCGCAGTGAAGTCATTGGAGTCTCATAATATTTATATAAAAGAGTTGAAAGGAGGAAGACAAGAATCCAATAAGAAAAATATTTAAAAATAACATCCAAATTAGAATTGGGAAACATTGAATCAAAATCAATTTTAGCGAGAATCCAACCCTGTATTATTGTTAAATTTAATAAATACATAGAGTAAGAGATCATACTTGTGAAAGTAAAAAATCTATACACTAACCCTTCTCCTGATTTGATTTCTGTAAGAAAGGGTAATAACAAAAGTGTTGCAAGGGAGGTTAAATAAAAGCTAAACACACAATTGTAAAAGCTTGTGTATTGAAATAACTTAGGCAATAATAATTGTACAATTAGGAACAAAATTATGCCAAACCAAAACAAAATATTTTTATACCTCTTGAAAGCATCATGCATAAAGAAATTACAATATGCACCAATAACACCAAGCATCAAACTATCAAACCTCGTGAAAACTTGTTTTCTAAAATAGTCATCAACCATTTGCTCATTATTCGGGGGTTTTATTACGTATATATAACACCTATATAAAAGCACTACAGTGATGAGAGATAAAGCAAAATAAAAAATTAGTTGCCGATAAGATTTGAAAAAATATGAGAATATGAATAAAAGAATTGGCAGCAAAAGATAAAACCACTCTTCGACACTTAAACTCCATGCTTCAGGGAAAAATTCAGGGTGTACCCTGAATAAATTTTGTGAGAAATAAAAATATTCAGTTACTTCTTCTAATTTGAAATTATCCCTAAAAAATATATTTAATATACACAATACTGATAGAATCAAAAAGTAATTTGGTAATGTTCTAAACCATCTCCTAATCCAAAATTGTTTGATCTTTTTAAAGCTGATATCTGTATGCACGAACTGCTTAATTATTATTCCTCCAATTAAATATCCACTTAAAACGAAAAAAATAGTTACCCCGTCAAAAAAGAAAGCATTAAGGATTTTACTAAGACGATGAGGCAACATACCATTACCATGCCCATAGACAACGAATAGTATAGCAAAAGATCTTAAAATATCTAGCCCATATATTCTGTTAGTATCAAAATCAATAATTCTAAAATTCTTCATGAATAATATACTTAAGTTGTAGGCTTTTAAATGTTTAATGTCTAAAAACTTCTCTGAATAAATAACTTTAATAGAAACTTAAAGCACCACCATAACACATAGTAATGAAATAAAATAAATTAAAATTGATTACTAATATTGTATTGTCGCCCACTAATCATTCATCCCTATTTCTTAATTCCTCTCCACCACAATATTCTCCATCACCAGCATATCCATCTGTGTACGCAGGTAACAATCCAACGCTTCTTCAGGTGTATTCACGATGGGCTCGTTCTCGTTGAAAGAAGTATTGAGTAAGATGGGAATACCCTTTTTTTTCCGAAACGCATCAATCAATGCATAATACCTAGGCGATACTGCTGCATCTACCGATTGCAGTCGACCGGTTCCATCCACATGGGTAACAGCGGGTATGATGGCTCTTTTCTCTGCACGAATGGGAAACACTTTCTCCATAAAGGGCACAGGTTCATCCAGCTCAAAATATTCTGCGACATACTCTTTAAGGATACTAGGTGCAAAGGGACGAAAACTCTCTCTACGCTTAATCTTACTATTCAACAAATCCTTTGCATCTGCTCTTCCGGGATCAGCCAGAATAGAACGCGCACCCAATGCACGTGGACCAAATTCAGCCCTCCCATTAAACCATCCTACTACGCCAGCATTGATCAAACGATCTGAGACATAATCGAATAATTCCGGATCAGGAATCTCTTTGTATGCAATACCTCTTTTCTCCAACATGGATTTGATATAGGCATTATCAAAGCGACTACCTGTATAAGCCGAGAAGACCGGTGCTACTCTTGGTGCTTTCATTGTTTGATGATACACATATTGCGCAGCACCCATGGAGATACCAGCATCGTGCCCGGCTGATGGAATATAGACTTCTTTAAAAGGGGTATTTCTGGTAATCTTTCCGTTCGCAACACTGTTCTGTGCCACACCACCGGCAATACAGACTTTGGTTAGTCTTGTTCGCTGATGTAAATAGTGTAATACATGGAAGATGGTCAGCTCAGCCATACGCTGTACGGATGCTGCTAAATCTTTGTGTGCCTGTGTCAGTGGCTCATCTTTTTTGCGCACAGCACCGAATACTGATTCCATCTTTGTGCTGAACGCTTGTGGAATGGCTGGAATATTGTCATTATTGTACGCAACAAATCCTTTACCGGGTGAACGGAAATAATCCAGGTTCAAACGGAACAATCCATTTGGAATTAATTGCACCACATCGCGCAGTTGATCCACATATGTTGGTTCGCCATAAGGAGCCAAACCCATGACTTTGTATTCATCACCATAATGTGGAAAGCCCAACAGTTGGGTAAAAGCTGTATAGAAAATACCCAGGGAATGCGGAAAATCAATTGACTCTAACACTTCAAGTTGATTACCACTACCAACTGCCAACATAGTGGTGGAGAAATCTCCGGAACCATCAATACTCAGTACAGCAGCTTCTTCAAAAGGCGAAGCAAAGAAAGCACTAGCCAAATGACTACGGTGGTGTTCTACTTGATGGATTTTTTGCTTGAGTGCAGTTGCACTAATACCAAAATGCTTGGCGAATTCCTGCTCCAAGCTGGCAACTTTTTGTTGATTGGAAAATCGCTCTATTGCATGTTGTACCGTTTCAAAAGGCCTCGATGCAAAAAATAAAAGCTTGCGTAGAAACTTGGCTTTGGGATCGCGCCCAATGGCGATATGATCTACCTCCTCCAGACTAACACCAGCTTCTTTCAAACAGAAAGCAATAGCCATGGATGGAAAGCCAGCCCAATGTTTTACCCTTCTGAATCTTTCTTCTTCTGTAGCAGCAATCATCTGTCCGTCTTTGAAAATAGCAGCGGATGAATCTGCGTGATATGCATTAATACCGAGAATGATCATTGTCTAATAATATTGTCATTCACCAGCAATCATTAGCCAAACAATTGCTGATACTGTTGTATAAAATCTTGTTTTGAGAAATAATCCACCGCTAACTGATGCGTCCCGCTACAAAAAACATCGTATTGTTCCTGATCCATCATAGCAATCTGTTCAATGCTATTTGGCAGATCAGTCAATGCCACATTCCAACCAGCCTGCTTTGCTTGTAAATCATTCCAAGGTGTATAGTGACTGGTGATGATTGGTCTACCAACTGCCATGGATTCAAACAACGCATGACCAAAATTTTCTCCCTTGCTCATCAAGACCAATGCATGATGCTGTTGCATCAATAAGGACACTTTTTCTGGATAGACATCGCCCACATAGTTTACTTGAACATGTTGGGGCAATTGCTTGATCACTGCTGCACACTTTGCCCAATAATCTGTTTCCTTGATGGGTCCGGCAATGGTGAGTTGAACACTACAATGTTCGGGCAAATGCATCAGTGACTGTAAGGTTTCTAATAGTTGCTTTTTAGCTGTAATGACAGAGAGATACAAGAGTTGCAACTTACCCGAATGCTTCTCTGCTTGAACATAGTTAGCTAATGGCTGTCTGGGAATATTTCCTGCTACAAATATTTGCTGTGCTGCTCCGAACTCACGATTGATATCCTTTGCCTCATCTACAGTAGTAGCATGCCAGTGCAATTGATCAAACAAGCCTAATGAACGCATTAATCCCAAATAGATTTTTTTCTTAGTTGATTTGGTAGCGAGTGCACCTTCTTGTATCATGCCTCTTGGAGCTACAATTAAATCGTCTGTAGCAATAGCTCCTAACCTTCTCAACCATAGCGGATACTGAATGATGGTTCTGGCAAACATGCCATTGATATAAATCTTGTATGGTTGAATCTCCTCTATGATCTGTTTCAATTGTACAATACCCGGACTTTTGTGTGAAGCATACCATACCTGTATTGGTCTAGCATCTTTTACTAACATTACTTCATTCCAATCATCCGTAGTAATACCGTTGTAATAATCTGTATCATTTAAATCGTAAGCATTCGCAATCACATAGAACTCAT
>DALYHN010000176.1:0-5042 GCA_031970875.1 Chitinophagaceae bacterium
AACTCATCTGTCTTCATGATACCAAACTCAGGTGCATCACGCTCGCCAACGGGAATGGTTGCGATACTGATATCTGCACCTTTGGCTTTATGTGCGGCCAGCATCTCGGTAAAATCCATTTGATACAATTGATCGCCGCTGAGGATTAGCACATACTCGAAATCCAGATTTGAGATATGTCTCAGTGATTGTCTCACCGCATCAGCTGTACCCTGAAACCAACCCGGATTATCTGGCGTTTGTTCTGCAGCAAGAATATCTACAAAGCCAGAACTAAAAACAGAGAATTGATAGGTATTCTTAATATGCTTATTCAGTGAAGCAGAGTTAAACTGCGTCAATACAAACATTCTATTGATGCCTGAATTAATACAGTTACTGATAGGGATATCTACCAATCGATATTTACCGGCAATAGGTACAGCAGGCTTTGATCTGCTGGCTGTTAACGGATAGAGGCGAGTGCCCGCTCCTCCCCCTAAAATAACTGCGAGTACTTGGCTAGATATATGTTGCATATTTTCTAATTATACTATTATGAATGAAAAGTTACGCTTTCAAAGATTGGTACAAATTCAAATACGCATTTACCGAGCTTTCCCAACTGTGATCAATCTGCATCATACGCTTACGCATGGTATCCATTTGCACTTGGTCGGTATATACATCCATTGCTCTTCCAATAGCATGCAGCAGATCTCCAGTTGTAGCATGTGTAAAGCGTATACCAAAGCCTTCCCAATCGCCCATATCTACAACCGTATCTTGCAAGCCACCCGTACTTCTTACCATTGGCACGGTACCGTAGCGTAAAGCATACATCTGATTCAAGCCACAAGGTTCTACCCTGCTGGGCATTAACAGAAAGTCTGCCCCGGCATACATCACATGGCTTAAAGCTTCGTCGTAGCCAATATAACAATTATAGTGCTGTGCAACAAATGGATCGAACTTTAAATCATTTAGCTGTCGCTCTACCGCTGGATCACCACTACCCAAGACAAGGAATTGTGCTGCTCCATTGGTCTGATGGATGGCTGTTGCGATCGTATCTGGTAAGATTTCCGCAGCTTTTTCGCCAACCAAACGACCAATAAACACAAACAAGGGCTTGCTGGCATCCAGTCTGAAACGTTCGCACAATTGTTCCTTATTTGCCTGCTTACCCTCTGCGTTATTGGTAAGATCGTAATGTTCAGTAAGGTATTTATCATCCGCAGGGTTCCAAACATCGTAATCAATCCCATTTAAAATACCCATGCATTTGCCCTTCTCATACTCAAATAAAGCTTCAAGGCCATTGCTGTTATAGCGAAGCTCATCCATATAGCTTTGACTCACGGTTGTAACACGCCAAGCACATTTAATGGCACTTGCCAAAGGATTGATGCTATTGGCCCAGTCAAGATCGCCCCAGCGCCAATTATCCCACTCAGGTATGTATTTGGTTTTATCCCAACCCATCCAACCTTGGTATTGCGCATTGTGGATAGTAATGATTGAAGGCACTTTCGCCAACTTATAACGGTATGCATAACAATGCTGCATCATAAATGGCACAAGGCCGGTATGGTGATCATGACAATGCACCACATCAGGCACATGCTGCCACTGCACCATCCACTCCATTACAGCTATTTGAAAGGCGGTGAATCGCTCCACATCATCATCGTATCCATAGACTTTCTGCCTATCGAGTAAGCCATTAATATCTACAAGGAATAAATCATACCCTAAGTCCTTACTGGTAAGTTTGATTACTGTAAAATCAAACTGCCAATCACCCAACCAAGCTTTGCCTTTATAATCAACATCCCACTGATTATCGTACAAAAATTTGGTTCGATACATGGGCATCACCACTTTGGCCACATGCCCAGCTTTGGTTTGGTACTTAGGCAATGCACCTACCACATCGCCCAAGCCTCCGGCTTTTGCCATAGGATATGCTTCTGCACTGATGTGTACAATTTCCATAGTTATTGTTTAGGGGAAAAACCTGCAACAAGTGTCAAGATAGGATGAAAAACAATTACTTGTAATGGAAGGATAAAAATTTTCATAGCATATTTTTTTATACTTTCAGCATTCAAAATCAAACCAACGATCGCCATGAACACTGCTACCCAAGAAACCAATAAGGGCGCGCTGACGACGCTTGTCACCGTTTTCTTTTTCTGGGGATTTATTGCTGCCTCCAATAGTATCCTAATCCCTTTCTGTAAAACACATTTTGAACTTACCCAGTTGCAGTCGCAATTGATAGGCTCTGCTTTCTACGGCGCCTACTTTATCGGCTCATTGATTTTATTCATCCTTTCCAATGCTTTGGGTTACGACATTGTCAACCACATTGGTTATAAAAAAGGCATTATATATGGACTGGCCATTTCCGTAGTTGGTGCATTACTCATCATCCCATCAGCCAATGCCAACTCATTCAATGCCATCTTGGGCTCACTATTTGTTGTAGCATTAGGCTTTTCGCTTCAGCAGACTTGCGCACAACCATTCGCAATTGCACTGGGCGATCCCGCTACAGGCTCACACAGACTTAACTTGGGCGGTGGTGTAAACTCGCTGGGTACCACACTCGGACCTATTATTGTAAGTTTTTTCCTGTTCGGTTCTGTAGGCTCTTCTGATGTTGAAGTAACTGTAAAAAACATCAATAACTTATACCTCATTGTAGCAGTTGTATTTGCTGCCGTGGCCCTTTTCTTCCAATTCTCTAAACTCCCAGAAGGCAAGAACAACGAACCTTTTGAAAAGGCAGGCAAAGCGGCCAATTCATTGAGCATTATGACTTTGTTGATTCTAGGCATTATTGCTGTAGGTCAGTTCACAGAAGTACCCAAACTCTGGTTGTTGATTTCCATTATGCTGGTGGTTGTTTTAATACTCTTCGTCAGCAACAGCAAAGCTTCACAGTCAAGTGAAGGTTGGGGTGCCATGAAATACCCACAGCTCATTTATGGTATGCTCGGTATCTTCATTTATGTAGGTGTTGAGGTAACAATTGATAATAATTTTGGTGCCTTATTAAAGCAACCAGGCTATTTCAATGATATGGGTTTGGATGAAAGCCAGATATCACAATATATCTCCTTGTATTGGGGTAGTTTAATGATTGGTCGTTGGACTGGTGCCATCTCTGTATTCAACCTCTCTGCTACAGGTAAAAGAATTGCAACCATCGTGGTGCCATTTATTGCTTTTGCCATTGTACTTGCTGCCAACAGCTTGCACGGAAGTGATGTAAGTAACCTGCTACCTTATGCCATTTGTATCGCTATTGCTATTGCCGCTTTCTTCTATGGCCAGGAAAAGCCAGTGAAAACATTATTGACTTTATCCATACTCGCTGCTGTCGCAATGATTATTGGCTCCTTTACAACAGGCATTGTTTCTGTCTATGCATTTATCGCTGGCGGTCTCTGTTGCTCTATTATGTGGCCATGTATCTTCTCATTGGGTGTGGGTGGATTGGGCAAATACACAAGCGAAGGTTCTGCGCTGTTGATCATGATGATCTTAGGTGGCGCTGTAATTCCCCCGCTGCAAGGTGCATTCGGTGATGGCGCTTTAGGTCTGCATAAGAGCTATTTAGTAGCAGCTGCTTGCTTTATGTTGCTGGCTTTCCTCGCACTTAAACTGAAGAGTGTACTCAAAGCTCAAGGACTCGATTTTGACAAACAAATCGGAGGAGGACATTAATAGAAGCTTTCAAATTCAGGCAGGCCTAGCCTGCCTTTTTAATCTATAGATTATGACTGAACAACCTTCCTCTTTTGCCATTGGTGTTGACATAGGTGGCACCAACACAAAATTCGGCATCGTAGATAAACGTGGTAATATCTGGTATCAGGACAGAATGCGCACAACAGATCACGAGCAGGTAGGCACTTTCGTAGAAGAACTCTATGAGAAACTGCAGCCAATGATTGAAAAAATTGGTGGCATCGATAAGATAAAAGGCATTGGCATGGGTGCCCCAAATGGAAACTATTATAAGGGCACTATTGAGTATGCCCCTAACCTTAAATGGAAAGGGATTGTACCGATAGCAGCGATTGTACACGAAAAGTTTGGCATTCCTGCAATCCTTACCAATGATGCAAATGCTGCTGCACAAGGTGAAATGATGTATGGTGCAGCCAAGGGCATGAAAGACTTTATTGTGATTACATTAGGTACAGGCGTAGGTAGCGGAATTATTGTTAATGGACAACTAGTTTATGGGCATGATGGATTTGCCGGTGAACTTGGACACGTTACCGTTATTCCAGATGGTCGCGAACACTGGGGCACTGGTATGAAGGGAAGTTTGGAAGCCTATTGCAGTGCAACAGGTATGCGCTTAACTGCATTGGAGTTAATGGAAAAATATCCAGATGCAGATACACCTTTACGTAAACTAAAGGCTGAGGAAATCGATAGCAAAGCCATTTATGATGCAGCTATGCAAGGCTGTGGCTTATGCAAAGAAGTTTTCGAGTACACTGGTAATATACTGGGACTAGCATTAGCCAATTTCGTGATGTTCAGCTCACCGGAAGCCATCGTTTTGTTTGGTGGTGTTACTGCTGCAGGAGAAATGCTCATCAAGCCTACGCGATTAGCCATGGAAGCAAATGTGCTACCCATTTTTAGAAATAAGGTGAAGTTGATTTTCAGCGACCTGAAAGAAGCCGATGCAGCCATATTGGGTGCAAGTGCTTTGGTTTGGGAATAAACAAGATCAACAACGAAGTTTGTACGGGGAACAGGAATGTTCCCTTTTTTTGTCAACCAAACCGTTTTCTACTTGTCATGCAAACATGGCCAAATACACCATCGAACATATTTATGCAGGCATTCACGGTGCCATCATTCCTGCAAAACAAGTAGCCAAAATGGGTAAGCCTAAAAGGCTTGTCTGCATTATTGGTACAGAAACCATTCATGCTGCTGTACAGCCAACTCAGTCGGGAGATTTTTATATACACCTGAGTAAACCCTTATTGAAAAAACTACATCTTAAAGCAGGCGATCAGGTAGCT
>DALYHN010000177.1:0-2297 GCA_031970875.1 Chitinophagaceae bacterium
TTACGCGCTAAGCCATGTGTAATACCAACACCAAAATAGTAGGATGAAAAAGAATTGTCTTTGCCTTGGGGAACCCTCGTACCATTCTTGTTGAAAAAACCCGCAGTAGAGAAATAATTGAAGCCGGGTAAAACCACAAAACGTCCTTTACCAACAGGCCAATCAGCACGGGCAACCAAGCTGCAGCAAATGGCTAATATCAATAATCGAATTTTCATCATTAGTTTCCAGGTTGTCTGATACTCCTGGCCAGCTTTTCAAAAAACCAGGTGCTCTTGAAATTATTATAGCTCTCGGGTACTTCGTGACCAAGATCGTGAAACACATATAATTCGCTGCCCTTACGCACTTTTTCATTCAAACGATTATAGGTTGGTATGGTGCAACCTGGTGGCGCCAAATCGTCTAGTAAAGTAGCGGCATACAAGACAGAGCAATCTATATCGGGCACAAAGTTTTTAATTGCGAAATACTTTAGGTTGTTGAGGATTTTTTCCTTGCTGGCTGTCTTGGTTTCGTTCATGTACTTCACGATATAACCAATAGGGAAGGGTGGCATCTCTTTCGCCTTTTCTGCAATGGCCAGGTTTACATCAAAATCACAAAACACAGGCGTATCTGCCATACAAGTATTCACACGTTTGCCGGTACGTTTGATCAGCGAAGAAACCACAAGCGCCAAAGAGCCGCCCTGACTACCACCAAAAACACCTACCCTGCTTAAATCAAACTTGAACAAGTGCGAATTGGAAAAGAAGAAATCAACTGCACGTAGGCAGTCCATATAAATACCTCTGTAAATAAATTTCTCTTTATCCTCGATACCCAGCGTAATCAACTCCTGATTGGTAGGGTTCACTTTTTTCTCATAATCACCTACACCTCTGGGCAACATAGACAACACGGCAAAGTCGGGGAAGTAAATTGGATCCAATAGTTTTCGATAACCACCAAAAGCGACTAGCACCGGATAGCGGCCTCTTAATTTAGGCACCGATAACCAGCCATACACTTTCACTTTATCGAGCGACATAAATTCTACGCGATACACATGATGCGTAGAGATATCTTTATCCGCAGCCGGTATTACTTCATATTCCGGATCAATCAACTCCAACTCCTTGATGGTTCTGTCCCAAAAATCATCAAAATCTTCTGGCTTGTTTTCTTCTGATTGCACCTGATCTAATTCATAGATAAATGCATGCTGGGTAGTATCATCATAGTAAGATAAATTCAGTCTAAGTGATACTTTATAGATACCCGCTTTTTTGATATCAGGGATATCGAAATTGTATTGACGAATGGTTTTTTTCGGCAAACTAACCGGCAGGTTGTACTCACAAACCCATTCACCTGTTTCAGTAGTAATCTGATAATTGATTTTGCCTTCCTGTTTTACATTATACTTATTGTGTAAGACAACATTGTAGCGTACCGGATTTTTAGAAGAGAACAATGCATTCTTAGATAAGGGTCTTAAAGTGGTAACAATTTCTCCATTCTCATCTTCTAATGCTTCTTCTACTTTTTTCTGTTCTTCCTCCTTTTTTTTCTCTTCCTTTATTTGCTTACTCTCATAAGTGAATGGTTGTACAAAAGCTTCATTAAAGTCTGTGAGGTTAACACGAATGGTTAGTTCATAACTTCCGGTGGTTTCTACCGAGGGTCGTATTGCCTGAACGGCAGCCGCACCTGGTTTGATATTCAGATCAAGATTACCTTCTAATACATAAGCACCAGAAGTAGTCGTCAGCACATAATTGATATTACCCGACTGTGGTGTTTTACCAGCATTCTCAATCTTAATCGTAAACTGTACTGGTAGTTTATAAGAGAATACTCCGTCTTTTGCAGCAGGTGTTATGGTTACCTGAACTGGCTGTTGCGCATTCAGACTTATCTGTGTAACCAGTAATACAATCAAGGATAATATGGATCTCAGATAACGCATCAGTTTATACCGCAGGTTTTACTTTTTTCTCTAGCAAAGATGACTTTCTGATATAGTGATTCATCGGTTCTTCTATTAACTTATAGAGGATGATAGAAACAATATTCAATAGGATGAACACGATACCAATACTTACAACTGCATAGGGAATATTTGCTGATAACCAGTAAAATTCATTTGCATCTAACCAGGCATAGAAAGCATCTGTCCAGATTTCACTATAATGATGCGAAATGGTTGCAATAAATCCGATATGTACCAGATAATAGATGTATGAACTTTTACCGAGTAAATCCATCAGCTTGGTAGATAAAAACCAGCGGATGATCGATCTCTCCATAAT
>DALYHN010000177.1:2397-4972 GCA_031970875.1 Chitinophagaceae bacterium
GCACGTTTATCTTTCTTAATCTGGCGAAAGAAGAAAGGTGCAGAAAAATAGAAGCATTCTTCAACGGTAAGCGACCAACCCTGTGCTACACCTGTAAACTTGAGGTCGTCAAAAAAGCCTCGGAAGAAAAAGATATTCATCAGCAATACACCCCAATGCCATGTAAAGCCATTATAGATACTTTCATCTTTGGTATACCATGCGTATGCAAATGTGCCAAGTGTAAGCACCATATACATGGGATAGATGCGTGCAATCCTGTTCTTCAAATATTTACGGAACCAGGTACCCGTAATTTCACAAGTATCATAATATCGAAGGCAGATCAAAAAACCACTCAATACAAAAAACACTGTTACCCCGATATGGAATTCATTCAATACACGAAACAAAGGAAAGGGGAACTCAGCCTGATTGGCATGGTGAAAAAACACCAAAAACGCCGCAATGGCTCTTACCCCGGTAAGCGCAGGGATGTATGCGTTTGCTTTCATAGTTCGGTCTGTAATATTAGTGAACCCATTGTGGAATCCCCGCTTCCATAAGACGATTTCCGGCAATAGATACTGTTCCTTAACGAAATTTTGACCAAAAAATTATACCTGCTGCCTATTATGCCGCCCTAAAGTGGCAGCTTGGAAATAATAGACAAACTGGCTCCATAGCTCACTCCTGCATTTTTGCCATAAGGCGTATAGTACACTTGGAAAAAGGGCATCATCATTCTGTTTGCTCTTCTTCCATAACCGAGTGTTAGCCTTCCTGTTGAAAAGTCTCTGTTTTGAGGTAAATCAACTGAAAAATTCTTATTGACACTAGTTGATTTAGTATGCGTCAATCCAACAGTAAATAAATGGAATACATTAAATGATTTTCCGAATGTTATGCCATATGAGGTCACATTTGGACCAGAACCATCATCTGCAAAGTATCTGATATGGGTAAGATCTGCAATACAAAAGCCATCCTTATAAGGACTAAAAGAATAATTCGCCCCAAGGCTCAGCCCATTATTTCCATAACCAAGACTTGGTGTTACTGCACCTGCATACATAGGCACATATACTCCTGCCTTGAGCGTTAAAAAGTTTTTCAAGTCTTCAGATGGAATATGATAGGCGAGGCTAAAATTAGCGTCTCCAAAACCAGCATTCGTCAATTTAGCAGCTGAGTTTTTTAATACCTGATTAGCGAATGGAATATTTGCTGAAAAGTCTAGATTTCTACTAATACCATATCCAAAAAAGAGCGCGAAAGATGTTGAAGAAAAACCGCCACCCTGACCCATCGAAACAGTGCTTCCATTTCGATCATAGTTTCGCTGTGCGCTGCTAAATGCGAAAGATGGAAATAAGATTCTTCTTCCTTTACCAAAGGGAAAATCAGCTCTGGCATTTAGTACAAGGGATGCTATAAAAAAAGTAAGTATAACGCGCTTTGTTATCATGATCATTTACTTCATTACGCTCGCTAGTTTTTCATAATACCAGGAGCCGGTAAATACATTATGCCTTGGCGTTACCTCGTGGCCAAGGTCGGCAAAAATGTATAACTCAGATTTGGTTTTTGTCTCTTTTGGCATCTTATTGTATGCACTCAAAACGCTACCCGGTGGCGCATAAGGATCCATCAAACTACATGCGAATAAAACTGGACAGTTGATTTCAGACATAAAGTTCTGTACCTCATAATACTTCCACACATCTAAAACAGCCTGCTTTGTCATGCCCTTTGTTCCTTCGATGTAATTATTGAAATCGCTGATAGGAAACTTGATCTCGTCATTTACCTCCGCTACATCATACATTTGATGAATATCTGTTAATACAGGATTATTCGCCACACAAGCACCAAAGCGGTAACCCCTCTTTCTACCCAAGGCAATTGCCACTAATGATTTTGATGCTCCTTCACTACCACCAAAAACCATTACACGACTAAGATCAAAGTTGAAACCATGCGGGCCTTTGAATAAGAAGTCTGCAGCCCTTAAGCAATCCATATACAAACCACGATACACATATTTATCCCGATCATTCAGGTGCAAAGACACAAAGGTTTCGTTCTTCGGATTAATCACCTTCATGCTTTCGCCAATTCCACGCACATTCATGGTGAACACTGCAAAGTCTGGAAAGTAAAGTGGAAAAACTTCAATCTTATGTCCACCAAAACCCAGCACCAAGGGAAACTTTCCTTTCAGCTTGGGAATGGTTAACCAGCCAAATACGCGCACATTACCCCATGAGGTAAAATCTACCCGATACGTTCTATGTGATACGTTGCTCTTAGAAGGATCATATACAATTGAGTAGCGTGGATCAATCTTATCCAACTCTTTAATCGTTTGGTCCCAGAAATCATCAAAATCATCTGGCTTATGCAACTCTGTGTTAACCTTATCTGCATTAAAAACAAATGCATGACGGGTTGTATCATCGTAAGTACTTAGATTCAAACAGAACTTGAAATTATATACACCAGATCCTTTTAGTAAAGGCACATCAAAACTGAACTGCTTACTATACTTTTTAGGAATCACAACAGGCACTTTATTCTCATACACAGGCTCACC
>DALYHN010000178.1:0-4928 GCA_031970875.1 Chitinophagaceae bacterium
ACTTTATCCAATTCTGTATTCTGACCTAACTCGATATAATGCCAGATATAGTAAATAGAGGACCAAACAAGGATGATCGGCGTATCGTTGAAGAAATTATACAGTGTTCTACGCTCCAATGAGAATTTGCGCTCTGGGTTATACAGCTTTAACCATTCTACGATGGAGCTGTTAGCAAGGCTATACAGGACAGAAATACCCAAAACCACCAGACCTAATTCAATCCACCTTCTCTTACGTAGTGGAGGTAATAATTTGAAGGCACGGAACAAATAACGAAGCACGTGCGTAAAAATCAGGCCTACAACAATAGTTAATGCCAATCGTTGGTACTGGAAAACAGAGATTTTCTGGTCGAATACAAACGCAAAAAACAGGATGGTTAGTCCATACAGCAACCAGCCACCCAGCTGGCACCACCAATATGCTAGTCTAGTCCTCATGCCGTACAAATATAACAGACCACCCTGCATAAGAGGGGCGTATTCTTGACCAGTGGTCAAATCGGTAGCTGTCTGGCTGAAACAAATGCTGAAAATCGGCGAACTAATGGGTTTGTAGAATGTTTTGACTCTTTGTATAGCCTTTCCTAAACGGCAAACAGCTATTTTTACAAACTAAAAAAGGATTCATGGAGATTCAACCAGGCCCCCTGTTACAACAGCTCAATTCCCCAGATGACCTGAAAAAGATCAGCCGGGAGCAATTGCACCAGGTTTGTGACGAATTGCGCCAGTACATCATCGATATCGTGAGTGTACATGGTGGACATTTTGGCGCCAGTCTGGGTGTAGTGGAGCTGAGTGTGGCCCTGCATTATATCTACAATACCCCTTACGATCAACTCGTATGGGATGTAGGCCATCAGGCATACGGACACAAGATTTTAACCGGCCGTCGCGATAATTTCCACACCAACCGTAAATACAAAGGCTTAAGTGGTTTCCCTAAGCGCAGTGAAAGTGAATACGACACATTTGGCGTAGGACACTCTTCTACTTCCATTTCAGCAGCCTTGGGTATGGCCATGGCTTCCAAATACAAGGGCGAGCCCGATAGAAAAGTGGTTGCCGTCATTGGCGATGGTTCTATGACAGCCGGTATGGCTTTCGAAGGCATGAACCACGCTGGCGTGGCCGATAGCGATGTGCTGATTATTCTGAACGATAACTGTATGAGCATCGACCCGAATGTGGGCGCGCTCAAAGAATATTTAACCGATATCTCTACTTCACCCACCTACAACAAAGTGCGTGATGAAGTATGGAATATCCTCGGCAAATTGCCGGTAGGCAAGAGCTTCAGCAGAGAAGTAGCCAGCAAGCTGGAACATGCCATGAAGGGCATGGTGAGCAAGAGCAGCAACTTGTTTGAAGCATTGAAACTGCGCTATTTTGGTCCGATTGACGGGCATAATATTACCAAGCTGGTAGATACGCTAAAAGACCTGAGAGAAATTCCAGGCCCCAAGTTGTTGCATATTGTAACAGTGAAGGGTAAGGGTTATGCATTGGCTGAAAAAGACCAAACCAAATGGCATGCACCGGGCTTGTTTGATAAGGTAACCGGTGAAATTTTCAAGAAAGCCATTGATGCACCTCAGCCGCCTAAATACCAGGATGTATTTGGTCATACCATCATAGAACTCGCTGAAAAGAACGAGAAAGTAATGGGTGTAACACCAGCCATGCCTTCCGGTTCTTCGCTGAAATTCATGATGGATAAAATGCCGCACCGCGCTTTTGATGTGGGCATTTGCGAACAACATGCTGTAACCCTGAGTGCCGGTATGGCTACACAAGGCTTGCGTGTGTTCTGTAATATCTATTCTTCCTTCATGCAACGTGCTTTTGACCAAGTGGTGCATGATGTAGCGATACAGAAACTGCCTGTGGTTTTCTGTTTAGACAGAGCAGGTTTGGTGGGTGAAGACGGACCAACACACCATGGTGCGTATGATATTGCTTACATGCGTTGCATTCCTTACCTCGTGGTAAGTGCACCGATGAATGAGCAGGAATTACGTAACCTGATGTATACGGCGCAGTTGGAAAAGAACCAGCATCCATTTGTGATTCGTTATCCAAGAGGTGAAGGTGTGATGCCTGAATGGAGAACACCACTGGAAGAAATTGAAATTGGTAAGGGCCGTAAAATCAAAGATGGTCAGGAACTGGCGATCTTGAGTTTTGGTCACCCGGGCAATTTTGCTACCGCTGCCATTCGTGAATTGCGCACAGAAGGCATTGATCCCGCACATTATGACCTTCGTTTTGTGAAGCCATTGGATGAGGAACTGCTGCATGAAGTGTTCAGCAAGTACAACAAGATCATCACGTTAGAAGATGGCACCATTGTCGGTGGTTTTGGCAGTGCGATTCTGGAGTTTATGGCTAAGTACAATTATCAAGCTAAGGTGACGATGCTGGGCATTCCGGATAGAATTGTAGAACATGGCACCCTGAAAGAACTGCATAGAGAATGTGGCTATGATGCCAAAGCCATTGCAGACACCGCTCGCGTGATGATGAAGGATAGTGTGCTGGTGAGCCAAATAGCTGGATAATCCATCAACAACAATAGAACTACTTAAAGCCGCTTTTTGCGGCTTTTTTTATTGACTTACCCCGTTAATCAACGGAAAAAATCCGTGAAAACACCCCCTCAAAAAACGGGAAATTTCCCATTGTTTATACTTTATTAATCCGCTAATTTCAGTTACGAAAGAATTTATAAATAGCTTCATAATCCCTTAAAGCAATTCATTTGAAAAAAATTGCATCTTTCTTATTACTGCTTTTGTTTTTCCTCATGCAAACCTCCTGCGACTGTGGTTGTGCGCCGCCTCCTTATGGAGTAAAAGATTTTACTTTTTTACTATTGAATAACCAGAGCAAACCAATTAGCACATTGGGGGATACGGTGTTCTTTCAATCCAATAAATCCAGTGAAACAGGCTTATTTGTCACAAGTCAGGCAACAGGAACTCAGGAGATTATTTTTCGGTCAACAAAAATTTTTGATATCACCAAAACTGCAACCAATTGCAGCAATTGTGATCCTGCCGTATTTTATCTCTACTACAAAAACAGAAATGCGATTCCAGACACTTTAGAGCTGATTGTCACCAGCAATCCCGGCCCAAGTGGTGATAACAGTGTTTTCAGTAGTGTAGTGTGGAATAAACGCAAGATTGAAAAAATTTTTATCAATAATGGTGGCATTGAAGTGTATCAATTGCCTATCAATAAATAATCCTTTTATCGGTTGGTGTTCGCAACAACCGAAATAGATTATCTTTTATAAGCGATTACAGTAAGCTTATTTTCATTATTCCGGACGGTGAAGACACAGTCAGTAAAAGTAGCTATAATTGCTTTAGCAGAAGTAACTATTATACAACAGCCAAAGATGTATACATATGGAGAATGCCTTTATTAAGAATAGCCCCAAAAAGAGCTGTTTAATAAGAACTTACACTTTGTTGTTACTATTGTCATCAATAGTGCTTATTTCGAGTTGTTCGGGAGTTAAAAGAATCAGGATAAATCATCAGGCAAGGGATATATATGTTAAGTATTTCAGGCTATACTATTTTAAATCAATAATTCGTGAGGGTTTTGAAAACTCAAAGTCAATAAACGAAATACTATTAATTGATAATAGCATAGGCTTTGTTGAACCTATCTTTCCAACTGAAGATTATCTATTTATCGATAGCCTTGCAAAAGCTGACTACTTAGCAATTATAAAAGATTCAATAGTGCGCAAAACTAGCATTGAAGGTAACCAAGGAAAAAAAGTATTTGAATTCGCACTTGAACGGTACTCCAGCAAAAGCACAAAAAGAACCGCAATTAAGCATTTCAGAAAATGGAAGAGGGTGGTGAATGTAAAATAATAATGAAAGCTAAGCTTTACAGAATCTTCAGCTAGCTACTTTAAATGAATTGACAGAGAATGGAGCAATGCCAAAGCCATTGCAGACACTGCACGCATGATAATGAAGGACAGTGTGCTGGTGAGCCAAATAGTAGGATAATTCAAATAAATTTTTTGCATAAAAAAACCTCGTAATAATTACGAGGTTTTTTATTTCTATTAGTTTAATTGAGGATCAAAGCCTAGCGTGCCGTCTTCAGTGGGATCAACTGGCTTGTCCTCAAAACCACTCGGACCAAAATCCGCATCTGTTAAGCCTTCTTCCTGCAATTCCGCTTCGCGGTTTTCATTCCACTCCACAATAAAATTATTGCGGCCTTCACCTGTCATGATCTTCATGAATTTCTGCTGAATCAATTCCAGCATAGAGAGGAAAAGAAAGATGGCATGAATACGGTTTTCGCAGACATCAAAGATTTTTTCGAATGACACATTTTTCTCCTTGCGGATAAAATCCGTCATATAATCCCTGCTGCCCTCCATGCTATAGTTGTAGCGCACAACGGTATGCACTGGTTTGTTCTGGCGATCATGCACACGCTGCATCACTTTCTCGAAAGCCTTCATCAATCGGAACAAAGTGATGGTCTGGATTTCTGTTCCTTCAGATGCTTCCTCACCAATTTCAGACAATTCTTTCTGCAGGTTACCACGCTTCACCATCAGCATACGCACGGCTTCCATATCGGCCATCTGCACAGCTGCTTCTTTAAAGCGTTTGTATTCGAGGATCTTATCAATCAGCTCCTGACGTGGATCAATCTCATTACCCTGCGCATCCAGTTCTTTTCTGGGCAACAACAATTTTGCTTTGATGCGCATAAGTGTTGAAACGAAGAGAATAAACTCACTGCTCAATTCAATATTCAGTTTTTCTTGCTGGTGGATATAAGCCAGAAAGTCCTGAATGATTTTATTGATGGGGATATTATAGATATCCAGTTCATCTCTTTCGATGAAGAATAAGAGCAGGTCGAATGGACCTT
>DALYHN010000179.1:0-4920 GCA_031970875.1 Chitinophagaceae bacterium
AAATGGTATAGCCGCAGCATGGCGCTGTTGGGTACCCTGCTCCTTCTGTTTCTGATCTTTCACATTAAGCATTTCTGGGTACCTAGCCGTATCACCGGTTTGGAACCAGTGCTGATTGATGGCAAAGAATACCACAATCTCTACCGAGAAATGCTGGTTGTATTTGAAAACCCGATAATTGTGGTCTTTTATGTAATAAGCTGTATCAGCCTAGCTTACCATCTGGCACATGGTTTTCAAAGTGCATTCCGCACCATCGGCATCAATAATCCAAAATACACCACCCTGTTGGAGTCTGTTGGCTATGGCTTCTCTATCATCGTGCCATTGGCTTTTGCAATGATGCCTATCAGCATGCACCTGGGCTGGGTAAACTAATTCAAACAACTATTTAACTGCACAATATGTTGGATGCAAAAATTCCTGCCGGTCCCTTAGATCAAAAGTGGACCAAGTACAAGGGAACCGTTAAACTGGTGAACCCTGCCAATAAGCGTAAACTGGAAATCATTGTGGTAGGTACAGGTCTGGCCGGTGCCAGTGCTGCTGCCAGCTTGGGTGAACTGGGTTATAAAGTGAAAGCTTTCTGCTTCCAGGATTCTCCTCGCCGTGCGCACTCTATCGCTGCTCAGGGTGGTATCAATGCTGCAAAGAACTATCAGAATGATGGTGATAGCGTATACCGCTTATTCTACGATACCATTAAAGGTGGCGACTACCGCGCACGTGAAGCGAATGTGCATCGTTTGGCAGAAGTAAGTACCAACATCATTGACCAATGTGTGGCTCAGGGTGTGCCCTTTGCCCGTGAATATGGTGGTTTGCTGAGTAACCGTTCTTTTGGTGGTACACAGGTACAGCGTACTTTCTATGCTGCAGGCCAGACCGGTCAGCAATTGCTGATTGGTGCTTATCAGGCATTAGAACGTCAGGTAGCACTGGGTAACGTAAAAATGTATACCCGCCATGAAATGCTCGATGTGGTAACCATCGATGGTAAAGCACGTGGTATCATTGCGCGTGATCTGGTGAGCGGTCAGTTGGAAAGACATTTTGGTCATGCCGTATTGCTGTGCAGTGGTGGTTACGGTAACGTATTTTATTTAAGTACAAATGCCATGGGCAGTAACGTAACTGCTGCATGGAAAGCACATAAAAAAGGTGCCGCTTTTGCGAATCCTTGCTTTACACAGATCCACCCAACTTGTATTCCTGTTACAGGCGATCACCAGAGTAAGCTGACGCTGATGTCTGAGTCGCTCCGTAATGATGGTCGAATCTGGGTACCTAAGAAGCAAGGTGATAACAGAAAGCCTGGTGATATTCCTGAAGACGAAAGAGATTATTATCTGGAGAGAAGATACCCTGCATTCGGTAACCTGGTACCACGCGACGTAGCCAGCCGTGCTGCGAAAGAGCGTTGCGATGCCGGTTATGGTGTTGGTTCTTCTAAGCAGGCTGTATACTTAGATTACGCTGCCGCAATTGAGCGTTATGGTAAAACAGAAGCCGGTAAGCGTGGCTTGAGCAGTGCATCTCACGACGAGATCATTGCTATGGGTAAAGAAGTGGTGAAAGAGAAATACGGTAACCTTTTCGATATGTATGAAAAGATCACCGGTGAGAATCCATACGAAATGCCGATGCGTATCTACCCTGCTGTACACTATACCATGGGAGGTTTGTGGGTTGATTATGAATTAATGACAACCGTGCCTGGTCTCTATGCACTGGGTGAAGCGAACTTCTCTGATCACGGTGCGAATCGCTTAGGTGCATCTGCACTGATGCAGGGTTTAGCTGATGGTTATTTCGTGATTCCTTACACAGTTGGTAACTACTTGGCGGATGAAATTCGCACAGCAAATATTCCAACGGATCATCCTGCATTCGTTGAAGCAGAAAAAGCAGTTGCAGACCGTATTGCTAAACTGAAGGGCATCAACGGTAAGCAGACTGTAGAAAGCTTCCACAAGCGTTTGGGTAAGATCATGTGGGATAAGTGCGGTATGGCGCGTAACAAAGAAGGTTTGGAATGGGCTATACAAGAAATCCGCAAACTGAAAGCGGAATTCTGGAGCGATGTGCGTATTCCGGGTGAAATCAATGAAATGAACCCTGAACTGGATAAAGCCAACCGTGTTGCCGACTTCATTGAACTGGGTGAACTGATGTGTTTGGATGCATTACAGCGTGAAGAAAGCTGTGGTGGTCACTTCCGTGAAGAACACCAAACTGAAGATGGTGAAGCACTGCGTCACGATGACAAGTTCATGTATGTATCTGCTTGGGAGCTCAAAGGCGAAAGCAACTGGACTTTACACAAAGAAGAGTTGAACTACGAGGTGGTGAAACCAAGCCAGCGTTCATACAAATAATCAATTGATCAAACAGCCAATTAGCAACAATGGAACATACTACTATCAATATTAAACTGAAAGTTTGGAAACAAGCCAACACACAGTCTAAAGGATATTTTGAATCATACGACGTACCCGGCATTTCAACAGAAATGAGTTTCTTGGAAATGTTCGACGTACTGAACGAACGCCTGATCGCTGAGGGTAAAGAACCTATTGCATTCGATCACGATTGCCGTGAAGGTATTTGCGGTATGTGCTCTATGTACATCAACGGTAAACCTCATGGCCCTTGGGAAGGTACTACTACCTGCCAGTTGCACATGCGTGCATTCAAAGATGGCGATATCATCGTGGTTGAACCATGGAGAGCAGCTGCTTTCCCTGTGATCAAGGATTTGATGGTAGATCGTGGGGCATTCGACCGTATCATTCAAGCAGGTGGTTACATCTCTGTAAACACTGGTAATGCAGTGGATGGTAACGCACTTCCTATTGAAAAAGAAAAAGCAGATAACGCATTTGCTGCTGCTGCTTGTATCGGTTGTGGCGCTTGTGTAGCGGCTTGTAAGAATAGTTCAGCAATGTTGTTCGTGTCTGCGAAAGTATCTCACCTGGCTTTACTGCCACAGGGTGCACCAGAGCGCAAGCAGCGTGTTATGAATATGATTGCTCAGATGGACAAAGAAGGCTTTGGTGCATGTACCAATACAGGTGCCTGCGAAGCAGCTTGTCCGAAGGAAATCTCTATCACCAATATCGCTCGTTTGAATGCAGAATACCTGTCTGCATCTTTGACAACAGCTTAACGCAACCAATTTTCATAGTAAACCCTCGCAATCCAGACAAGTCGGGATGCGGGGGTTTTTTATTCGGATATCGCAAATTTCGCATTAGGCTTTTCACCAACTTTGCGGTATGAATTACCAAGCACCCGAACAAACAACCATCGGTCACATACATTTAAAAGTATCTGACCTAGATAAAGCACTTGGCTTTTACCATGAATTATTGGGATTTCAGATTACGCAGCGTTATGGCGCACAGGCTGTATTCTTGTCTGCGGGCGGTTACCACCATCATATTGGTTTGAACACCTGGCAAAGCAAAGGCGGTGGGCCGGCACCACGCAATACAGCAGGTTTATACCATACGGCGATACTTTATCCTACCAGAAAAGATCTTGCTACAATTCTGCAAAGACT
Organism: Chitinophagaceae bacterium; assembly: GCA_031970875.1. GTDB lineage: Bacteria > Bacteroidota > Bacteroidia > Chitinophagales > Chitinophagaceae > JAFLBI01. The sequence goes on from DALYHN010000179.1 coordinate 3,566, forward strand.
GATCGATGCACGTTACCCCATCAGTGGCGCTGCTGATCATGGTGTATCAGAAGCCATCTATCTGGATGATCCGGATGGCAATGGCGTGGAATTGTATTGGGATAAGCCTAAGTCTGACTGGCCTTTCGATGCATCTGGTAATTTGCAGATGGTGACTGAAGCGTTGGATATTGCCAACTTATTAGCTGAAATCAATCGCTGATGCCGAATAGCTGGTTTCAATTCAAACAGTTTAGGGTGCAACAAGACAAGTGCGCCATGAAAGTGTGCACAGATGCTTGTTTGTTTGGAAGCCAATTACCTGTTGACGCCAATGTAAAAACAGTGCTTGATATCGGTACAGGCACAGGCTTACTTTCTTTAATGTATGCGCAACTTAATTCGAATGCAACTATTGATGCAGTTGAATTGGATACAGCTGCTGCAGAGCAGGCGATTGAAAATATGCAGGCATCACCTTGGAGTAATCGTATTAAAGTGTATCAAACATCCATTCAGGAATACAAACCACAACACCAATACGACCTCATCATCAGCAATCCACCTTTCTTTGAAAACGATTTACAGAGCGATGACACGCAACGTAATCTAGCATTGCACAGTACAGCATTAACACTAGAAGAATTATTCAAGATTAGTCAACAACTGCTAAATAAAGACGGACAGTTTTGTTTGCTGCTACCCTATCACAGAACAGCTACAGCTATCAAATTAGGTGAAGAAAACGGCATGTATTGTATACAGCAAACAACAGTACATCAAACCACGAAACATGCTGCTTTTAGAATCATGCTCCATTTTGCAACACAGCCATCACCGAAAAAAGAAATGACCATCTATATCAAAGATGGTCAGGATTATACGAATGCGTTTACTGATCTATTGAAGCCCTTTTATTTGTATGTATAAGCGCTGCTACTAGTCTTTACCATAAGCATAGTCATGCAAATAATCAAAGTTCTTGGTTAGTTTGCCCGACTGTAAAATCGTTGCCCGTGAAATCAATTCGCTACCGCCTTTGAGCACATCATCCAGCACATACTTAATTAATTGCTCACCGAAAAATCGGCTGGCATCGCGTGGCAATTCATTAGGCAAGTTGCCGACTGCCATTACATCAATACTATTTGCTTGATAAGGTGCAGTCTTTTCAAAACTTTGTTTGTTGACACCATAAACAGGATCATCTATTGTTGCGTCACCCAAATTACAAGGCACGCTTCCATGCTTATCGTCGGTAATATCTGCTATAGTTTGGATGCGAAAATCTGGCTGTTGTATATCTCCTAACTCAAACAAACGCGGAATTGTGTGATCCCAATACACACCATTCATCAATACATCGGTGTGTGCTA
>DALYHN010000180.1:0-3368 GCA_031970875.1 Chitinophagaceae bacterium
AGTGATCGCTTTGGCAATTTCGATGTATTTGTGATGGATGCCAATGGTGGTGAACCCAAAAGACTCACTTATCATTCCGCACCGGATTATCCTTTTGATTTTACAAAAGACAATCAACAAGTATTATTCGGCTCTGCCCGACACACAGTTAATACCAATGTGCGCTTCCCAAGAGGCGGCTTGTTTCTGCAAACCTATTTGGTGCCAGCCAAAGGCGGACGAAGTGTACTCATCTCTGCAACAGGCATGGAACACGCACAATACAATAGTAAGGGCGATGTTTTGGTCTATCAGGATAGAAAAGGAACAGAAGATGCCTGGCGTAAACACCATACTTCTTCCCTCACGAGAGATATCTGGTTGCATGATACCAAGTCTGGCAGCTATACCAAGATCAGCGATTATGAGGGGGAAGATCGTGAACCTGTCTTCAGTGCAGATGATCAATCTGTTTATTACCTGAGTGAAAAATCAGGGGCACAAAATTTATTCAAGCGCGAACTCAATAGTCAGAAAGAAACACAACTCACGAAATTCAAAGACCATCCTGTAAGACATCTTACGCGTGCAGCAGATAATACACTTTGCTTTAGCTGGAATGGAGAGATCTATCTGGTGAAGAATGATGGTAATCCCAGAAAAATTGCTGTTACTGTTACAACTGATATGAAAGCCAATAATGAAAGAGTTGTTCCGGTAAGCGGCGGAAATGGCAATGATGTAGCAATTTCGCCTAACGGAAAAGAACTGGCTTTCATCTTCAGAGGAGAAGTATTTGTAACCTCTGTGGAAGGTGGTATTACCAAGCGCATTACCAATACGCCTGAGCAAGAAAGAGACCTGAGCTTTAGCAAGGATGGCAGAACCTTGTTCTATTCTACTGAAAGAAATGATAGCTGGGATATTTATCAAACCAGTATCAGCAGAAAAGAAGAACCTTATTTCTATGCTGCCACTATTCTAAAAGAAGAAGCTGTTATCGCAACACCCAAAGAAGAATTTCAACCTGCAGTTTCGCCGGATGGCAAATCCATTGCTTATCTGGAAGAGCGCAATAGTTTACGTGTGTTCAACTTAGAAAAGAAAACAAGTACCACCATTATCCCTCTTGGCGTAAACTTTTCTTATCGTGATGGTGATCAGGAATATGATTGGAGTCCCGACAGCAAATGGCTGGCAGTAAGAAGTAACCAGGGTCGCTACGGTTCCAGTGATGTGGTCTTACATAAAGCAGATGGGTCTACGCCAAAGGGCTACGATATCACCCAGAGTGGTTTTCAGGATGGCGGCATTGAATGGGCATTTGACGGCAAAGCCGTGCTTTGGGTAACAGATAAACTGGGTAGAAAATCTTTGGCTTTACAAGGTTCAAGAGAGACCGATGTATTCATTGCTTTCTTTGATCAGGAAGCTTATGATAAATTCAGACTGAGTAAAGAAGATTATGCCTTGCTCAAAGAGAGAGAAGATAAAATCAAAAAAGACAGTACTTGGAGGAAAAAAGACTCACTTGCTAAGCTCAACTGGGTACCTGATCTAAACAGAACAGATCAGCGGAAAATCAGGTTAACACCAGCTTCCATGACGCTCGGTAGTTATGTACTGGCACCTGCTGGAGATAAACTTTGGTACACTGCTTTTAATGAACGAACAACAGAACTCTGGCAACTGGATTTACGCACCAGAGAAACAAAAGTGATTACCAAACTGAGCGGCAGTGATATCCGCCTCTCACCAGATGGCGAATGGCTGCTGCTGCAAGCAGGTGGCGGCTTTGCCAAATTAGAACCGGAAAGTGGCAGAATAACGCCTATTGGTGTGCGCAGTGAAATGACGCTGAACCCTTCGGGTGAACGCAATTATATCTTCCATCATGCATGGCGTCAAGTGAAGAAGAAATTCTATGACCCCAAACTGCATGGTGTGAATTGGGAATTGTATAAAAAAGCTTATGCGAGGTTCTTACCACATATCAACAACAATTATGATTTTCAGGAATTGCTGAGTGAGATGTTGGGCGAACTCAATGCCTCACATACCGGTGGTCGTTACTCGCCACAAAACCCCAATGGAGATCAGACTGCTTCACTCGGTTTATTCTACGATGAGTTCATTAGTGGCAATGGACTAGTCATCACAGAAGTAATTGAAGGCGGACCCGTAGACATTGCTGTCAGCAGAATCAGGGCCGGACATATTATTGAGCAGATTGATGGCACTGCCATTACCGCTGATGCAGATTGGGCAAAACTGCTGAACAGAAAAGCAGGCAATAATGTATTGCTTACTGTTTTTGATCCCGTAAATAAAGAACGCTATGAAGAAAGCATCAAACCAATTGCGAACGAACAAGGACTGCTGTATGATCGATGGGTAAACACCATGCGCAAAATGGTAGAAAAACTTAGCGACGGAAAAGTGGGCTATGTGCATGTTCAGGGGATGAATGATGGTAGCTATAGAACAGTGTACGAAGAAGTGCTGGGCCGCAATGCCGGTAAACAAGCATTGATTGTAGATACTCGCTTCAATGGCGGCGGTTGGCTGCATGAGGATTTGTCTAATTTCCTTGCAGGCAAAAACTATATCACTTTCAAACCTTATGGCTTTAATGCAGAAGGCGGAGAACCACAGGGCAAATGGTATAAACCAAGTTGTGTGGTAATGAGTGAAGCCAACTACAGCGATGCACATACATTCCCTTATGCTTATCGTGCGAAAGGTATTGGTAAACTGATTGGCATGCCTGTTCCGGGAACCAGTACTTCTGTGTGGTGGGAAACCCAGATTGATCCTACGATGGTATTTGGTATTCCTATGATTGGCAACTATGGCGTAAAAGAGCAAAGACTATTGGAAAACTTCCAACTTGAACCAGATATTCGTGTAACACTACCTTATGATGCGTTCATCAAAGGCAAGGACACACAAATAGAAGCAGCAGTGGCAGAAATGCTGAAGAGCATCAAACAATAAAACAAGCTGTTACACCCCAGTTGATAAAGCCCGTCACCCACTGACGGGCTTTATCATGCCCACATATTAACAAAAGCAGCTATTTTAGCAGTATCTAAAACTAACTGCATGAAAAAAATGCTCATTCTGATGGCTGCCACGCTTATTGGCTTTGGCGCTCAGGCACAAAAGAAAAAAGGTGAAATCGGTCTATTAGCCGGACTCGTAACCAATAATGTAAACACATCCGGTACACTGGCACCCAATTTTGATAAAAGCAATGCCGTTGGTGGTGCTTTCTATTTTAGTTCACGCCTTGTAGGTAATTTCATCTCATTGAGAACAGAATTGGGTTATTATCCAAAGGGTGGCACACGCTACAATTCTATGAATCAGCCTGTTGAACAAGATCT
>DALYHN010000180.1:3468-4880 GCA_031970875.1 Chitinophagaceae bacterium
AACTTAGTCTTCAAGTTATTGAAGTGAACACCTTTGGCACCACCCCATCCATGACGACCATTAGGATATAACATGAATTCAAAGTCTTTGCCTTTATCCTGCAAAGCACTGATCAACTGAATACTGTTCTGCATATGCACATTGTCATCCATTGTACCATGTACAATCTGCAACATGCCCTTATACTTATCAACGTAATTAAGCACATTACCTTGCTTATAGCCCTCTGGGTTTTCTTGTGGTGTATCCATGAATTTCTCTGTGTAATGGCTATCGTACAATTCCCATCTGATCACAGAACCACCAGCCATACCATGTGTAAACACATCTGCACCCATGGTTAAAGCAAGACTACTCATATAACCACCATAGCTGAAGCCGGTAATACAAATCTTAGAAGCATCCGCATAACCTTTCTCAATAAACCATTTCGCCATGGTCATATAATCTTTCATTTCCCATTTGCCTAAGTTGCGGTGCATATAAGCCACACCTTGCTTACCGAATTGTCCGCTAGCGCGGTGATCGAATGCCACCTGAATCAATCCTTCCTTTGCATACCACTGACGGTTCATATTCCAGTTCCAACGATCCCATACCGTACCTGCATTGGGACCACCATAAATGCTGATCAGCATTGGATATTTTTTATTGGGATCCATATTCATCGGCCAGGTAACTACTGCAGGCAGCTCAAACAAACCATCTTCACTCTTGATGCGGATTACTTCTGTCTTAGCCATATTGTAGCTATCCATATCTGCACCTTTAGCACTACCCAACTGACGAATCTGCTTGCCCTTATTGTCTAACAGACTCATGGCTGTAGGTGTAGCTACATTGCTGTAAGTAGTGATAAAATATTTCGCGGTTGGAGATACGTTCACGTTATGATCGAATTCACCAAAACTTAAACGCTTGATCTCAGTTCCATTCAACTTGGCACTGTAATAATCAATACGTGCAGAGTTCTCTTTACAACGAGCAGTGAAATACACTTGTCTACTCTTCTCATCGATATATTTTACATCCAGCACAGTGAAAGCACCATTGGTGATGGCATTCTTCAAACTACCATCTGCATTATGCAGATAGAGATGGTTCCAACCTGTTTTATCACTGCTCAGAATAAAATCCTTTCCATTGGATAAGAAAGTAATTCTTCCACCGGCACCATCTTCCAAATCAACCCAGCTGTTCTGCTTTTCTTCATACATCAATTTTTTGCTACCACTAGCAGGTGCTACATCAAAAATTTTCAGATGATCTTGTCCACGGTTAATCCACTGCACCAATAAAGTGCTGCCATCAGGACGCCAGATGGGCCAACCGAAATACTGATCTTCTTTATCGTTGAAATCGGCCCAAACAGTTGCACCACCATCAGGCTGTACAAAGCCCAGCTTTACTTC
>DALYHN010000181.1:0-4861 GCA_031970875.1 Chitinophagaceae bacterium
AACCACTATCTTTCCAGCATGCTGAAACAGCAAAGCTTTCTCCTTTGCTTTTGCTGCATGATTCGCAAAGCCCTCATTATGCGCTTCACCGATATTGGTCAGCACGGCGATATCCGGTTGAATCATTTCTGATAAAGCCTGCATCTCACCTTGCTGAGAAATACCCGCTTCAAAAATACCCAGACTATGCTGCGCATTCATTTGCCATAGACTAAGCGGCACGCCAATTTGCGAATTATAACTACGCGGACTTCTAACAATATTTTCTTTCTCTTGTAGCAATTGATACAGCCATTCCTTTACAATGGTTTTACCATTACTACCAGTAATACCAATAACAGGATAATGAAATTGCCGACGGTGATGTGTGGACAATTGTTGTAATGCTTGTTTCGCATTGGGCACGATCAATCCTACAGCATTAGGAAAAGCCACCTGATCTATCGCTTCCTCTACCACAAAACAACGCACGCCTTTCGCATAAAGCTCTGGGATAAAGCTATGCCCATGTCTTCTGGGGCCAGGCAAGGCGAAGAATAAGCTTAACTGCGGAAACAATAATTTTCGGCTATCAGTCAGCAAATACTCAATGGTATGATTAGCAGCAGGAACACCTGCACCAATCATACGGGCAATATCTTGCAACTGATATGAAGCCATTTAGCTGATTTGAGAAGCATCACCCTGATCTTTGGGCAAACCTTTTTTCTGCATGAAGATAGAATAGAAAATAGAGCCGCTGATACAGATCACAATCATAGCAAGCGAAATACTTACTACTACAGTCTTACTCACCCATTCAGCAATAAAATGCTCGCCCAACATTTTTACACCAATGAAGATTAATACGATGGCAATTCCTTGCTGTAGATAGTCAAATCTTGATACGGCACCACGCAGTAAAAAGAATAAGGAACGCAAGCCCAACACAGCAAAAATATTCGAGGTATAAATCACCATATTGTCTCTGGATATACCCATTACTGTTGGAATAGAATCCAATGCAAATACCAGATCAATAGCGCCAAGCATCACCACAACTACAAACAAAGTAGTGTACACTGGCTTCCCATTTTCACGTATGATATAACGACCACCGCCATCATGCGGCACCAAAGGCAAGAATCGCTGCAGAAAACGATACACTTTACTCTCCTTGGGATCAAATGCTTCTTCCGTATTGGTCGTAAACATTTTGATACCCGTATACAACAAGAATGCACCAAATATATATAGCACCCATTCGAATTGCTTCACTAAAGCCACGCCTACGGTAATGAAAAGCACCCTGAAGACTATCGCCAGCAATACCCCAATCAATAATACACGCGAGAAGTTTTTCTCTTTCACACCAAAAGCGGTGAAGATGATGGTAAAGACAAAAATATTATCGATACTTAAGCTCTTCTCCATGAGATAAGCACTCAGATATTCTAATGCTAAAGTTTGTCCATCCTGCACCCAAATGAATACACAATAAGCTAGACCAAGCGCTACCCAGAACAAAGCCTGCCATAAAGCCGACTTAATCGTGATCACTGTATTTTTCTTACTTAAAAGGCCCAAATCAAAGACCAGTGCAATTACCAATACAATACCAAAAACAATATACTCCAGTTGATGTGTCATCATAATTTACATTGAGGGCCCAGCAAAAGTCGACTTCCTGCGCCATTGAATAAAGAATCCCAACAAAATAATCAATAAAATGGGGATACCAATACCGATCAATTGCCAAAACCCACGATCACGCGCAACTTTCTCCTTATCCAGCAAACGCAAGACAAAATCCTTATTTCTGCTCTCATACAAAGCGCGATCACTTACCAAATAATCTACACAGTTGAGCATGAACTCCCGATTGGCAAAACGATAATTTTCTAAAGGAATCATACCCATCGGCATGGTACCTTGGGTTTGCGAAACCATATTGGTAACAATATCTCCATCTGCAATCACAATCTGCTTACCAGACTTGGCTGCTTGCGTGATAAATGGCTTACCTGTATTTCGTTGTAAAGAATCTAAGGCTTCCTGACTTAGTCTATATGCGAAAGGTGATTGAAATTGACCCTCCAACAAAACTGCAACAGGGATATAGCTTTTTTGAAAGCTAGCGAAATCTTCATCTGTTCTAACACTATTCAAGCTCACCATTGCCGGTGTTTGTAATCTTCTGCTATTGGTATCTGTGGCCAATAGCACCGTCTTAGTAATACCCGGTGCTTTTACTGTATCAATAGAGGAAGGAAAAAGCGGCAATACCCTATCCAAATTTCTGGAAATGGGATTTGGTTGATGACCGGATAGAAACGGATAATAAGGCCATGGAATTCTTTGCATACGCGGGCTGCCATCTGCATTCTGCCCAATCACCATCGGTATCTTAGAGCAGTTCAAGTCTTGCACCAAATCACTGTTGATGCGAACACCATATTTAAACAAGAGATCGTCAATATTCAATCCTCTGTCGAAAGCCACAAAGTCGCGCTGACTTCTTAGCAAACTATCCATCTCTGCATACAACTTATCAATCATCCAAATCACCTTACCACCATTCAGGATGTATTGATCCAGCTTCAATTTATCTTCATCAGTAAAAGGCTTGGATGGTTTCACCATCAGCAAAGCATCAATCTGCGCAGGATCAGGATAGGATTGCTTCAAATCGAAAATACCTAAGCGATATTCATTCTTTAAGGTATTCACCAAATCAGTCACACGCGGATAATCCGGTTGTCCATTACCAATAACATAAGCCACAACAGGTACTTTCGTTCTGGTAAGCTTATCTATCGCATTTGCGAACTTATATTCCAATAATGCTTCGGCAGCATTTCTCGTTGCTTCTACATCTTCTTGCGGCACATCATTGATTACATTAAACTGGCGAAAGATTTTTCTACTACTCCTCAAATCAATGGCAATAGGCATTTTATTGCCATACTGTACCAATGCACTTGGAATAATCAGTCTAGAAGTTGCAGCATCCTTATTGTTAGATATCTCCTCTGCATTTTCAAATACCACACCAATGCGTGCAAGACTATCATACAATGCCAGTCGCGCAGTATCATCTAATGATTCACCAGGCTTTTCAAATTTCACGTTAATCATGCCACCGGAAAGCTGCTTGAAATTATTCAGCAACTCTTCTGTTGAGGCACTGAGCTTGCGATAATCAGCGGGTAAATCTCCATCCAGAAATACGGTGATATCAACACCGCCTTCTGACAAAGTATCAATATCCTTTAGCAGCTGTACTGTTGAAGCACTAAGCGTATAACGCTTTTCAGCTGTTAAATCATAGCGCAGATAGAGGTTTGAAAGCAGATAGCTCGCAATCACCAATGTAATCAGGCCAATCAGCCAACGCATGTATTGTTGTCTTTTCTGTGCCATTAACGTTGATGCATGTTTTGTTGAGTGAAATACATGAGCAGACTAACCAATACACCGAAATACAATAAATCGCGGACATCAATTACGCCACGGCTAATACTTTTATAATGAAAATTGATGCCGATCATTTCGACATAGTAATCCATACCGCCGGCAAATACAGGCAGTTTGCTCAAAGCCTCAAAGCCATTATATAAAAGAAATGCAGCGAATGCGCCAATGATAAATGCCACAACCGTATTATTCGTGGCACTGCTTGCCAAAATACCTATCGCTGTGAAGACAGCACCCAGTAGAAAAAGTCCAATATAACTACCAATGGTTGCACCAATGTCTATACCGCCAGTCACACTTAAACTTTGAATAGCAAACGCATACACAATGGTTGGCAAGAGTGCAATGCAAACAATCAACCATGCGCCTAAGAATTTACCCCAAACAATTTGCCGGTTAGTAAGGGGCAGGGTTTTAAGCAATTCAAATGTGCCTGATTTGTATTCATCTGCCATGCTGCGCATGGTGACTACCGGAACTAGAAACAATAAGATGAAGGGACAACGATCAAAGAAGGGTGCAAGTGAAGCATAACCAAAATCCAGCATATTGGTGTCTGGAAAAACAAATAAGAATAACCCATTCAGCAATAAGAAAACCACTACAGCGAGGTAGCCTGTAAGGCCGCTGAAAAATTGGCTCAATTCTTTTTTGCAGATCATCCACATGCGGTCAAAACTAGTGGATATTATGCAATACCCTAAGGATTAGCGCAATTTTAGAAACGCTTTATGCTTTTCAACAAAAAGGGATCGGTTACCCGATCCCTTCAGTCTTCTTTTGCAATTTTACTATGTCTAAACAGCGAAACTTTCACCACATCCGCAGCTACGGCTCGCATTGGGGTTATTGAAATAAAAACCTTTTCCGTTCAGACCATCAGAAAAATCAAGTTCTGTATTCACGAGGTATAAAAAACTCTTGAGGTCAGTTACCACTTTTACGCCATTGTCTTCAAACACCTGATCCATGGGCTTTTGCTCATTGTCAAAATCCAGCTTATAGCTCAAACCAGAACAACCGCCGCCTACCACACTTACGCGCAGGAAATAGCTGGTATCATTGGCGATACCTGCATCTTCCATCAGCTGGGCCACTTTTTTCTTGGCCTTATCGCTTACATAAATGGCGTTATCTGTTGCAACAGTACTCATTAGTGTACACCTTTTTCTTCAAATACCAGTTCTTCCAAACCATTCTTCTTTCTGTAATCGTTAATCGCTGCTTTGATCGCATCTTCAGCCAGTACAGAGCAGTGAATTTTTACAGGAGGCAGGTTCAGCTCTTCAACGATATCCATGTTGTCGATTGCCAAAGCCTGATCAACAGTTTTACCTTTCAGCCACTCAGTTGCGAGTGAAGAAGAAGCAATAGCAGAGCCGCAACCAAAGGTCTTGAACTTTGC
>DALYHN010000182.1:0-4805 GCA_031970875.1 Chitinophagaceae bacterium
ACGATTTCATTATGCAATTACCGGGCGGCTATGATTATCATGTCATGGAAAGGGGTAGTACCCTGAGTCTAGGTCAGCGCCAGCTCATTTCCTTCGTGCGGGCTTTACTCTACAATCCTTCAGTCCTGATTTTGGATGAAGCCACATCGTCGATTGATACGGAAAGTGAACAGTTGATTCAGCAGGCAACAGATACTTTGATTAAGGGTAGAACCTCTATTATCATCGCCCACAGATTGTCTACCATCCGCAAAGCCAACAGAATCATTGTATTAGATAAAGGTGAAGTGAAAGAAATTGGTACGCACGACGACCTCTTGGCTCAGGGTGGTTTCTACGCCCGCCTACATGAAATGCAGTTTGCAAAAAAGGCGGCTTTGTCCTGATAAGCATACTGGCATTGGGCTTTGTCTAAAGGGCAAAATTTCTTCCAAAATCCAATTCTGAAAATCTGCCTTTTCACCCCCATACCCCTATCTTTGCGCCAAATTTCGGAACGGCTATGGTGCTGAAACATGTGAAATCTTTGCTGGTAGCGGCTTTCGGCCTTTTTTTGTTGACAATTTCTATGCCTTCATTTGCATCTGATGCACCCGGTCATGAAGCCGGTGCACATGAAGCAGGTGCCCCTAAAGCTATTAACCCTAGCGAGGTAATCATGGAGCACATCACCGATGGCCATGAGTTCCACTTCTTTACACTAGGCGATTTTCATGCAACCATTCCTTTGCCGGTGATTCTATATTCACCTGAGCGTGGTTTGTCTGTGTTTATGTCATCAGCTTTCCATCATGGTCATGAAGCACACAACGGTTATAAGTTGGAGCATGGTCATATTGTAGCAGTGAAGGAAGATGGTACACTTGATGAAGCGGTACATGTGTACGATTTCTCTATGACGCGTAACGTAGTGCAGATGATTTTGGCATTGGTGATTCTGGTTGTATTGATGACTAAGGTTGCCGGCAAATACAAAGCACAAGGCGGCAAGCAGGCACCAAGTGGCTTCCAGAACATGGTTGAGCCGGTGATTCTGTTTGTACGTGATGAAGTAGGTAAGACCAACTTGGGCAAGAAATATGAGAAGTACATGCCTTATTTGCTGACCGTATTCTTCTTTATTCTGATCAATAACTTGTTTGGTTTGATTCCAGGATCAGCCAACGTAACAGGTAATATTGCTTTAACAGGTGTATTGGCCCTGATCTCTTTCGTAGTGATCATCTTCAGTACCAATAAGCATTTCTGGGGCCATATCTTCTGGTTCCCCGGTGTACCTGTGCCAGTGAAATTGCTGATGCTGCCTGTGGAGCTCATGGGTATCTTCACCAAGCCTTTCGCTTTGATGATTCGTCTCTTCGCGAACATGGTTGCCGGTCACGTGATCATTTTAAGTTTCATCATCCTCATATTCATCTTTGGTGCAATGAACTCGGCGTTGGGCTTTGGCTCTTCACCTATCTTCATCGCATTAGCAGTATTCATTTACCTGATCGAAGTACTGGTTGCATTCATCCAGGCTTACATCTTCACCAACTTAACGGCGGTGTTTATCAGTCAGGCATTTGAACACGGCGATCACCATGATGAGCATGGGCATCATTGATTAGGAACCATTAAACACAAATAGTATGTCAATGTTGAACAACTTGCTGGATGTTAGCATGTCTCACCTCGGTGGTGCGATCGGTGCTGGTCTGGCTGCGATTGGTGCTGGTATCGGTATCGGTCAGATTGGTAAGGGTGCTACTGAAAGCATCGCTCGCCAGCCTGAAGCTGCTAACGACATCCGTGGCGCTATGATCTTGACTGCCGCCTTCGTAGAAGGTGTTGCCCTGCTGGCCGCTGTAGCTGGTCTGCTGGCTGTATTCAAGGCGTAATTGCCCAACACATTACTGCATCCAATGCACAGGGCAAAGGATGCAGTATTTTATCTCTCAAACATCAGAAACTGATATAACATGGAATTATTACAACCGCCTTTAGGTTTATTGGTTTGGAACTTTATCGCTTTCATCGTGGTGTTTTTCATTCTGAAGGCCTTTGCATGGAAGCCCATCCTGAAGAGCTTGCAAGAGCGTGAAACAGGTATTGCTGATGCTATTGCCAGTGCTGATAAGGCTAAGGCTGAAATGGCGCAGTTGAAGAATGAAAATGAAGTGTTGTTGCAGCAGGCGCGTGAAGAGCGTGCACGCATGATCAAGGAAGCGAAAGAGCAGGCTGATAAAATGGTGAGTGAAGCCAAAGAGAAGGCCAGAAGCGAATACGATCGTATCGTTGCTGACGCACAATTGGCGATTACTCAGCAGAAGAATGCAGCGCTTACTGATGTGAAGAATCAGGTAGGTAGCCTGGTCATTGAAGTAGCAGAGAAAGTATTGCGTAAAGAACTGGCTGATAAGTCAGCACAGGAAGTATACATCAAGAAACTGGCTGAAGAAGTTAAGCTGAACTAAGACCTAACAGAATTAAGCATTATGCAGAACCCACGTTTAGCAGCACGATATGCGAAAAGCCTGATTGATCTGGCCGTTGAAAAAAACGAACTGGAGCAGGTGAATAGCGATATGCAGTACCTGCGGGCGGTATGCAAAGCAAGCCGTGAGTTTGTGAGCGTACTGCGCAGTCCGGTGATTCGTGCAGATCAAAAGACGGCGATCCTGAGTGAAGTGATTAAGCAAGGTGTGAAGAGTGAACTGACGATTGCTTTCAGCAGATTATTGCTGAACAAGAGCAGAGAAGCCAACCTGCCAGATATCATTGAAGCTTTTGAAGACCAATACAATGCCATCAAGGGTATCCGTAAAGTGAAGATCACTACGGCTACACCAGTAGATGCATCCGCAAAAGATGAAATCATCAATCAACTGAAGAAAGAAAGCAATGGTGCTTTCGATAAGATTCAGTTGGAAGCAGATGTGGATGAGGAATTGATTGGCGGCTTCGTACTTGAATTCAATAACAACGTGATCGACCTGAGTATTCAGCGCGATCTTCGCGATATCAAAAAACAATTCACGAAAAACATTTTCGTGTCAAACATCAGATAATCTAACAACTTCAAATTTTGCAATATGGTGGAAATCAAACCAGATGAAATTTCAGCGATACTGCGTCAGCAGTTAAGCAACTACAATGTTGCTGCTGAATTAGAGGAAGTGGGTACGGTGCTGCAGGTGGGCGACGGTATCGCCCGTGTTTACGGTCTGAACAATGTTAAGGCCGGTGAACTGGTTGAGTTTGAGAATGGCGTGAAAGCCATCGCTTTGAACCTCGAAGAAGACAATGTGGGTGTGGTGTTGATGGGTGAGTCTACCGAGATCAAAGAAGGTGATAAAGCACGTCGTACTGGTCAGATCGCTTCTATCAAAGTGGGTGAGGGTCTGGTTGGTCGTGTGATCAATACCCTCGGTGAGCCTATCGATGGTAAGGGTCCTATCGCTGGCGAACTTTATGAAATGCCACTGGAGCGTAAAGCCCCTGGTGTTATCTACCGCGAACCAGTAAAAGAACCTCTGCAGACTGGTATCAAGGCCATCGATGCCATGATCCCCATCGGTCGTGGTCAGCGTGAGCTGGTAATCGGTGACCGTCAGACTGGTAAAACTGCCATCTGTATCGATACCATCATCAATCAGAAAGAATTCTTTGATGCAGGCAAACCTGTATACTGTATTTATGTTGCCATTGGCCAGAAAGCATCTACCATCGCCGGTGTGATGAAGACTTTGGAAGACAATGGTGCCATGCAATACACCACTATCGTAGCAGCTTCTGCCGCTGACCCTGCTCCACAGCAGTTCTACGCACCATTTGCTGGTGCTGCGATTGGTGAATTCTTCCGCGATACTGGACGTCCTGCATTGATCATCTATGATGATTTGTCTAAACAGGCTGTTGCTTACCGCGAAGTATCGCTGTTGCTGCGTCGTCCTCCTGGTCGTGAAGCATATCCTGGTGACGTATTCTATCTGCATAGCCGTTTGTTAGAGCGTGCTGCGAAAGTGATCGGTAACGATGATGTTGCGAAGAACATGAACGATTTACCAGAATCTATCAAGCACTTGGTAAAAGGTGGTGGTTCTTTAACAGCCCTGCCAATCATCGAAACACAGGCTGGTGACGTATCTGCATACATCCCTACCAACGTAATCTCTATCACTGATGGTCAGATCTTCTTGGAAGGTAACTTGTTCAACGCAGGTATCCGTCCAGCGATCAACGTAGGTATCTCTGTAAGCCGTGTGGGTGGTAACGCACAGATCAAATCCATGAAGAAAGTAGCAGGTACCCTGAAACTTGATCAGGCCCTCTACCGCGAAATGGAAGCCTTCTCTAAATTCGGTGGTGATTTGGATGCCGCTACGAAACTGGTACTGGATAAAGGTGCTCGTAACGTAGAAATCCTGAAGCAGCCTCAGTATACACCATTCCCTGTTGAAAAGCAGGTTGCGATCATCTACTTGGGTACGCAGGGTCTGCTGCGCGAAGTAGCTGTTAGCAAGGTGAAGGAGTTTGAAGCACATTTCTTGACTGAAATGGAGAACAAACTGCCAGATGTATTGGCCGATTTCAAAAAGGGTAACCTGGATGAAGGTAATATCAAGAAGATGACTGATTTGGCTAAATCCATCATGCCACAGTACAAATAATCAGCTTAGTTCTGAGTGAATAATAGCCCCGACGGTATCGTCGGGGTTTTTTATTTCAAATCAAGTTATTGAAAATCAATTCCATAAAAATAATCTGAAAAATAATTTGGTTTATAATATAAACTAATCTACGTTTGTCATGCAAACAAACAA
>DALYHN010000183.1:0-4774 GCA_031970875.1 Chitinophagaceae bacterium
ATGTTCCTAGTTCCCTATTCTTTTGTTCTTTTGTTCTTTTCTTCTTTTCTTCTTTTCTTCTTCTGTTCTACTTGCAATTTGCTTAAGCATTACCATCTACCACCCATTGATTTTTCACCCCACATTTTGTACATTACAAAATATAACTCGGCTAGATTTCCTGAACAATAACCTACACACATGCAACAATCACCTACCCCCAAAACAATCTTCGCTTTACTATGCTTTCTACTTGCGCAACAATTGGTGAAGGCGCAGTTTAATGGATTCAATACCACGCTTGTCAACCAAGCTTTTTATGGTTCCAAGGGTACCTATTTCGCGGATGTGAATGGCGATAAAAAAGCTGATGCCATCGTGGTGAACAATGATAAGATCACTGTTCGAACTGCTTCAACTTTCGGCATGTCTGTTGCACAGAGCTGGACATACAACGCTTATTTCGGCTCCAGAGCAACGTATTTCGCAGATTTAAATGGCGACAAAAAAGCAGATGCGATTGTAGTAAATGAAGACAGAGTCAGTGCTCGCCTCTCTAACGGAACTAGCTTTGACCTCTCAAGCGATTGGACAGATGGCGCCTATTATGGTAATCTAGGTACCTACTTCGTGGATGTTACCGGAGATGGTAAAGCTGATGCAGTGGTGGTGAACAAAAGTGGCATTGTAGTGAAACGTTCTAATGGCATGTCTTTTGGCAATAATCAGGATTGGAGCAACGGTGCTTTCTATGGCAGCAAAGGCACTTTCTTCGCAGATGTGAATGGCGACGGCAAAGCTGATGCGATTGTAGTGAATGATGATAAAATAGTTGTCAGAAAATCTACCGGTACTACGTTTTCTATCAACGAAGACTGGACAAGCAATGGTTATTGGGGAAGTCGAGGTACTTTCTTTGCCGATGTTACTGGCGATGGCAAAGCTGATGCCATTGTGGTGAATGATGATGGCATTACGGTAAGACGCTCTAATGGCAGAAGTTTTGGTCCCAACGAAGTATTTGCCAGCAGCGCCTATTATGGTAGCAAGGGCACTTATTTTGTGGATGTGAATGGTGACGGCAAGGCCGATGCCGTCGTAGTGAACGATGGCCAGATTGTCGCACGTTTGGCGAGATAACACATACCCATTTCACATAAATCAATACAACGCGCACCATCATCATGAAACAAAACATACTCCTATTGCTATGCCTACTGGGTTGTCAATTGCTTAGTGCACAAATAAATACCACAGCTGTTACTGCAAATGCACTTCCGAATCAACTCAAATATGAAGGCTCACTGGTACAAGCAGTGAAATGGGCAGCAGACGGCGAGCAGCATTACCTGCTATTATCGCAAAAAACAAAATACCCCTCAGGCAAGAATGATATGGACGGCTATCCTACCCATAATGCTGCACTCTATGCCTATCATCTTGTTGTAGTTGGTGATAGCAGTAAGCTTATCTGGAGAATCTATGACTTCATCGAAGACTGTGGTTTTGATATAATTCAGCAATTCATCGGCAAACAAATCCACCTCACTGATCTTGACAAGAACGGAGAACCGGAGATTTGGGTCATTTATAGGAACCAATGCACCAGCGATCTTTCACCGGCTACTACCAAACTCATCATGTACGAAGGCAAAACCAAATACGCTTTCAGGGGAGTTGACAAAGTCAAGAGTTCGCCCAGTGGATACACCGGTGGCACCTACACCATGGATAAGCAATGGCTCTCTGGCAATAATGCATTCTTGCTTTACGCCAAAGAATATTGGACAAAGCATATCACACGTAACTGAAGCCAACTAAACAAGCAATTCCATGCAACATAGCATTACTACCTTTAACAGCAAGCATCTTTTTAACGGCTTCATCATGAGCAGTGTGCTCTTATTGGCAAGTGCTTGCGCCTCTTCCACCACACAAAACGAAGCACCCACCAAGATTGATTCTATACCTGCAGTGGTACAAGACAGTGGTATCACCATCACCACGGAATTTACCGGCAAGCGCTTTTTTCTACCTG
Organism: Chitinophagaceae bacterium; assembly: GCA_031970875.1. Classification (GTDB taxonomy): domain Bacteria; phylum Bacteroidota; class Bacteroidia; order Chitinophagales; family Chitinophagaceae; genus JAFLBI01. The sequence continues at coordinate 2,018 of DALYHN010000183.1, forward strand.
CTGAATTTAGCTTGGATAGCCTGAACCAATACGACAGCATTCATAACACAACTACCAGCATCAGCTTCCCAAGTTATTCTGGCGACACCCAATTGAATGCATTGGCGAAGGAAGCGCTCAACAAAAAATTGCAACAATTCACGAACCGACTAAACCCAATTGAACCTGAAGACAGGAATAATCAGTCTTTACCGCATAGTTTCACTGTAGAGCCGGCTTATGTGTACAAGAATGAAACCATGATCAGCTATTGTTTCATCATCCATAGCCAAAGAACCGATGCGGCCCACCCGAATGCGGAATACTATTCATTGAATTACCATACAGGTAACAAAAAGCTTGTTTCATTCTCTGACTTTTTTCACCTACCCAATGAACAAGACAAGCTAGCCTTGATGAACTTAATTAATAAGGGTATGCCGGCTAGCGAGTATGCAGTTGAAACACTTGATTATATCGATTTCAATATTGAGCAAGACAGTATTGCCTTCAATTTTGCACAAGGACAAATTACCAGCACAGCTGCGGGTATCATCAAGGCCAAAGTGGCGAAAAAAAGCTTGGAGGGCTTGGTGAAAAACTAGGCTTTAATTAAATGATTCTTTTTTACCGCAGAGCGGCAGAGACCACTGAGTTTGCGCAGAGCATACTATCTATAAAATTTGCTTCCCTGCCAAGGGGAATTGTATTGTTCTTTTCACCGCAGAGACCCACCTCCACCCTTCGCTAAAGCTACGGATGGTAAACCGCTAAAGCTTCGGTGGACAAGCACTAAGACGCAAAGTTTCGCGAAGAATCATCATAACATATTTGCTCCCCTGCTAAGGGGAGCTGTCTCCGAAGGAGACTGAGGGGTATTGAATTACAAGATTAAACCACAAAGCATACCATAGGTCTTTTGCTTGCACACCGTAGCCTTGGCGAAGGAGTGTCTTTGGCTGTTAATCTTTGGAACTTTTCGTTTCTCTACACTCGACCCTCGATTTTCATTCTTCTGTTCCCTGTTCTATTGTTCTTCTGTTCATTTGCTTTACGCCTTCAGCCCTAAGCTTTCTACCTTCCTCTGTTTTAATGTTCTTCTGTTCTATTGTTCTTCTGTTCATTTGCTTTACGCCTTTAGCCCTAAGCTTTCTACCTTCCTCTGTTCCCTGTTCCTCTGTTCCCTGTTCCCTGTTCCCTGTTCCTCTGTTCCCTGTTCCTCTGTTCCCTGTTCTATTGTTCTATTGTTCTATTGTTCTTGTGTTCGTTTGCTTTAAGCTTTCAGCTCTCACCCCTCCTTCCTCGATTTCCCTTCCTACGTTCTTCTGTTTCCCTGTTCCTTGTTCCTCTGTTCAAAAGCCTTACGCCTCAATTATTCATTCTTAATTTTTAATTCTTAATTAAATCTGCGCTTAAAGCTTCATACAAAAACAATCTATACATACTGAGTAATGAGGTTATCTTTAATACTCCAAAAAACAACCCCAACATGACACCAACAAAAGCATACGGAGGCTTAAGTGCCACCACACCCCTAGTTCCACTTACGATTGAACGCCGACAGCCTGGTCCACATGACGTACAGATAGAGATTCAATACTGCGGTGTATGCCACAGCGATCTGCATACCGTGCGCAACGAATGGCATAATGCGGTTTATCCTTGCGTTCCTGGTCATGAAATTGTGGGTATTGTTACTGCAGTAGGCTCACATGTGAAAAAATTTAAAGTAGGCGACAAAGCAGGTGTAGGCTGTCTGGTAGATAGCTGCCGCGAGTGCGAGAATTGTAAAGACGGACTGGAACAATATTGCCACAATGGCTCTACCGGTACTTATGGCGCTCCTGATAAAGTAAGCGGTGGACATACACATGGCGGCTACAGTGCCTCTATTGTGGTAGATGAAAGCTTTGTGCTGCGCATTGCCGACAACCTCCCCTTGGATGCAGCTGCGCCATTGTTGTGCGCCGGCATTACTACCTACTCTCCGCTGCGCCACTGGAAAGTGGGTAAAGGCACCAAAGTTGGTGTACTGGGCTTGGGTGGACTTGGCCATATGGGCGTAAAGCTGGCTGTAGCCATGGGCGCAGAAGTCACCATGCTAAGCCATACTGCTTCCAAAGAAGCCGATGCGCGCAGGTTGGGTGCACATAAGTTTATACTCACTTCAGATGAAAACCAGATCAATAGTGTAAAAGGCTATTTTGATTTCATCCTCGATACGGTATCAGCCAACCACGATTATAATTTCTACTTGGGCTTATTACGCACCAGTGGCGTGATGGTGTGCGTGGGTGCTCCTGAGCAACCGGCTACTGTGCCTGCATTCAACCTCATCTTTGGCCGTAAGAGTATTGCAGGTTCGCTGATTGGTGGATTGCCTGAGACACAGGAAATGCTCGACTTCTGTGCAGCGCATAATATTGTTTCTGATATTGAACTCATCCGCATGGATCAAATCAACGAAGCATACGAACGTTTGCTCAAGAGTGATGTGAAATACCGTTTCGTGATTGATATGAGTACTTTGTAAGTGACACGTTCAATAGCTTTTAATTATAGCGGGTGTAATAACCCGCTTTTTTGTTTATTGTACATTATTTAAGATTAACAGCGCTTAACCGCAGAGAACGAGAGTAAACAGAGTTAACGCAGAGCATACAAACTATAAAATTTGCTCCCCTGCTAAGGGGAATTGTATTGGTCCTTTCACCGCAGAGAACGAGAGTAAGCAGAGTTTACGCAGAGCACACTAACTAATAAAATTTGCTCCCCTGC
>DALYHN010000184.1:0-4757 GCA_031970875.1 Chitinophagaceae bacterium
GCTGTTAATCGGATGATGCGTGTATACACCGTTTGTGTATTCCGGAAATTGAGTAAGATCCTGAAGGGCTGTGCCGGTATCTGCACAGCTTCTGTTGTGACAGATAAACTGGGTTGCTGAATATTTTTGGCCAAGCCTTTCAATGCAGCTCGCAGTGTTGTGTCGGTAGCACGTTCTAAACCAAATTGTATGTGTTGCAGCGCATCGAGATAGCGAAATCTGTTGGTGGTATCGGTAAGTCGATTATAATTCATGGCTTTTTCCATATCAGCCAGTGCTAAATGATAATAGACTTGATAGCTGGCTTCACATGGCCACTGCTTCAATAGCTTTTGTAGTGCATTGAGGTAATGTTGATTGCTTTGATTATCCCCATGTATTTGTTTTGCCCAGTTTAGTCTTTGTAGATCAATTGCCGCAAACAAGTTTTTATCCTGATCATTGGTATGTAACTGCATCCATTGTTGATATAGGGCAATGGCTTTTGCGATGTGTGTTATACTATTGGAGTCACGTGGTAGTTGCATCAATTGATCAAAAGGCAGTAATAGCTGTGCCTTTTTTTCTTTGTAGTTGATCAGATTAGCACTGCTTTGGTCCAACTGTTTTGCATAGTAGGCAATCGCTTCTTGTATGATCAAATCATAAACACTTGTTCCCGGCCAGGCGTATTTACTATTGATCACGATGGGTAGATATTCTTTTAGTTGTATCGACTTTGTCTCATTTAGTTGTAATGCTTGTTCAAAATGATAGCGAATGATGCTGTCAGTTTGATTGAATGACCATCGTTCAGTAAGATTGGAAGCATTTCTGCCGAAGCTGCGATTCTCCAGCAAATGATAGAGATAAGTATTTGCAATAATGGTATGCACAATTGCCTGTGCAGGTTTACTGAAAGTATTAAGGCGCGTTTGATATTGTTTGATTTGTGTAGATAGGTCTAGTTGATTCTCGATACCATCTGTCAGGGTTTGTGTATACAGCAAGGCCTTTAACTGCTGTGCTTCATTTTTCTCTTTCAAAGCAGCCTGTTCTATTTTCTTCGTCAAGTCTAATGCTGACTTTGGCAGTCGGGCCAGTATAATGAGTGAATCAACTCGTTTCCATTGCTGATCATAATAGCTTGTTTGTGCTGTGCACCAAAAACTGAGTATGGAAAGAAGGCAAATGAATGCTGATCGCATAAGGGATGGTTGTGGTACTAAATTGATTGATACAATGATGCAAACCAAAACAGTTTACACAAATGGTGTGCCCAATATCCTGATAAAGAAATGTGAAGAAAACAAAAACCCCGGCATTGCCGGGGTTTGCTATCAAAAAGACCTTGATTATTTCTTCAAAGCTGCAGCCATGGTCTTGCCAATATCAGCAGGACTAGCTACTACATGAATACCGCACTCAGCCATGATCTTCATCTTAGCTTCAGCAGTATCATCAGCACCACCAATGATGGCACCGGCATGGCCCATTCTGCGGCCTGGAGGCGCTGTTTGGCCTGCGATGAAACCAACCACTGGTTTGCGCATATTGTCTTTCAACCAACGAGCAGCTTCAGCTTCCATGCCACCGCCGATTTCACCAATCATGATGATACCTTCAGTTTCAGGATCGTCCATCAGCAATTTCACTGCTTCTACAGTAGGTGTACCAATGATCGGATCACCACCAATACCAATGGCAGTAGTGATACCCAAACCAGCTTTTACTACCTGATCAGCAGCTTCATATGTTAATGTACCAGACTTAGATACGATACCAATACGGCCTGGCTTGAAGATAAAGCCCGGCATGATACCTACTTTGGCCTCACCTGCAGTGATCACACCAGGACAGTTTGGTCCGATCAAACGAGTATTCGTGCCTTGCAAGTAATTCTTCACGCGAACCATGTCCTGCACAGGAATACCTTCTGTGATACAAACCACCAGACCAATACCTGCTTCAGCAGCTTCCATGATGGCATCTGCAGCAAAAGCGGGTGGTACAAAAATGATGCTCACATCGGCACCTGTCTGCTTCACAGCATCTGCCACAGTATTGAATACAGGCTTATCCAGGTGGGTGCTACCGCCTTTTCCGGGTGTAACACCACCCACTACATTCGTTCCGTACTCGATCATCTGGGTGGCATGGAAAGTACCTTCCGTACCGGTATAACCCTGTACGATGATGCGGGAGTTCTTGTTCACTAATACAGACATGGGATCGTTTTTCTTTTGTGGCGCAAAAATAGGGTGGAATGCCTAAACAGGGGCAATAAAAAAAGACAGGGTTTACCACTTTTAAGAACCTTGTACAATCGAAAAGTTGCCAGATTCGCCAATATCCTCATGCAAACCCTGCGTGGTCATGTCAGAAGGGCTAGTTCCTATGAAAAACAGGATTACAAGTTGAACCAGTAAGTCAGCTTAGCCACCAATGCCCTGTTTTTGCTTTGAAAAGCCCTGGCTGGGTGGTTACCCAGCATCGTGCCCGGCTCATCCGTTGCAAAATAATTGTCGATGTAAACGAGGAAGAAATCGCTCACCGGCTTAAAGCGATACTGCAGTCTCAGGTTGAGGTTAACATTATTAACCTGATTATTATACTGCATAAATGCATTGAAGAAGAGCGATCTATTGAAAGAGATTTCCGCTCTCGGACCAATTAACCATAGGTCTGCACTATTGTAGGGATTAGGTAGTCTGATGCCCGTATAGTTCACATCCACGCTGAAAATCCCATAGGGTTGTATGCGATAGCTGAAACTATTCTGCGATTGAAAGATTTTACCGTTAAAGTATTGTCCAAAGCGCAAATTGGTATTAAAGAAAAAGCGTTTTCTGGCATTGCTTCGAAAACCCCAGCGTTGACTCAGATAAGTGTATGATCGACCAGCTTCAATTTCTTTGCCGCCCGTATTCGTTGGGTCAAAAGGGAAAAAGAGGTAGGTGTAATCCATCCGAATCAATGCACCGCTGAGTTCGGCACTATTCTGAAAACCAATCCTGAAAAACATACCGGCATCAAGGTCTGTTACTTTATTGTTGTTCTTGCCGTATATCACATCATAATCAAAACTGATGCGCCAATTATTGATGTGTTTGTTCAGTCGTTTATCTGACGGGAAAAAAATCAGTGCAGTATTACCCTCACTGCGTAAGTAACCATTTCTTGGTACAAACCCTACATCTGCTCTATAATTCGTACCAACATTCTCAAAGCTTTGGTCAAAGGAAAAAGTAGGGGTATTATAACTAAGAAACCCAGCCATTGCGTATTGGCCAGTAGTATCCTTTGGGGTAATACTTTTATGCACGAAAGCCTGACCACTCCATTTGCCATCTGCACTAGCCATATTGTAGTCCATACCAACTGTTCGGCTAAATCTTGTGTTGGATTGCTTATTGTTGAACTCGTCTTTATTGACTGCAATCAAGCCAAGGTTATTTCTTCTGCCAATTCTTCTTTGTAAAGCGGCTACAGAAAAATTGGTGGCAGGTAAACCAAAGTCTGCACTCTTGGCTGTTTGCATATTTAAGAGCCCAACACGCCAATCTTTGTTCAGTCTTCCACTCAATCTTGCTCCGGCTACTATTGGTACCCTAACATTCTGTCCATTATTTACATTTCTACCAAGTCCAATTCGTCGGGAAAAGAAAGGATTGATATTGTCGTACCCAAAAGCGCCAAACAAGTCACTGTTTTCTAAAAAGAATTGTCTTCTTTCAGGAAAGAATAGCTCAAATCGACTCAGGTTGGTGATTTGTCTGTCTACCTCAGCTTGCGCAAAGTCCGGATTCACAGTGATGTCCAAATTCAGGGAGGGGGTTACTGCGAGTTTGGCGTCGAATCCGGCTTGAACATCACTACTGAGTGGAATGTTGCGCAGTTTGTCTTCAGAAGCGTTTACTGTTGTGTATGGAATGATGGATACATTCTTGCCCTGTTGGGGAGGTGCTTGTTCCCAGTTCATTCTGCCGGCAAATGTTACGTCAACCATACGGAAGTTTCTTCCGATGGGCGCCCAACTGCTTCTTTCGTTCAGGTAAAGATTGTTTCTGGCAAAGTTGATATTCCAAGCATTCAGTCCTTCCGTCACTTTATAGCGTAATGTCTTAAATGGAATAGCCATCTCAACAATATACCTGTCCTCGTATTGGGTGGTTTCGGTAAACCATTTGTTGTCCCAGTCAATATTCATTTCATCCCCATTGGCAATCAGGGCTTCTTTTTGAACGCCATATGGATTTACAGCGAAATAAAACCCATTGAGTTTATCGCGAAAGGGATCAATACAAACAAAAAAGATGTCGGTGCTGCCATTGCCATAGTCTCTGCGTAAGCCCTGAACAACATAATTCTTAGGCTGATAACAAACACCACTGATATACAGGAAGTTATCATCGAAAGTAACCCTTGCTACGGTTTGCATTTGTGCAAGAGATGTGTCAAAGGGGAAATTCTGATGAAATGGCGTACTTGGTTCTGCAATTTGCCAGTCTTGTTCATCCAGTTTGCCGTCGATAACAATTTTACCCTTGGCCTTTTTGATCAGGATTTCGTGCTTTTCATCATTGTAGGTAGTGGACTGTCCGTGTACAATACCTGAATAAAGTAACGCTATGAGCAATAGACACTTTCGCATGGTGCGCGAAATTGCAGAAAACCCATATTTATTGGAAGATTTCTTGATGATTGGTCATAGTAATCAGCTAGTATCTTTTATGGCTGGGTGAAAACTCCTAATTTTGCCGCTCAAAATTTACGTA
>DALYHN010000185.1:0-4687 GCA_031970875.1 Chitinophagaceae bacterium
GCACTTAATTCACGGCGCTGAGCAGATACTTGCAGTACTGATAATAAAAGGATGACAAATCCGATCTTTCTGATCATAGATTGAGGTGATGCTTGTAAATTTAGACAAAAATAAGGCATGACTGCAGAGATAATTTATAAAGGAAACTTAAGAACACAGGCCACACATCTTCAAAGCGGCACCAGTATTGAAACCGATGCACCCACTGATAACCAAGGCAGGGGCGAACGCTTCTCACCAACTGATTTAGTGGCTACTGCTTACGGCACCTGCATGATTACGACTATGGCTATTCGCGCAGCAGATATGCAACTCAATTTCGATAATACACGTATTGAGATTACCAAAATCATGAGTAGCGATGCGCCGCGCAGAATTGCCGGCATCAAATGCCATCTCTATTTCTCACCAGCTTTTCAAGCAAGTGATGAACAAAAAGAACAATTGATACGCATAGCCAGATCTTGTCCTGTTGAAAAGAGCTTGCACCCAGATGTTCAACTGGATGTTGCTTTTCATTGGTGAGATACAAGAACCAGCTAATCCGCTGCTGCTGATTTGTTAAAGCAGTTTCGGTGTTTGGTATAAGATGGCATGGCCAAGTGCACAATCAAGGCATTTTTTCTGATCGCAATATTGTTTGCGCAATTCCAGCAAAGCTTGGCTGTCGGCTGCATGCCTAACTTGAATACCCATCTCCTGCCAAATACGTATTGCCTTGTTTGACTCAGCAGGTAATTGCATCAGGAATGCATATGCCCTTTCCATGATAGCTGAATCTTGTATGGCTTGCCCGTAGCAAAACAAAACGGGTAACACTGTATTGATACAGATGTTGACAATCATATCTGCACCTAGTTTCTTCGTGGAATAAGCACTCATCTCATCAAACCGATAATGGGTTAACCAGTAATCGGATGCTTGTACATCAAAAAAAGACTGTACTGCTTTGACAGAATCTGCTTCAATAATTTTACTGAATAGATTGGGATGTTGGTGTAATAAAGCAGCCAATTGCGAAAGCCGAATCGTAGGAAATGCAGCTGGCCGCATGCGCAAGAATACCGGAAATGCAGCTGCAGGTATTAAGCGATACTTTTTTTTCAGGAATTGATACTGCGCTTGCAGTGAGATGGGATACTCATCTGTAAACTGTTTGTCGAGCAAATGTGCTTGCCCGAATAGCAATGCCTCTAGCTGTTCTTGATCATGCCTGTTTTTAGCAATGATCAAATAGGGCAATGATGCAGCAATTGACGCGAATAATTCGGCATTAGCTTTCAATCCGAAATTGGCAGCCAGCATACGCCACAGCAATTCATCCCAGTGGTGATGATCCGTAAGTGATTGCTGTACCGATTTGGTTTTTCGCATCCATCGCTCTGTAATGAGCCTGTCTTTCCATGATTGTATCGTCAAATCCGGGATACCATTCCATTTAGCACCACAGGCAATCGTTGCAGGTGAGTGCATCCAGCTTTGGTATTGATCTAACAATAGTCTGGATATCCGCGATGATACATCCAACACAGCCACTCTGGCACCATTTGCCAATTGTACATTGCTATCTTGGTGCAGCACCACATGCAATACTACATTGTTGTATTGCACATCCAGGTGATGTTGATGCTGCATCCAATCGCTAGCTTTTAAGTGCAATTCAATATTACCTACGAGTATGGTGCTGCCTATCTTGATGCGTGCCAAGAGGAAATCGGGACCTTGATCAAAATTCCAATGGCCCGGGAATAAAATCGTCAGCTCTTCTCCGCTGGCTGTAGTTAGTTGCTCTCTGTTGAATAATTGATTCTTCCAGATATACTGGAGTAAACGCTCTGTCATGGTGATCGTATTTACGCAAATACTTCACCGGGGGTTTACATACTACAAATTACAAAAAGCGTTTCAATTCCTGCAAGACTCTGCTCACGGGTAAGCCCATGACATTGTAGAAATCGCCATGAATTTTTTGAATACCAGCTACGCCAATCCACTCCTGAATAGCATAAGCACCTGCTTTGTCGTAAGGCTGGTATTTGTCTACATAAAATTCGATATCCTCATTGGAGATTTCATGGAAAGATACTGCTGTGGTATCGGCAAAACTAATACGCTCATCTTCTTTTAATAAAACAACACCCGTAATTACCTGGTGTGTTTTTCCTGATAATGCTTTGAGTGTTTGTATGGCTTCTGCCCTATCTGCCGGCTTACCAATGATGCGATTGTCTAATACGACCACCGTATCAGCAGCAAGGATGATACTTTGTTTATACACACCATGATATGCATTTTGCACATGTTGTTGTACAGCTAAAGCTTTATTCAAGGCAATATGTACAGGCACTTCAGGAATCGGCAGATCATCAGGAAAACTCTCTGCTGTTTCTTTCACAATCACTTCGAAAGGAACTTCAGCCCACTCAAGTAAGGTTTTTCTTCTGGGCGATTGCGATGCAAGGATGATAGATGGATATGCAGGCATTAGATATAAAAATAAAAAAAGACCACGGATAGAATACCCGTCAGCATCACCAGTTTAATCATCGTACTCAGGCGATGAAATTCAGCAGGTGATTGTGCGGGATAGAGTTTTCTCAAAACCATCAGCAGCGGTACAACAATGGCAACAACACAGTACAATGCACTGATCCACCACTGAAACTGTGATACAACATAGACTTGTAATACCAACAATACTGCTATCAACACAATGATCCAAACCGCTACAAATACTTTGGTCGCATTCATACCCCAAGCAATGGGCATGGTTTTGCATCCATGTCTTCGATCACCTTCGCGGTCTTCCATATCTTTTACCACTTCTCTGATTAAAGAGATGATGAATGCAAAGCCAGCATACAATACACCTAGACGAAATATCTTTCGATGCGCTTCTTGAATAGCAATCGGCTCTGTACTGATGGAATGCATTTCTGCTAATGCTAGTACGAGAATCACCCAAGCCGTCAATAAAGAGATCAGCAGGTTACCCGAGAGTAACTGCTTCTTCAAACTCATGGAATAAATAAAGAGTAGTACAATACAAGCGGCATTGGCAATGGTTAACCAATAGCTATCGAGTTTGATCGATACATAACCACTTAACAATAAACCAATCAAGCTTAAGAGCAGGTGCCAGAGAATCACCCATCTTCTATTGATGACTTTCGCTACCACCAGCTTGTCTGGCTTGTTCACCAGATCTATATTCAAATCGAAATAATCGTTGATGATATAACCCGCAGCAGCAATGAATACAGAAGCCCCAATCAACCAAAGCAGCATCTCTACATCCACTGTAGCCGTTCCGCCTGCCGCTTGTATAACAGGCAATAAAATACAGTAGTAAAACAATGCCTGTGTGATGGCAATGAATACCAGATTAGGCCATCGAATTAATTGTAAAAATGCAAGTGGTAAACGCAAGTGTTAATATTAAGCTGATGTAACAGTGGTTTCTTCGCCCCAATGTCCGCGAATGCGCAAGACCTTCTCAATCACATCACGCACACAACCTCTTCCGCCAGCGATAGGAGAAATGTATTGAGCAGCTTCTAATGCATCTGCTGTAGCATCTGCCGGACAAGCAGCAATACCTGCCATACGCATGATGGGTATATCCGGCACATCATCGCCCATACACAAAATGGCTTCAGCCTTGGTGCCTGTCTTCTGCATGAAAGCATTCAACACAGCTGCTTTATCGCGAATATTCAGGTGAATTTCTTGTATGCCGAGTCGCTCAAATCTTTCACTCACTTCAGGTGCATTGCCTCCGGTGATGATGAGTACATGATAGCCTTTCTTTACCGCTAACTGCAATGCATAACCATCTTTGGTATGCATGCTGCGCGCAAACACACCATTGGGCAATACCACCAATGATCCATCGGTAAGTACCCCATCCATATCGAATACAAACGTGGTGATTTTGCCAAAAGCTTCGCCCAAATGATTCATGCAGGCAATTTACGGCATGAGGCGCAAAGCCAATGCTTATTTCTGGTTATCGCGCCATTCGTACACCCAGCTACTCTGGATCATTTCCAGATGGCCTTCGTTACTTTCTTCACGCTTACCCTCAAAACCGGGCAGGGTTAATACCCACTCCAGTAAATCGGTAAAACGTACGCGATAGATTTTTGCTTCTGTAAATTCATCCCCAAACTTTTCATAGAGTTTCAGGGCAATATCTTCATAATCGTTCCAGTGAATGGGTGGTTCAAACTGTGCCATAGAGTCAATTTTAATTATTCACCCAGGAACTGGGTCTGATCAGGTAAAGTAATATGAATGCTGCCGCTGCCATCTTGTAATACACACTGACAGCCGAGGCGACTGTTCAGTCTTGGATTCACAGCGCGGTCGATAAAATCTTCTTCCTTGTCTGTGATTTCTGCCAGATGCTCCTCACCTTTTTCTACATAGAGGTGACAAGTACTGCAGGCACAAACCGCACCGCAATTATGGTGGAGTTCAATGCCGTTATCCAAACATATTTCCAACAAACTATCTCCGGCTCCAATATTCTCCAGAGTCACCGGATCCAATCCTTTTTGCTCGAAATTAACGTGTATCGTATACATCACAGATTCGTTTTGGCGTGCGAAATTATCTGAAAATGGGGCTTGTTCCCAAAGAAGCACCCGCTTTTAACCTACGAAATGAGGAAAAGTTCTTTTTC
>DALYHN010000186.1:0-2288 GCA_031970875.1 Chitinophagaceae bacterium
TCTGCTGCGGATCCCAATAAATCACTTTTTGCTGAAAATAACTTTCATTACAAGCTAGGCAGGGCGCTGCTGCGCGAAAACCAAAAGCAGCATCTTCCACTACGGGCAATTCTTTTCTTACCGAAGCGAAGAAGTTAGCAAAATGATCTTTCGAATCACTATACCCTGCAGGTGCCGCATAGCGAATGGGCGATAGTACTGGTGCAGCTTTGTCTTCTGCTGAAAAGCGGGCATCATATTCCTTTCTGATCTGCGCCTGCATCACTGCAGGATAGGTATCCAAACTATCCCACCCTCCTAAACCAGGAGCTTTAGGCATCTTGCTTCGCTGAATAGTGAAATCATTCCAGCCAAAATTCAACACCCCTTCTGTACCAACAAAACGTGTTGTAGCAGTATCGCCCATTCCACTGATGAGGTTTACGCGAAGTGTTACTTGAAAAGCTTTGTGTTGCGGTGTGTCTGGATACTCCAACACTGCTGTCATTACATCCGGCACATTGCGACCATCTTTCCAATAACACAAATCGCCTGTGGCAAAAATGCGTGAAGGACCAAGACTTTCCGTTAGAAAATGTAAGCCAGATAAGAGATGTACAAACAAATCGCCTGCAACTCCGGTTCCGTATTCTTTGTAATTACGCCACCAGAAAAACTTTTTTGCATCGAATGTATCCTGTTGCTTACCTCGCTGATATCTTTTCCAGTCAACAGTTTCAGGCGAAGCATCTGTAGGCATGGTATACTTCCACGCACCTAATACACTTTGTCTATCAAAAGCCGCTTCAACAGAATTGAGCTGACCAATTTCGCCTGCCTTATACAATTCTTTTGCCTTCGCATAAGCGATACTACTCACACGCTGACTACCTACTTGCAACAAAGCACCTGTTTCTTGCTGTACTTTCAGTAATGCTTGTCCCTGATGCAATTGATGCACAACAGGCTTTTCGCAATACACCGCTTTACCTGCACGCATGGCATCAATACTGATAGCATCATGCCAATTATCGGAAGTGCATACAATGATGGCATCAATATCTTTTCTGTTAATCAATTCGCGATAATCGCGAGTGGTGATTAAAGATTGACCATATAATTCCTTTGCTCTAGCCAGTCTGCCATCATACAAATCACAAATTGCTGCTAATTCCACACCGGGTAACTGCATAAAAGTTTGTGTATTTCGATACCCAATAATCCCAAAACCAATCACCGCAACACGAATATGATCATTGGCTGTATAATTTCGCTGTGCTGATTCCAGTAATATCTCCTGCCTTTCTCTGGCAGCAAGGTCTTGCAGAGAAGCAGCAGTAATGGCAATAGCAGAGCCACCTAAGTTTCGGATGAAATCTCTTCGGTTTGACATTTACTTCAATTGCTTGAGTTGTTGCTGAAAATATTGCGCATCTGCAATCACATCATGTACATTGGTTATCCAATTGGCTTCATGTTCAATCGAGAAAAATCCTTTGAATCGCTGTCGCTTTAATTCTTTTAGCACACCAGCTATATTGCTTTTACCATTACCAAAAACAACATCATCGGCTTTAGGATTACCAAACTCAGCCACATCTTTCACATGCAAACCATAGACTTTACCCTCCAGCTTTTTTAAACAATCAACCGGGTCTAATCCGTTTCTTACCCAATGACCAATATCTGCGCAAGCACCAATATTGGGACGACCACTTGCTGCTGCCAGCACAGAATCCGGATGCCAATACAAACTTGGTTTAGGGTGATCATGAATAGCTACTTTGATCCCATATTTTCCTGCCAATTCATTGACAATATCTAAATGTGCTTTTGCAGGTTCAGCAGTGATGATAGGAATAGACATTTCTTTTGCAAAAGCAAAATAAGCATCCCATTCTTCAGGCTTATCACAAACCACTACCCCAAATGCGTGTACCTTAATTTGATGTTTGGTTAGCCAGTCTCTTACAGTTTTTCTTTGTGTAGCATCCATAGTCGGACCAAATACACCTAATAAACCGCCACCTAGTTTTTGTCCGGGATACACTTCAATAGTTGTTAATCCAGTACTGTCTACACGATACAACGCATCGTGAAAGTTAGAGATATGGAATGTCCACATTTGAATACCCAAACGCCAATCTTTTTCTTGTGCATGTAATGCAGAAAAAGCAGTAACTATCAACAGTGTAAAAATGGTCTTTTTCATGTATCAATTTGGTTCTGAAAGATAAAAAAGGGGCGGAACAGAGAACTGTTCCGCCGACATAAAATTAAAACTGCAAATGAGATTATTAAGGTAAAAA
>DALYHN010000186.1:2388-4685 GCA_031970875.1 Chitinophagaceae bacterium
GAACTGTTCCGCCGACATAAAATTAAAACTGCAAATGAGATTATTAAGGTAAAAAGATTTTCTTGTATTCAGAAAAAAATATTCTTGCATTTATGAGACATTTTTAATGAACAAGCATAAAAAAACCCGCATCCTTAAAGGAAAGCGGGCTTTTGTTTAAAGTAAGGCATGTAATTAATCTACATCCCAGAATAATCTAGAAGTCATTTTATCAATAGTTCCTTGTGCATCCACGTTTGCTTTATTAGAGCCTGTTTCAGTACCAGGATATAACAAACGCTTTGGTCTTGCATTAGGATCAGGTACTTGTAAGCTTTGAGGAATAGCAGGGTAACCAGTTCTACGATATTCAGCCCATGCTTCCATACCTGTGTAATTGGTTGTTGCGATCCACTTTTGCGTAATAATTGCTTTAATCTTATCGGGAGAAGCCGACCAATCTGCATCTTCTTTACCACTAGCTAACAATGTGGTTGCTTGTGCACTCGTAGCACCAACCAATCTGAAAGACTCTCTTACACCTTGCTCGTAATAGCTTTGAGACGTACCTGTAAAACCAATTGAAGGATAACGCTCTTTTGCTTCTGCAAGTAAAAACTGTGCTTCAGCTGCAGTCATGATAATAAGGTTTCTTGCAAACTGACCTTTTACGATCAAAGCTGGTCCGATAGATGAAGTTGATGGTGCAGTAAATCCACTAGATACTCCATATGGTGTGCCCACGTAATTACTACTCAATTCAGCAGCAGTGCTCACACCTGGATTGTTTCCATTCTCACCACCTCTTGCATATGCAATGCGCTTCAAACGGAAAGTGTCATCAGCCGCTTTCAGCATATCGAAGAGATTTTTAGTGGGTCTTGGGAAACGACCAAGAGAACGTGTAGCACCGTTGGCATCATAACCCCAACGATCGTAATAAGGATTGGTCTTACCAGCTGTTGCCAGATAACCTGGGTTGATACCCACATCCTGACCTGCGCCTAATAAACCAGAACCTTCTGCTACAATCTTACCAATCTCACCAGTGATATATGCATCTCTGCCTGCAACCCTGCTCTGACGAATCAGGATACGCAGCTTCAATGTATTTGCAAAACGAACCCAGTTTGTGGTATTACCTCTGAAGATGATATCAGAACTAGCAAATGCAGATGAGAATGCGTTTGCTTTTAATTCAGTAATGGCCGTGTCCAGTTGCTTTACCAAATCTTCATACACTGCTTTTTGATCATCAAAAGCAGGTGCCAGATTTGATGAGCCAGTCAGCGCTTTACTGTAAGGAAGGCTTCCATACATATCAACTAACTGCTGATACAAGAAGGATTTCATCACACGGGCTGGTCCCTTCAGGTATTTCTGACCATCTTTTTCAGCATTTACAATCACGTACTGATAGTCGTAGAGATTATCATAATTAGGATCCCAATAGTTAAAATCTGTATTGGTATACAAGTAAGCAAAAATTGTTTGGTTCATGATATAGGAGTTACTCTGCGTCCACTGAGCAGAAAAGTAAGCACCTGTTTCATGTTGCGCAACAAAGTTTGCAGCAGTTGTATTTTCAGCGTTTGCAAATACAAAGTTGGAGGTTGCACTCGGCGGCTGGTTAGGGTTAGTATTTACATCTAACCAAGACTTATTACAGCCGGTTGCAGCAATCACCAAAATGGCTGCTATGATAGTGTTTTTCATGTTCATTTGTTGACCGGTTTAAGTTTAGAAAGTGAGGTTCAGGTTAAAGCCATACTGACGCACCGGAGGTGTTTGCAAACTGTTATTGATACCAATACCATTACCAGTAGTGAAACTGAATTCAGGATCAGTATAATAGTTCGCCTTATCTACAATCGTAAATAAGTTTCTACCGTATAAAGCAATGTTAGCAGCAGAGAAGACTTTACTCTTTCTAACAATGTTTGCAGGCAGGTTATATGAAAGATTGATATCTCTCAGCTTGATGAACCAACCTGGTGTAACGAAGTTAGACGCCACCTGACGGAAATAATCTACCCACAATGCATACTCAGCTTCTGCTACATTCACAGTTGTGTTAGCAACTACTTTACCAGTACCATCATCATACGCACTTTGTGGGAAGACATGTGGTGTTCTGTTTTCTGTCCATTTACCTGAACCAGTAAACGTCATGTCGCGACCGATCTGGCTGAACATTTTGTTACCACCACGATATTCAAAGTTGAATGCCAACTGGAAGGCATCATAAGACAGTTTAGAACCCAAACCAATCATATGACGTGTAAGGGTACCGCCCATATCTTTCAATGTTGCATTCA
>DALYHN010000187.1:0-4663 GCA_031970875.1 Chitinophagaceae bacterium
CCACGAAATCCTTACCACCTGTTTCACCTACAATACGTGGGTATGATTTGTACTTGGGAATATTTTCACCTATGGTCTTCCACATATTGTTGAATACGCCTGTTGAACCGGTAAAGTGCACACCGGCAAAATCGCGATGGTTGAAGCATACTTTACCAATGGTTGGACCATCCACATAAATCAGGTTGATGACACCGTCAGGCAAACCGGCTTCTTTCAATATGCGCATGAACATTTGCGCAGAATAAATCTGTGTGTTGGCAGGCTTCCAAACGACTACGTTACCACACATTGCAGCAGAAGTAGGCAGGTTACCACCAATGGCTGTAAAGTTGAAAGGCGTTACAGCCAGTACAAAACCTTCCAGCGGACGCCATTCCATGCGGTTATGCATGCCGGGTGCTGAAATAGGTTGTTGTTTATAAATTTCACTTAAGAAATGCACGTTGAAACGCAGGAAGTCGATGATCTCACAAGCACTGTCGATCTCAGCCTGAAATGCATTCTTGCTTTGGCCCAGCATCGTAGTACCATTCATGTGGTAACGATACTTGGTGGCAATCAAGTCGGCAGCTTTCAAAAAGATATGTGCGCGACTTTCCCAGCTCATGGCTGCCCATGCTTCCTTGGCTTTTAAAGCTGCATCAATGGCCTGGTGCACATGCTTTTCTTCGCCTGCATGGAAATAACCCAAAGTGTGGGCAATTTCATGGGGTGGGTGCATGGCTACTTTCTTTCCGGTCTTTACCTGCTTGCCACCAATATACATCGGTACTTCAATGGCTTTTTTCTTCAGTTCAGCAAGTGTTTTCTTCAATGCAGCTCTCTCGGGGCTGCCCGGTGCGTATGACAATACCGGCTCGTTTACAGGCATCGGATAGGAGAAAGTTCCCAGACTCATATGAACAGTTTTAAAGTTGAGTGCGCAAGGTAGCAATTGCAGCGGAATTCACCTTAGCCATGTTGTCCATTAGCTACTTAGGATTGTTTATTATCTTTCGCCCATGTATTTTATCCGCTTCTTATTCACCACGCTGTATTTTGGAATACGTGTATTGCTGGTGAGGTGGCGTGCAGAAAAACAAGCTGTTGCGCTGCTGCGCGATCTGGAGCAGCGCTATAATGGAAGTTTCGATCAGGCAACATTCCGCAAAGTAGCTAAGAGTCATCCCATCTATTTAAGCATTGTCAATGATGCATTTACAGGTTTGCACGGAAGAACCACCACTGTGGCTGAGCAGGAGCGATGTGTACTCTATTTCATCTGTAGTTCTTTGTTCGATAATTTCTTTGATGAACACTCGCGAACTGATGACGAAATTTATGCCATGACTTTTGCGCCTGATACCTATGTGCCAAAGGATTTTGATGATAGAGCCGCAAAATATGCACATACCCGTTTGCTGAATGAAGTAAAAGATAAGCAAGGGTATCTGGAAGTGCTCATGCATGAATACAAGGGACAAATGATCTCACGCGAGCAGTTTGATCCTGCCATCACCAATGAACGCATTCAAGAAATATGTTTTTATAAATGCGGCAATGCAACGCTACTTTGTAAGTATTACTTAGATGTTGATGCCAGCGAGGCAGAAACTGCTATCTGGTATCGCCTTGGTGCTTTTATTCAATTATGCGATGATTTGTTTGATATCTATTTTGATGTGCCTGCAGGCATCAATACGCTTGCCACAAGATGCACCAATGCCTATGCAATGGAAGCTTTCTTTCTTGGTTTGATTAAGGACATGCAAGAACGCATTCGCTCGATACCTGTAAGCAAAGCACGCAGAGAAAAATTTGCCATCGCCATGGCGGGTATTTATTCCTTAGGCTTAGTTGCTATTGAACAACTAAAAAGACTGCAAGGCCAATCGGCTCAGTTGCCACAATTCGCTAACTTACCTCGTAAAACCATGATCGTCGATATGGAGCGCTTCGGCAACATGTGGCGTTGGTTCAAGTTTGTGTACAAATACGGAAAGCTATAATTATGGCCATTGTATTATTCGATAATAGAGAACGCGAGGGTTTATATCCTTTAACTGCCAATAAAGCTGTGGCCGATTTGCGTATGGGTATCCTGCGTATCAAAGAGTGGTGGCTGCGCAAAACCAACCTGCGTCCTTATGTGGCTACAACTCATCCATTACAGATTTTATACAGTCCCATTCCGGAAGGTGAACATATTTGGATTGATGCCAGCATTGTAGCAGACGATACATTGGTGCAAAGAATTTTGAAATTGAAGTCGGGACAATGCCTCGTAGATGCTTTTGGTTTAGTAGCAGGTAAAACTGATCAGCGTAATTGGGATTATGCATCACATGATATTGGTAATTTTTCCAATCAGCAGAAGATTGACCCTGTAAAAAGGCTACAATACCCCTGGCAGATTTTTCAATGGAATGATCAAGCGATTCGTGAAGATTTTCAGTTACTCACGCATCGCAGAAAATCACAACCGCTGTCCAGTACCAATCGTATCCAACAATACAGTTCCATTTTCGTAGAAGAAGGTGCACGTGTGGAATATGCTATGCTCAATGCCACACAAGGCCCTATCTATATCGGTAAGAACGCCATCATACAAGAAGGTGCCATGATCTTTGGCCCAGTAGCGATTGGTACCCATGCCATGGTTAAAATGGGCGCAACAGTCTATGGTGCTACCACACTTGGCCCATGGTGTGTTGCCGGTGGTGAAATCAAGAACTTGGTGATGATGGGGTATAGCAACAAAGGCCATCATGGTTATCTGGGCGATAGTGTAGTAGGCGAGTGGTGCAATTTCGGTGCAGGTACCAGCAATAGTAATGTGAAGAATACGGCAGAAACAGTTACGCTCTGGCACAAAGCCACACAAAGCTGGAAACCGGTTGGTCAGAAGTGCGGATTGATTATGGGTGATTATACTCGTACGGCCATCAACTCTTCGATCAATACGGGTAGCATGATTGGTGTTAGCAGCAATTTGTTTGGTGCCGGTCTCTTGCCCCGCGTGATTCCTGATTTTACCTGGGGTGATGGTAGCGAGCGATATCGCCTCGACAAAGCCATCGAAGCGATTGGTAATTGGAAAAAAATGAAGGGACAAAACATTTCACCCGCTGAAATAGCCGTCCTCCAACATATCTTTGAACAACAAGCATAAAACCGAAAGATGAGAAAAAGTATTGCAGCCGCTAATTGGAAAATGAATTTAACCTGGCAGCAGGGCGAACAGTTGATTGATCAACTCATAGCTGGTATGGAACCACTGGCTGATCACAAGAAAGTGATTTTGGCTGTGCCCTTTCCTTACTTGCATATGGCGCATGAAAAAGTAAAAAGCCAACCTTCTGTATTCATTGCTGCGCAAAACTGCTACAGCAAAATGAGTGGCGCTTACACAGGAGAAGTAAGTGTAGAAATGCTGCAATCCATCGGTATTCATTTCGTGGTGCTGGGTCACTCTGAGCGTAGAGAATATTTCAACGAAAGCAATCAGTTTTTAGCAGATAAAGTGAATATCTGCCTCGCCAATAATATCCACCCCATTTTCTGTTGTGGTGAGCCACTCTCTATTCGCGAAGCCAATGAGCAGGATGCTTATGTGCGTAAGCAATTGGAAGAATCTTTGTTCCATTTGTCTGCTGATGATATTCAAAAAATCATCATCGCTTACGAACCCATCTGGGCCATTGGTACGGGTAAAACAGCCAGCAGCGAGCAAGCGCAGGAAATGCATGCATCTATTCGCAAGTTATTTGCAGAAAAATATGGTGATGTGGTTGCCAGCGAAATCAGCATTCTCTACGGCGGAAGTGTAAAAGGCAATAATGCTTTGGAACTCTTCCTGCAATCTGATGTGGATGGTGGTTTGGTGGGTGGCGCTTCACTGAACGCTGCAGAATTCCTCACCATCATCAAAGCATTGTAGCATTGCCCATTCAACGCAGCACGGCATTACAACCTTTGAGCCGACAACATCATGGCGGCCTCTTGTTTTGTCTGCTCTTGAAAAAAGGCGTACGTAAGAATGCACCCGTTGGTGTGATGCGTGATTTTGTGCTGGATTTCTGGCAGAAAGAATTGCAACAGCATTTTCATCTCGAAGAAGCCATACTCGAACCATTCGTGACTGATATGGAATTGAAAGCGCCCATGCAACGCATGCTGCGCGATCATGCACAAATACGCGAAGCGATTCATCTAGTCGACTTGCAGCCTTCCCTGTTGCGCATTCAGCAAGTACAGGAATTGGTGGAAGAGCATATCCGTTTTGAGGAAAGGCATTTGTTTCAAATCATGGAAACAAGTTTGAGTGCTGATGCCATGCAGGCTATTGGTGTACAATTGGCCAAAGCTGGCGAATACAACTGCAATCTCTATCCGGTACGTTTCTGGGAATAATTATTTCATGCTGGCTTGCGCGCGATCCAATCGATCGTTAATCGCTAAGCCAATTCCAGTAGCCGGAAAATATTCTGCAATGATGCAATCGTATTGATGTGTATCAATCTCACGCAGTGTTGCAAACAAATGCTTGGCTGCTTCATGCAAATCGCCCGCAGGGCTGAGTACATGGTAATCCACATTCTCTAATCTTCTCGATGGTTCTGTAAAACAGATGGCTGCAATATTTTGTCCCGCACGGGCCGGGGCTATTTCCTGTACGGAA
>DALYHN010000188.1:0-4584 GCA_031970875.1 Chitinophagaceae bacterium
CCAGATCACGTAGCAATGTGTTGGCGGTGCTTAATAGTGCATTAGCAATGATGGAGTCTGCTATTGCTTTTTGCTGAGCAGTTTGAGGTATCTGCTCTATAAGCGTTTCCATTGTAATATCTGCATTATCGCTGCCCGGCTTATTGTCTGCAAGGGCATCGCTGTTTTGTTGCATATTTGGTTGAAAGCTCTGAATGGTTCTTTCAACTGCAGCCATTCTTCGCCAATTGTCCACATCGGGTCTATCGCCCCATTTGGCTTTAAACTCAGTAAAGCCTCTTGACTTTACACCGTTATTGGCAAAATAGAAATCAGCGGCATTGTTATTGCTAAATAAATTACTGTTGTCTGTTTGATTGTTATTGAAATTATCTGATGGCAAATCATCAGCACTCTCTTTCAGCCCCTGTTCTTTCCGTAATTGTCTAACCAATTTTTTCAATAGAGCATTTCTTGTATCAACAGGCATTGCAGCAATTTTCAGCAGGCTGTCCTGCAGCAGTATTGTGTTCTGCAATTTGCTGATATTGGCTAAAGCTGGTTTACGCAGCGTCACCAATTGTTGATCAACCGTTGGCAGTAGGGAAGCGTTTAAACTATCATAAGCTGCTGATGCAAGCGAGAATTTTTCTTGTTCGTACGCAATGTTGCCAAGAAGTAAAAAGTTCTTAGCTCTTTGTTCAGGATCAGCATCAATCACTTTGGTGGCTTTGCTGAGTATTTGCTCGCTCATGGCATAATCACCTTGTTGATAAGCAAGTTTTGCTGCTGCATAAAGGATGATGTCTTGATAGGCTTGATATTTTTCCCGTTTCGACATCTGTAGCAAGGACTGTATATGGGTGGCTGTTTTACCGCTTCCAGCTTTGGTTTGTATTTCAGCCAGATTGAGTCTGGCATAGACCTCCATAACAGGATTGTTGGTTTTGTCGGCAGCCTTCTCATAGTAGACAGCAGCTTGCGCAGGTTTGCCTGCTGCTTGCCAGAGTTGCGCAATCAAATATTGCCAGCGACTTTTCTCCGGCTGATTACCGGCAAGTGAAAGTGACTCCTGTAAATGAAATGCAGCACTGTCGTAGATTTTTTGTGTATAGAATAAATAGGCTTGTACTTCGTGCAGTTCTGGGTGTAGGCGGTTAGGGAAGAATGGATCTGCTTGCAGTAGCTCAATAAGTCCGGAAGCTTCTGCAATCTTGCTCTGTTCAATCATGGTTCTAACCTGCCAGAGTAGGGCTTCATTTCTTACAGGCGGATTGGTCCAGATTTTTTTCCAAAGATTTCTTTGCTCTTTGGTAACGATAGTGAATATGCCATTGGTATTAGAAGCGTTACTGCCTAATGGAATATCATAACCATCATCTTTGGGTGCATAAGCATAGTTGATATACTGAAAAGTGAATGCTGCTGAATCAAAATCTTTTCTATAGTAATAGCCTTTGCCTAATAACAGGTAGAGATCATCAATCCACGCATTGCGTAAATCATGTAGCAAAATACCAGCAGTACATTTATACAAAAGAGAATCCAGCATGGATTGCTCATTGGCTGTAGCATCCAAGGTGTAATTGTAAAAGGGCAGTAGTTGGGTATAGTCTTCCTTGAACTGGCCTTTTGCTGCAATCAAAATATCCTGCAGTTTTTGTTCTGCGTTGAAGTAGTAATTGTAATGTGTGAAACCGCTTTGGGTGAAGCGGCGCATCAGGGTATTTTTTTTCTCCGCTGTTTTTTCGGAAGTCAGTTGTCTATCTTCGAATTTTTTAGGTTTGTCTAGCGAAATACTGGTATTAGGCTGCGCCTTTAGTGTAGTAAGGCTTGCCAAAAAGAAGATTATCACAAGGGTGAAAATGCCTGAGTGCCATCTAAGCTGTAATCGAAAGTTCATCTGCAATAAAATTACAGCTATTTGATCGGTAAACGATGCAGTTCAGGGGCAGAATATTACCTTTAACAAAGGGAAAAGCATATGGCAGAATTATTCAGTCAAGATACCGTTAAAAGACTCCGTAACCGCTACAGGTTGGTGATCATGAACGATGATACGTTTGAGGAGATGATCACCTTCCGACTGAGCAGGCTGAGTGTGTATATCGGGCTCAGCACGGTATTCATCCTCATGGTTGGGTTAACCATTGGCTTGATCGTATTTACCCCTTTGAAATATTATATACCTGGCTATGGCACCCGCGAGAGTAGGTCTGCTTTACAGCTGCTTAAGATTAGAACTGATTCGCTGGAACAAACCATCCGGCAAAAAGATTTGTATCTGGAAAGTGTGAAAAAAGTGCTCAATGGCACTGCGCCAACAGAAAGAGATACGGCACTGCTTCAATTACCGAACGTAGAAACCTCAAATGACTAAGCAGTCGCCTCCAAAGCCGCCCATTTTACTGCAGTATTTAGGGCTGGCAACACAAATGGTGGCAGCCCTGCTGATAGCTGTGTATGGTGGATTCTGGCTGGATAAAAAACTAGCGCTATCTGTGCCAGTTTTTGCATGGCTATTACCTTTGCTCATTCTGATCGGTATGTTGGTAAAAGTGATCAGGGATACTTCAAACAAGTAATATGCAAGTAGAAAAAATAAAAGATTGGATGTGGCTGGCTGTGCTGGCATTAGTCATTTTAGTTATTACCGCACTCGGTTGGGGTGGTTTTGAAAAGAAGGCCATCAGTCCAAGGGTATTATTATCTGCAAATGCATTATTGTTTGTGCTAACCAATATCAGTATGCGCATGCACAATGCCTCATATACCACTAAGAATGAATTTGCCTTTGTTCGTAATGTAATGGGCGCTACTGTGCTCAAGCTGCTGGTGATCGTTGCAGCCATTTTTATCTATTTCTATGCCTCAGGCGAGTTGGTGAATATGGGGGGCATTTTTGGTGGTATGTTTATGTATATCGCCTACACAACTGTAGAAGTGATTCTTGTGTTGAGAAGGAACGCGAAGCGAAAAAATGCCGATCTCTGAACATCCCATGCAGGCGCTGGCAGATTTTCTGCCAAAGGGTAGCTTCGATTATGTAGTAGGCTATCTGCATCGTTATCATGTGCATCTGACAGTTACGAAAAAAAGGAAGTCGGTATTGGGCGATTATCGCCATGCATTTATGGGAGCCAATCATCGTATCACGGTGAATGGTGACCTCAATCCCTATGAGTTTTTAATTACACTCTTACATGAATTGGCTCACCTGCTTACGTTCGAGCAATTTGGCAGGAGGGTAGAACCACATGGTATTGAATGGAAGCGTATCTATTCAGGCTTGTTGCAAGACTTTATTGCCAAGCAATTTTTTCCGGAGGATGTCACCAAGGCTTTGCGTAAATCCGTGATGAATCCTGCAGCCACTGCTAATGGTGAAATGGATTTGCTCAAAGTATTGAGGCGCTATAATCCCGTTCAGCAAAAGCGCGGTATCATGGTAGAAGAACTACCTGATGGTGCATTGTTCGAAACGGAAAAGGGTAAGCAGTTTCGAAAGCTGCATAAGCGCAGAACCAGAATAGAGTGTGTAGAATTAAGTACGGGGCTTCATTATTCTTTCAGTCCTATTACAGAAGTAAGGCCAATACAAGTGCAATAAAAAACCCCGAAATTTTCGGGGTTTGATTTTTTATCTGGAGCTGAATTAAGCAACTGCTTTCTTCACCAGTTCAGCAGCTTCGCTGAGTAGGATAGCAGATTGTACTTTCAGACCACTTTCATCGATCAGTTTCTTCGCTTCTTCAGCATTAGTACCCTGCAGGCGAACAATGATGGGGATATTGATATTACCCAGCTTGTTGTATGCTTCAATCACACCCGCAGCAACACGATCGCAACGAACAATACCGCCGAAGATATTGATCAGGATAGCTTTCACATTTGGATCCTTCATGATTATGCGGAAACCAGCTTCTACAGTTTGTGCATTCGCTGTACCACCTACATCTAGGAAGTTAGCAGGCTCACCGCCGCTCAATTTGATCATATCCATCGTAGCCATGGCCAAACCTGCACCGTTAACCATACAACCTACGTTACCGTCCAATTTCACGAAGTTCAGGTTGTACTGACCAGCTTCTACTTCTGTAGGGTCTTCTTCTGTGATATCGCGCAGCGCAGCAGTATCTGCATGACGCATCAGGGCGTTATCATCAATATTCATCTTACAGTCAACAGCAATGATTTTCTCATCACTTGTTTTGAACAGCGGGTTGATTTCCAACATGCCGCAGTCCAATGATACGTAAGCATTATAAAGGTTAGTTACGAACTTCACGCAGTTCTTGAAAGCTTCACCACTCAGGCCGAGATTGAACGCAATTTTTCTAGCCTGGAAGCCTTGCAGCTTACCGCCTGGGTGAACCCACTCTTTGAAGATTTTCTCAGGTGTATTGTGCGCTACTTCTTCAATGTCCATACCACCTTCAGTGCTGTACATAATCACATTCTCACCCTTTGCGCGATCCAGCAGGATAGAGAGGTAGAACTCTTTTACTGGGTTGGGACCAGGATAGTACACATCCTGCGCCACCAATACTTTATTTACTTTTTTACCTGCAGCACCAGTTTGGATGGTTACCAGTGTACCGCCGA
>DALYHN010000189.1:0-4504 GCA_031970875.1 Chitinophagaceae bacterium
TGAAAAGGGTTTTGGGTGATCCTGCTACATCCAAAGAAAATTGGGAAAAGAATACAGTCATCAATGTGGTAGATCAACTGCAGAATGGAAGCGTAAAGCTGATTATTGATTGCGGCTTGGGCGATTTCTTTTTACAAGTAAATAGAGCATTTCATCAAAAGCTTGTCGAAAAGAAAATTGATCATGAATACATTGAACGTCCCGGTGTGCATAACAAAGCTTATTGGGGCAATGCAATAGGCTACCAGTTGTATTACTTCAATAATTTTTTTAAACAAGTGAAAGCTTAACCACCTGTTCTGCCATCACGTACTTTAACGCCCTTTTTTACTTTCTTTTCAAACTCCAATACTTGTTTGGGCTTGTTCTTATCTTTTTCTTTATCAGCTTCCTTGCTGTTAATTAAGCCACCAGTGGTTTTCTTGATGTTGGCAGAGTCGGTAACAATATTCAGGTTTTTGTTGTCTTCGCCTGCTTGTCTTAGTCTGCCTAAAAAGTATTCTTCCTTCTTCACTAATCTGCCATAGATGGGGTCGTAGTATTTCCATTCGCCATGTTTTACAGAGCTGCCTTCCAGTCGTATAGCAACTCTTTCAATTTTGGTAGGATCGGTGGGGTCAACAACATCAATAGTGTCCAATGGCTTATCTGGATTGGCTGCTTTCCAACTTTCTTCTCGTTCTAAGCCCGCAAGTGTGAAATATTGAGATTTACCATTGAGTAAGCCCCAGCGATAGGTCTCGGCTGCTAACATATCGCCCATCATGTTGAATCGGCGCCAAAGTCCTTCTTTTTTATCGTTCTTGAAAAAGCCTTCTTCTTCATAGCCTGGTTCTCCGCGTAGCGCAGGCATCCTGACGATCCATCTACCCTGGCGCAGGTTATTCATGTCAATACAATTCAATGTATCGCCCTTTGTGGATAGCTTATAAGTCTTGCATTGGGCCAGACCGTCCATCCAAAAAATCAATAATGGTATGATCAGCAAGCGCATAACCTGTAAATTAGATTCCTAAAATTAAGTCTAATCCCTAAAGCCATGAGGAAATTAACAGTCTTTCCGGCCTTGCTATTGGTGGTGTTCGCCAATGCGCAGGTAAAGCCAACCCCCGCTTCAGAGAGAATGAAATCTGTAGAACAGCGTGCAGCGCTGGAACAGAAATCGGTTGTGAATGATGTTTCTTTTAGAAATATTGGGCCTACCGTGATGAGTGGTCGTGTAGTGGATATTGAAGTAAACTTCGCCGACCCAACAGAATTTTATGTTGCATATGCATCAGGCGGACTTTGGCATACCACCAATAACGGACAAAGTTTTACACCCATTTTTGATTCAGAAGCCATCATGACAATTGGTGATATCGCTGTGAATTGGTCAAATAGAACCATTTGGGTTGGTACAGGTGAAGTAAACAGTAGCCGTTCTTCTTATGCAGGTATTGGCTTGTATAAATCAACCAATAACGGCAAGAGTTGGGAATACCTTGGATTACCTGAATCGCACCATATTGGAAAAATACAATTACATCCTACTGACCCCAATACTGCTTGGGTAGCTGCTTTAGGTCATTTGTATTCACCCAACAAAGAGCGTGGCGTGTACAAAACAACTGACGGTGGTAAAACCTGGAAGCTTACGCTCGCCATAGATGAGAATACTGGCGCGGTTGATTTGGAAATGAACCATGATAAGCCAAACGAACTGTATGCAGCTATGTGGTATAGAACCAGACGCGCTTGGAATTTTGAAGAGGGTGGCAAAACAAGCGGTATTTATAAAAGTACTGATGGTGGTGAAACATGGAAACTGGTGAGTGGCCCTAGTAGCGGTTTTGCTACTGGTGATGGCATTGGTAGAATCGGGTTGAGTATGGCTTGGACCAATACCAATACGATTTACGCCATCGTAGATAATCAGAACAAGAAAGAAGGGGGTGCTGCCAGACCAACTTCAACAGGCATGACTATTCGTGACTTCAAAGGCCTTAGCAAAGATCAGTTTTTACAATTGGATGAGAAGCGTGTAGATAGTTTCCTGCGCAATAATCGTTTCCCAGCAGAATATACTTTTAGCAAGATCAAAGAGAAAGTAGGAAAAGATGAATTTAAGCCGTCTGTTATCTATGATTACCTCAAAGGTCCAAATGATGATTTGCTGGATGCTTCGAATATCATTGGTTGTGAAATATACAGAAGTGATGATGGCGGTGCTACATGGAAAAAAACGAATACCAAAGACCTGCCCAACATGTACAGCACTTATGGATATTATTTCGGAAAAGTATTCGTGTCGCCTACCAATATTGATAAGATTGTGATTACAGGTGTGCCTATTATGATGTCAGTTGATGGTGGTAAAACCTTCACCAATATTGATGGAGACAATGTGCATAGCGATCATCATTTTGTATGGATGAATTATAAGCGCGACAGCCATATGATCATTGGTAATGATGGCGGTGTGAACATTACTTATGATGATGGTAAAAACTGGTACAAAGCGAATTCCATTCCTGTAGGGCAGTTTTATTCCGTATTCGTAGATGAGGCCAGACCTTACAATGTCTATGGCGGCTTGCAGGACAATGGAGTATGGTATGGTCCGTCTACAAACAGAGAGAGTAGTGGTTGGCATGATAACGGTAACTATGCATTCAAGATGATTGGCGGTGGCGATGGTATGCAAGTGCAAGTAGATACGCGCGATAACAATACTTTCTATGCTGGTTCACAGTTTGGTAGTTATTTCCGTAACAACAAACAGGGTACGCAGCGTCTGCCGATTCGCCCAAGACATCAGTTAGGTGAAACACCTTTGCGTTTTAACTGGGAAACACCTATTTGGTTGTCTAAACACAACCAGGATATTTTCTATATCGGTTCTAACCGAGTACATCGCTCTTTCAATAAAGCAGAGAATCTGCAGAATGTATCTCCCGATCTTACCAAAGGAGGTATATCTGGTGATGTACCATATGGAACACTTACCTGCTTAATTGAATCACCAATTCGTTTTGGCTTACTGTATACAGGTAGTGATGATGGGTTGGTACATGTATCTAAAGATGGTGGTTATACTTGGACCAATATTACTGGTAAACTGCCTAAAGATCTTTGGGTAAGTTCTATTCAGCCTTCAACGCATGTAGAAGGAAGGGTGTATGTAACATTGAATGGTTATAGGAACGATCATTTCACTGCTTATGTTTTTGTAAGTGATGATTATGGTACCAGCTGGAAGCCTATTTGCAAGGATTTACCTGCTGAGCCTGTGAATGTGGTAAAAGAGGACCTGAAGAATGCTTCGATTATTTACGTAGGCACAGATGGAGGCTTATATGTGAGCATGGACGGTGGCGAAACCTCGATGATGTGGACCAAGGGCTTGCCTAAGAGCATTCCTGTGCACGATATTGCAATCCAAGCCCGTGATAATGAGCTTGTTCTCGGAACGCATGGCAGAAGTATTTACATCGCCAAGTTGGATCAGGTACAACAAAAAGCTAAAAAATAGCCCGTGGCTATAGCTATTGCGCTTGATTTGGAGCGGGGATAGCTGTTTATGTGTAGTAACATATAAAATTTGGCTTAAAAAAGTTGTTATTGCAACGAGTTTTAGAACCTTAACTAAATGATAATCATTTGGTTAAGGTTTTTTTAATGAAATGATGCTAACGAGCGTTAGTAAAAATCGCGTTTTCATATGAGCAATTACTTTATATTCGCATTGGTTTTTCATAGGATATTGGATTTTAAACGGGGTTGCATGTCTATGCAGACCCTTTTTTTATGTCTGCACATCACAATTCTCTCATTTATAAGCCCCTTCTTTATTACATTCACGCTTCATTTTCAATTCATATGAAGCGATTTATCCTCGTATTTGCGACCATTGTTTTTGGTATGCAAACCTGGGCACAACAGGTGCCTGCCCCTGCAGATTTTCTAGGTTATCCAGTTGGTACAAAGTTTACACGCCATCATCGTGTTGTTGAGTATTTCAAGTCAGTGGCGCAAAGCCGTCCAGACTTAGTTAAACTAGAACAATATGGCCTAACCAATGAGGGGCGCCCTTTGATGCTGGCATTTATTACTGCGCCAGCTAATCTCCAGCGCTTGAATGAGATCAGACAAAACAACCTACGTCTGGCAGGATTGGCAAAGGATAAAGTAGCGCCAACAGAAAATACTACCCCAATTGTTTGGCTGAGTTACAATGTGCACGGTAATGAAGCGTCCTCTTCAGAAGCAGCCATGCTTACTTTACATACGTTAACCAATCCTGCGAATGCAGAAGCTGCAGAGTGGTTAAAGCAAGTAGTAGTAGTGATAGATCCTTGTATCAATCCTGATGGCCGCGATCGTTATATCAATTGGTACAATAGTGTTGTAGGTAAGAATATGAATGTTGATCCACAATCGCGTGAGCACATTGAACCTTGGCCTGGTGGCAGAAGCAATCATTACAATTTTGATTTGAATCGCGACTGGGCTTGGCAAACAC
>DALYHN010000190.1:0-4445 GCA_031970875.1 Chitinophagaceae bacterium
CCTCTTGCATCCTGCTGAATAATTTGCTGAATACCTTTTGTAATATCAGGCGCATAAGTTGGGGTACGCAATTGATCATTCACCACTTTGATGGATTGTTTTGCTTTCAGGGAATTGGCCACCCATTGCACAAAGCTTCCACGCTGTTCGGTTAATTGTTGTCCGTAAATGAATACAGGACGTACAATCGCATAATCCAACCCACTCGCCTGCACCAATTGCTCAGCCGCTAATTTGGTTTCACCATAATAGTTCAAGGGTTGCGGTGTAGCATCTTCTCCATGCGGGCCATCATCACCAAAGATGAAATCTGTGGACACATATAAAAACCTCGTGTGTTTACTACAGGCTTGCAATAAATAATTGGTGGCTGTTACATTGTTCGTCCAGGCAGTTGCCGGATCGTTCAAGCACACATCAGGCTTGCTCATGGCAGCATTGTGGATAATCCAGTCGAAATCCATCTTTAAAAGCGCTGCTACTGCATCCTGATTGGTCAGGTCTAGTTCAGCATAGGATTGCTGCATCCATAGTGGTTTTGGCTGTCTTCCGGTGGCTGTCAATTCAAAATGTGGGGACAAATCATTCAACAACCATCTTCCGAGAAAGCCCATTGCCCCTGTTAATAGTATCTTCATCTTTCGGCGATTAATAGCCGACGAAATTGTGTAATTTGTCGGTTCTTATTAAAAACTTACTTTTACGGTTGTGTAAAAGCTACACAAAGTAATTGATCACTGCTTCATCAAACATGAAGCTAAGGGCTTTAAAGCATTATGGCACAAAAAGTTACAAAGATTGGCGTACTCACTTCCGGCGGTGATTCTCCGGGTATGAATGCGGCCATCAGAGCAGTAGTTCGTACCGGTCTTTACTATAATCTCGACGTTTTTGGCATTGTACGCGGTTATAGCGGCATGATTGAGGATGATATATTTCAAATGGATTCTAAGTCGGTGGCAAATATCATCCAGCGTGGTGGCACAATTTTAAAGACTGCACGATCAAAGGAATTCATGGAATATGAAGGCCGTAAAAAAGCCTACGAGAACCTGAAAAAACATGGCATTGACGGACTAGTGATTATTGGTGGTGATGGTAGTTTCCGCGGTGCACAGCGCTTCAGCAATGAATTTGATATTCCCTGTATCGGCTTACCCGGTACGATTGATAAAGACATTGCCGGTACTGATTTTACCATTGGTTTCGATACAGCTGTGAATACAGCCATTGAAGCCATTGATAAGATTCGCGATACAGCAGATGCGCACGACCGTCTCTTTATAGTAGAAGTGATGGGCCGCGATGCTGGCTATATTGCCTTGTACAGCGGCATTTCTACCGGTGCAGAGAATATCCTGATTCCAGAGACCAAGACAGATATCAATGAGATCATCCGCTCATTAAGTGAGAAAGAGAAACGTAAGAAATTGGTCAACCTGATTGTTGTAGCCGAAGGCGATGAATATGGCGGCGGACAACAGGTAGCAGATATCTTAAAGAAGAGCTTACCCAACCTAGATACACGTGTTTGTATTCTTGGACATATTCAACGTGGTGGATCACCCAGTGCATTGGATAGAATGATTGCCAGTCGCATGGGCTATCACGCAGTAGAATGTCTGATGGAAGGCAAACATAACGTGATGGTAGGTGTGGTCAACAACAAAATGCATTATACCCCACTCGATAATGCCGTTAAGGCAAAACAAAAAATCAGTCAGGATTGGCTGAAAGTGGTTAAAATTCTCGCAACTTAATTAGCACCCCCGTAAACCGAAAAAATATGTCAAAAAATCTGGACAAGTACCTGCACAAGAATATGGACAAAGCTGCAGGTATTGCACATGGATCGCACAGAACAAAGATCGTTGCAACTGTAGGCCCTGCCTGCGATACACCAGAACAATTGCTAGGCCTAGTTCGCGCTGGTGTTAACGTGTTTCGTTTGAACTTTTCTCATGGTAGCCATGAAGACAAGGCGCGCATCATTCAGCATATCCACGATATCAATAAAAATGAACCTTACAATATTTCCATCCTTGCCGATTTGCAAGGTCCGAAATTGCGTGTAGGTGAAATTGAAAACAATGCACTGGAAGTAAATGCCGGCGACGTCCTCACTTTTACAAACGAAAAGTGTGTGGGCACATTGGAAAAGATTTATGTGTCTTACCCCAACCTCGCCGGTGATGTGAAGATTGGCAATATCATTTTGATTGATGATGGTAAGATAGAAGTGAAAGTCGTAGGTATTGAAAAGAACGGTGATGTAAAAGTAGAAGTAACCCTTGGTGGTATACTCTCTTCTAAAAAGGGGATCAACCTGCCTGATACAAAAATTTCGCTGCCTGCTTTAACCGATAAGGATCTGGCAGATTTGGAATTCATCATTGAACAGCAGTGCGACTGGGTAGCATTGAGTTTTGTACGTAGCGTAAAAGACTTGATCATCCTGCGTAACAAGCTGGATGAGAAAAAGAGCAAGACCAAGATCATTGCCAAAATTGAAAAGCCTGAAGCATTAACCAATATTCGTGAAATCATCCTGGAAAGTGATGGTATCATGATTGCACGTGGCGATCTGGGTGTGGAACTGCCAGTTGAGCAAGTGCCTTTGATTCAGAAAGACATCATCCGTAAGTGTTTGCACAGAGCCAAGCCGGTAATTGTAGCAACACAGATGATGGAATCTATGATCGATCGCGTAAAGCCTAACAGAAGTGAGATCACCGACGTAGCGAACGCTGTATTGGAAGGTGCTGATGCAGTAATGCTGAGTGGCGAAACTGCAACGGGTAAACACCCGGCACTGGTGGTAGAAACGATGCGCAAGATCATTTTGGAAATTGAAAAGCGTGAATATCGTTACGACCGTGAAGATGATCTGCGTCCGCAGCCGCACTCCCCTTCATTCTTAAGTGATGCTATTTGTTACAATGCAGCCAAGATTTCCAGCGATGTACAGGCAAATGCCTTGATTGGTATGACACAGAGCGGTTATACAGCTTTCATGCTAAGTAGCTATCGTCCAAAATCTCCTTTATATATTTTCTCAAAAGAACGTTCACTCATCAACCAGTTGAGCTTAAGCTGGGGTGTGCGTGCTTTCTATTATGATGAAGAGGAAAGTGTGGATGATATCATCTTCGATCAGATCAGCATCTTGAAATCAAGAGGCTTTGTAAATCCGGGTGATATTGTGGTCAATACAGGTAGTACGCCGGTTCATTTGCACCTACCCACCAATATGCTGAAGATTACCAAAGTAGATTAAACATAACTAATACACAACCAACAAAAAGATTCTCCTTCGTGGGGAATCTTTTTTATTTTCATACACTCCAAACGAACTGTATGAAACAATTGCTTGTCGCGCTGCTCCTCCTGCCCTTTTTTGCGCAGGCGCAGGATGCAGACTCTGCATGGATCGTCAACAATTACACCAAGCAGGAAGTGTATATCCCCATGCGGGATGGCGTGAAACTCTTCACAGCTATTTACACACCAAAAGACGCATCGGAAAAACATCCGATCCTCATCAACAGAACACCGTATACTTCTTCGCCCTATGGCGTTGATAAGTTTCGTGCTTTCTGGAATAACCATTATAAAGAATACCTGAAGGAAGGTTATATCATGGTGATTCAGGATGTCCGTGGCCGCTGGATGAGCGAAGGCGAGTTTGTGGATGTGCGTCCCTATAATCCTGATAAGAAAGGCAATGAGGTTGATGAAGCAAGCGATACCTACGATACAATTGATTGGCTGATTAAGAACACAGCGAATAATAATGGTCGCGTAGGTGCATTTGGTATTTCTTATCCAGGCTTTTATACCACGATGGCGGCGATGAGCAATCATCCTGCATTAAAAGCAGTGAGTCCGCAAGCACCGGTAACCGATTGGTTTATTGGCGATGATTTTCACCACAATGGTGCATTCATGTTGATGGATGGCTTCAGCTTCTACTGGAATTTTGGCCGACCAAGACCAAAGCCTATTACGCAGCAAACACCGGGCACGAATATTTTCACTTCAAAGGATAATTACAATTTCTATTTGAAGATTGGTGCATTGAGCAATTTCACCAAGCTGACTGGTGATAGCATTGCTTTTTGGAAAGACTTGATGGCACACCCGAATTATGATGCATGGTGGCAAGCCAGAAATGCACGTAAGCATGTAGACAAATTGCAGACGCCAGCAGTACTAGTTGTAGGTGGTTTGTTTGATGCGGAAGATTGTTTTGGTGCCTGGGAATTGTATAAAGCTATTGAGGCAAAGAGCAAAACAGATAACCGAATTGTGATGGGCCCATGGTATCATGGTCAGTGGGCACGCGGCGATGGTACCCGATTAGGCAATGTGCAGTTTGGCAGTAATACCAGTGAGTGGTATGCACAGAACATAGAGATTCCCTTTTTCAATTATCACTTGAAGAA
>DALYHN010000191.1:0-4392 GCA_031970875.1 Chitinophagaceae bacterium
TAGGCTTTAATACAGACAAGTTTTTTACGCCTGAAGTGTTTAATGCTGCTGCTGAATTACATCAATCACTGAAGCAAGTAAGCGCTGTTACAGAAGTGTTGAGTGTTCCCGCAGCTGTCAGTCTGGTAAAAGATAGTGCTGGTGAGCAATTGATAGCCAAGAAAATATTTGCCAATAAGTATCAGCAGCAAGCTGATTTGGATAGCGCAGCGCTTGTTTTCAAGGGACTTCCGTTTTATAAAACCCTATTATATACACCAGAGTCCAATGCTTATCTCTTTGCCATAAGTGTCAATAAAGACACCATCAACAGTAAAGCAAGAACAGGATTGGTGAATCGTATTTTGATACCTGTGCAACAGTTTGAAGCAAGAACAGGTATTACAGCGCATGTGAGTGGTTTGCCTTATATCAGAACAACAGTAGCCAATAGAATTTCCAGTGAGATGAACTTCTTCCTGATTGGTTCAATTGTTTTATCAGCAATTACTTTGTTCTTATTCTTTCGCTCATTCAGTGCTACCATGATGAGTTTGGGCGTGGTATTGATGGGGGTGGTTTGGAGTATTGGTACGATGGTGTTGTTTGGGTATAAGATTACAATTCTCAATGCCCTTATTCCACCATTGGTGGTGGTGATTGGCGTACCTAACTGCATTTATTTTCTCAACAAGTATCATACAGCGTACAAAGAGATTGGGCAGAAAGACAAAGCCATCATTACCATGGTGGGCAGAATGGGTATTGTTACGCTATTCTGTAATATCGCTGCAGCTATTGGTTTTGCTGTATTTGGGCTTACGGAGAGTGCTTTGTTGAAGGAGTTTGGTTATGTAGCGGGTTTAAATATCATGGCTTTGTTCTTCATTTCATTGGTCTTTATTCCAGCTATCCTCAGTTTCCTACCTCCACCACAAAAAAAGCATGTACGCTATCTGGATAATCCTTTTCTGCAGAAATTATTGGCAGCAGTTGAGCGTTGGACCTTTCACCACAAACGTATGGTATACATCATTACAGTAGCTGCGATGATTTTTGCTATTGTTGGTGTTTTCAGATTAAAGAGCGAAGGCTTTATTGTGGATGATTTACCCAAGACAGATAAGATTTATACAGATCTAAAGTGGTTTGAGCAGTCTTTCGGTGGTGTAATGCCTTTGGAAATTGTGGTTGATACGAAGAAGAAAAATGGTTTAGTCAGGTCTACTGCTGCAATGGGTAAAATTGCTGAGTTTTCTGCTTATATAGATGCACGTCCTGAAACTGCGCGTCCACTTTCTTTTGTGGAAGCATTGAAATTTGCCAAGCAGGCCTATTATGATGGCGATACGCTGAGTTATGATGTGCCTTATGATGGCGATATGTTGTTTTTGGGCCCATACCTCAGAGGGCAGGGTGGCAGCAAAGGAAATCTGCAGAAACTGTTAAGCAGTTTCATGGATAGCACAAGGCAGATGGCTAGAATCAGTGTCAATATGAAGGATATTGGTAGTAAGCAATTGCCTTTGTTATTAGACACATTCGCAGCAAAATCAACGGAGATATTTGATACAGCTAGTTACCGCATCACTTTTACAGGAAGTAGTGTAACCTTTTTAGAGGGTTCTCGCTTTATCATCAATGGCTTAAAAGACTCTATTCTCTGGGCTTTTGTATTGATTACGCTCTGCATGTTGTACCTGTTCCGTTCCCTGCGTATTCTTATATGTTCTATCATACCCAATATTGTTCCACTTGTCTTTACTGCTGGGGTAATGGGTTGGGTCGGTATACCCTTAAAGCCATCCACAGTGCTGGTCTTTAGTGTGGCACTGGGTATTGCGATAGATGTTACTATCCGTTTTTTGATCAATTACAAACAAGAGTTACCTGAGCACCACCATAATGTTCGCCTCACTTTGGTGCAAACAATCCATCATACAGGAATAAGTATTATATATACTTCATTGGTTCTCATAGCAGGATTTATTATTTTCTGCTTTAGTGGCTTTGGTGGTACCCAGTCCCTTGGCTGGCTGACTTCCCTAACCCTGCTGGTAGGAACGATTACCAATTTGGTATTACTACCGGTTTTATTGGGCCACTTGCATAAACACAGAGGTGATAAGATTTAGCCATTTTTGTTTAACTTTTTTATCAGTTTTTGCAGCGGATTTTAGATATTCACAGTCTTAAAATTCTAAACTAAAATTTTGCAAATGAGAAAAGTAATGCTCTTGGTGGCATGGCTTAGCATGGTGTACACCGGCTTTGCCCAATCGGCCCGGACAGTTACTGGTAAAGTAACTGATGATGCTGGTAAGCCTTTGGCTGGAGTTACCGTATCTGCGGTAGGAATGGAAAAAAACACCCTTTCGGGTGATGATGGTTCATTTTCAATTTCTGTGAATGACAAGGTTCGTTCACTTAGATTCTCTTATGTTGGCTTTGCTGATCAGGAAGTAAGACTTGGTGCTGGTAACACGGTAAGTGTAAAACTAGCTACCGATTCTAAAGCCCTTTCTGAAGTAGTTGTAGTAGGTTATGGTACTGTTCGTAAGAAAGACCTAACCGGTAGTGTTGTATCAGTTGGTGGCGATAAGGTTCGCGATTTACCCTTGCAGAGCTTTGATCAAGGTCTCTCTGGTCGTGCAGCTGGTGTAAGCATCACCATTCCTAACGGTGTGGTTAACAACCCTCCCGTTATCCGTATTAGAGGTGTCAACTCTATCAGCTTAAGCTCTTTCCCATTAGTGGTTATTGATGGTATCCCTACCTTCTCTGGCGACGTTGGTAATGGTAACGCTGCAAACAACCCATTGGGTGATATTAACCCAGCAGATATTGAGAGTATTGATGTACTGAAAGATGCTGCTGCTGCTGCTATCTACGGTTCACGTGCTTCTGCGGGTGTACTCTTGATTACTACAAAAAGAGGTAAGCAGGGCCGTGCTAAAGTAAATTATGATGCATGGGTTGGTTTTACTCGTCCATTCAACCTGATTCCAGTATTGGATGGTCGTGAGTATGAGTTAATCAAGAATGAAGGTTTGACAAACGCTGGTACGCCTCCTAACGGAACTACCCGTGGCTTCTATCCTTATATTGGCCCTGATGGCAGACCGGTAAGCACAAATTGGTATGATGTGATTTACAGAACAGGTGTTTCTCAAAACCACAATATCAATGTATCTGGTGCGAATGATAAAACAAACTATTATTTCAGTGCTGCTTACACGAAGCAGGAAGGTATGATTCGTCAAAACGATTTCACTCGTTTGAACGCGACAATGAGTCTCGATCATAAAGTAAACAATCGTTTGACTATTGGCGGTAAATTCCAATATGCCAATACCAATAACACTGGTGTAAACTCTGGTTCTACTCCTGGTGGTGCTTTTGCAACATCTGGTATTGGTCGTTTGGGTTTCAACCTGATGCCTAACGTACCCATCTATCTGAATGATGGTAGTTATAATATCAACCGTGTAAGTAATACAATCGGCCAGGGTGGTAACATTACTGCTTTGCAGTTTACCAACCCACAGGTATTATTGGACCTGAATACATTCAGCTCATTATCTGAGCGTGTAATTGGTAATATCTATGCCAACATCAAATTGTTTGATGGTTTGAGTTTCCGTACTACTTATGGTATTGATAACTTGAACGTAGTAAACAAGGCATTCCAGAATGCTTTGCATGGTGATGGTGTTGCCAACGGTGGTTCTGTGTTCAACACAATTCAAACCTACAATCGTTGGAACTGGACAAATGTGCTGAACTACAACAAGACTTTTGGTGATCACACGATTGCTGCACTTGCTGGTAGTGAGCAGCAGTATACATTCCAGGAAGGATGGGGTGCTAACAGACAGGGTGTAACAGATCCTTTCTACAATGAGTTCCAGGGCGGTTTCAATACTATTGTACCTTCTGGTAACTTCCTCGGTGAAAACTACCTGACTTCATTCTTCGGCCGTATTAACTACGACTACAAGAAGAAATATCTGTTGTCTGTGAATGGTCGTCGCGATGGTTACTCAGCATTCTCTCCGGAGAATAAGTATGGTAATTTCTGGGGTGCTTCTGCTGGTTGGGTAATCAGCCAAGAGAAGTTCTTCGAAAATTCTGGTTTAAGCAAAATCTTCAGCAACCTTAAGTTGCGTGGTAGCTACGGTGTTGTAGGTAACAACCAAGGTATCAATGACTTTGCTTTCTGGAGTTTCTTTAGCAGTGGTTTGTATGGTACTAACCCATCTTTATTCTTCTCTCAGGCTGGTAACAGAAACCTGAAGTGGGAAACAAGTACTAAAACTGATATTGGTTTGGAAATGGGCTTCCTGAATGGTCGTTTGAATGTGGAAGCAACTTATTACATCAACGATGTAAACAACCTGATCCTTGCTGAAC
>DALYHN010000192.1:0-4370 GCA_031970875.1 Chitinophagaceae bacterium
ATGTGAAAAGTGTTGTTGGTGAAGAACACCAACAACGGCGTAAAAGTTATACTGCAATAAAGATACTAACCAGAATATTGAAAATAAGATAGCCAAATGCTATAAATTTTGCATATCTGTCAATATTTCCGCCATTATATTTTTTTAATGACTTGGCAAGAATTTTCTTAGGAAATAATAATTTGGATAAATATGAAATAACTATGAATGAAAAAATAATTGCAACATACATTTCACTATTTATTTTTTGCAATGGGAAGGATATATAATCAGTGGTTAGCATTATTATTTGAAGAATATGTATTTCTATAGCAAATGCAATTAAAATCGTTGCATTTATATATTGAAAGGGATTTTTTTTATAAAAAAAAACCCTACCACCACAAGCTTTAAACGCTATAAATATTATTAATTCCACGGTACTAAAATTTATTAATGTTTCCAAATCCATTACACAAGTGCATCAGTACCCCCAAATGCGTCAATGACTCCTAAAGCTGCTCCAGCGACTGGAAACGAAACCCCCTATCGCAAAAATAGCCCCCTTAATAATGAGCTTAGTTCCTGCTTCAGCTTTTTGTGCCGCTGTTGGTGTTATCACCAACAGTAAATAGTTTACTCTATATCTTTATTTATGCAATAAAAATACATGCAATTCCCAACCTTGACGCCACTGTTGGTGTTATCACCAACAGTGAATAGCTTACGCTATATCTTTATTTATGGAATAAAAATACATGCAATTCCCAACCTTATACCCAACATTTTTTACCGCCACCTGCAATAACTGGCTGCACTTATTGCAAGATGTTCAATGTAAAGATATCATCATCAACAGCCTATCTTTTTTAGTTGAAAAGCAAAGGATTCGGGTATTAGGTTTCGTGATCATGAACAATCACCTTGTGCCGCTGTTGGTGTTATCACCAACAGTAAATAGTTTACTCTATATCTTTATTTATGCAATAAAAATACATGCAATTCCCAACCTTATACCCAACATTTTTTACCGCCACCTGCAATAACTGGCTGCACTTATTGCAAGATGTTCAATGTAAAGATATCATCATCAACAGCCTATCTTTTTTAGTTGAAAAGCAAAGGATTCGGGTATTAGGTTTCGTGATCATGAACAATCACCTGCATATGATTTGGCAAATATTGGGCGACCATAAACGCGAGGATGTACAAAGAGATTTTCTAAAATATACAGGACAGCAAATTAAATTTTATCTCCAAAAAAACAACCCGGATCTTTTAGAGAAATGTAGGGTGAACGCAAAAGACAGGCAGTATCAAATTTGGAAAAGAAATGCTTTAAGCATTGAGATTTTTTCAGAAGCTGTAATGGTGCAAAAACTAAATTATATTCACCTCAACCCCGTAAGAGCTGGCTTGGTGCTACTGCCAGAAGATTACTTGTATTCATCTGCTGCTTTCTATGAACTACAACTCGAACGATTCAGCTTCTTGTCACATTATAAAGACTAAAGTCCTGGTTGCGGGTGATAACACCTCGCAATGGCGAACGATTAGAACAATTCAGTTTCTTGTCCCATTATAAAGGTTAAACTCCTAGTTGCGGGTGATAACACCACGCAACGGCGGCAAGGCGAAAAGTGTTGTTGGTGAGAAACACCAACAACGGCAAAAATGCAGGAAGTAAAATAATCAAACAAAAAAGGCAGTCTTTCGACTGCCTTTTTCTATTCGTTGAATAAACAATTATTGTTCAACTGTTGGCTTCACCAAACCCAGCTTAGCTTCCAGGCTCAGTGTAGCATGGGGCACTGCACGCAGTCTGGCTTTGTCGATCAACTTACCAGTAACACGACAAATACCATAAGTCTTGCTTTCGATACGCATCAGTGCTTTCTCTAGGTGATCGATATACGTGATCTGGCGGCTGGCCATCTGACTCAACTGCTCTCTTTCCATGCTCATAGAACCATCTTCCATGGTCATGTAGCGCGCATCATCATTGTCGCCACCCATTTCATCTTTACGGGTAATCAGACCTTGCAGATACAATAACTCTTTCTTAGCTGCTTCGAGTTTCTTGTTAATCAGTTCACGAAACTCAGTGAGATCAGCATCAGAATATCTAACCATTGGTGCACTTGGTGCAGGTGTAGGTTCTGCTCTTTTTTCCATAGGTGTGTAACCGGGTTTATAAGGCACAGCCGATTTGGCATTAATCTTTGGCACTTTCACCTCTTTTGGTGGCTCAGGCTGTTTTTTAGGCTTGGGCGGAGGAGGAGGTGCAATAGCAGGTGCTGGTTTAGCAACCGGCGCTGGCTTGGCGGCGGGAGCTGCTTTTGCTGCTGGTGCAGGCGCAGGAGCTGGCTTAGCTGCTGGTGCTGCCTTTACCGGAACAGGTTTAGCAACCGGCTTTGCCGCAGGTTTTGCTTCTGCTTTTACCGGCGCTTTTGGCGCAGGCTTAGCTGGTGCTTTCGCTACAGGCTTTGGTGCAGGTGCTGGTTTAGCAGATGCTTTTTTGGCGGGGGCAGCTTTTTTTGCAGGCGCCGCCTTCTTAGCAGGTGCAGCCGCTTTTTTGGCTGGTGCTGCTTTCTTGGCAGGTGCTGCTTTTTTTGCAGGGGCCGCCTTCTTGGCCGGAGCAGCTTTCTTGGCTGCTGGCTTAGGTGCCGGCTTTACTGCTTTTTTGGGTGCTGGTTTCTTTGTTGCCATAGCATCATTTTTTTATTACGTTGACTTTCAGCAAGATATCATTAATTTCTACATCCACACCAGCTTCCAAAGCAGGCATGAACTCGATGCTATCTGCCAAAATTTCGGCGCAAATATAGTCCTTAAATTCATTTATAGACGGCATGAGTACCTCATGCTGAGCCACTTGCACGAATATACGGTCTGTGAGTTCAAAACCTTGTTCTTTACGGATATTTTGTACACGGTTAATAAACTCACGTGCATCGCCTTCTTTTTTGAGGGCATCAGACAAAGTAATGTCTAATGCAACAGTCAGACTACCCTTTGAAGCCACACTCCATCCGGGGATATCTTCCGCCACGATTTCCACCTCATTCAGCTGCAAACTGTAAGCACTGGCAGAAAGTTGGATGCTGATTTCTCCTGCTTTCTCCAG
Organism: Chitinophagaceae bacterium; assembly: GCA_031970875.1. GTDB lineage: Bacteria > Bacteroidota > Bacteroidia > Chitinophagales > Chitinophagaceae > JAFLBI01. Next base: position 3,107 of record DALYHN010000192.1, read on the forward strand.
TTCAGCAATCTGGTGCTGCGTAAACTGTCCGATTAAAGCCGCAGCCTCCTTCATCTGAGCACCTAATTTGGCACCCAGCACTTTGAAATTGGCTTTGATCTTTTTATTGATTACACCTTCGGTATCGGTGATATAGGTCAGTTCCTTCACATTCACTTCCGCCTTGATCAAATCTTCAACACGCTCTAACTGCAGTTTCATCTCTGGATTCAATACTGGAATCAAGACTTTCTGCAATGGCTGACGCACTTTGATATTGACTTTCTTGCGGATAGACAACACCAAAGAAGATACATCCTGCGCCAACTGCATGCGCTCTTCCAATGAAGCATCAATGGCAGCTTCATTGGCTTTCGGATATGCTGCGTGGTGCACGCTGGCTGCATCAATTCTGCCAGTTACGGCATTCAAACGTTGGAACACAGCATCACTAAAGAATGGCGAAATTGGTGCCATCAGTCTGATCAATGTTTCCAAACACTCGTACAATGTCTGGTAAGCAGCAATCTTATCGCCTTCATACTCACCCTTCCAGAAACGGCGGCGACACAAGCGCACGTACCAGTTACTCAGATGTTCATCTACAAATTCCTCAATCAAGCGACCTGCTGCGGTTGGCTCATAATCATCCATTGCCGCACTGGCATTTTTGATCAGGGTATTGAGTGATGATAAAATCCAACGATCAATCTCCGGTCTTTCCGCCAGCGGGATATAAGCTTCCTTGAAAGCGAAACCATCTACATTGGCATAGAGCACAAAGAATTGATATGTATTATAGAGTGTGCCGAAGAACTTACGCTGCACTTCCTGAATACCGGCAAGATCAAACTTGAGGTTATCCCAAGGTGATGCATTGGTGATAAGGTACCAACGTGTAGCATCAGCGCCGTACTTTTCAATGGTCTCAAATGGATTCACCACGTTGCCGAGGCGCTTACTCATTTTATTACCATTCTTATCCAAGACCAATCCATTACTTACTACCGTCTTATACGCAACACCAGCCTGATCGCCTGCTGCTTTCATACCTGATGCATCCCAAAGTCCAGCCTGCTTGAGTTCTTCTTCTACACTTTCTTTAATGAGTGAACCCAACGCGTGCAGTGTATAGAACCAACCCCTGGTTTGATCCACACCTTCCGCAATGAAATCAGCCGGATAATTCTGCGCGAATATTTCCTTGTTCTCGAATGGGAAATGCCATTGCGCATAAGGCATGGCGCCACTATCGAACCACACATCCACCAGATCAGGTACACGA
>DALYHN010000193.1:0-4364 GCA_031970875.1 Chitinophagaceae bacterium
TTGGATTTGATATCTGGTTAATTGTACTGGCAGCGATTATTCCTCAGATATTTATTTCGGTACAAGAGAAAAAATCCAATAAAGTAAAGCAATATGAAGATGATGCATTGAATGCTATTTGGCTGGTATTCGGTATAACCATTTTTGGTTTAAGCATCTATCAAATGATCGTGCCGGATGTAACCAACGCGTTTATCAAACAAGAGGGCTGGCAATTGACGAAACATTATCTCAATAGCAGCAAAGCAGATGAACCCATCAACGCCTTCACACCAAGTATTTATTCATTATTCATCCTCATCTATGCATTCCCAACATTGGTTACAGGTATTGTAAAAAAATTCAAACCCATGTTGTATGGTGGAGTGATCACATATGGACTTTTTATTGGCTCTTGCTTTACCATTACTGAATATGACTTTTTATTGGGAGGAGCAGCAGCATTGATCTGCTGGTTTATTCCGGGCGTAATCTTAAGAAGAAAGTACCTAGCACAACAGAAGGCGAATGTTTAAAGAACTGGATCCCATATTACATTCTCAATTAAGGCTTGCGATAATGAGTTTACTCATTAGCGTAAAAGAGGCTGAATTCACCTTCATCAAGGAAAAAACCAATGCAACCGCTGGTAATCTCAGTGTGCAGGTGCAAAAGCTGAAAGAAGCGGGTTATATTGATGTAACCAAGCAATTTGTAGACAATTACCCGCAAACAACCTGCAAGATTACGCCCGAAGGTGTGAAAGCATTTGAAGCCTATGTTAAAGCCCTGCAGGCTTATCTGCAGGTAGGCAAGAATAATTAAGCTTTTTTCGCATCTCATTCAACTACCTTTGCCTCGCATTGTTATAGTGCCATGGCAATCGTCTCCGTTCAACATCTTTCTAAACAATTTGGCAGTTTTTCCGCTGTTAACGACCTCTCTTTTACGGTAGAGGCTGGAGATGTGTATGGCTTTCTTGGCCAAAATGGTGCAGGAAAAAGTACCACCATCCGCATGTTGATGACCTTGATCGCACCTACAGCGGGTTCTATCAAGGTGTTTGATATGCCTTTGGCGACACATCGAAAAGAAATTTTACAGCAAATAGGCGCTGTTATAGAAAAGCCAGACGTTTATAAGTATTTATCTGCATACGATAACCTGCGTTTGTTTGCTCGGTTGAGTGGTCTGCAGTTAAGCAGAAAACAATTGATGGATCAGCTTGAGATGGTGGGTTTGGCTGAAAGGGGATATGATACAGTGCGTACTTTCTCTCAGGGTATGAAACAAAGATTGGGTATTGCTATTGCGTTGGTGCATAATCCTCAGCTGATCGTGTTAGATGAACCTACGAATGGACTAGATCCTCAGGGTATCGCAGATATCCGAAACCTCATTCTTCGCTTGAGCAGAGAATGGAAAAAGACCGTCATTGTTTCATCGCATCTCTTGAGTGAAATAGAACATATTGCAACAAGAGTGCTGATCATTGATAAGGGTAAGAAGATTGTAGAAGGTAGTGCTGCTGATTTATTTGATCCAGCTCAGACCTTGGTAGAATTAACGACAACTGATTCTTCATTTGCATGGAATAGTTTGCAGCAAAGCCAATGGGCAGGGGTATTGAAAGAACAAAGAGGTGCACAGATTATCTTACAACTGCACCGTAACGATATTCCTGAGCTGCATAAGGCTTTGGTACAAATGCAGATTGGCGTGATCGCACTTCAGCCAAAACATTCACTGGAAGATTATTTTTTACAGGTAACCGCGGGAAAACAACATGTGGACGCTTTTTCAAATTGAGTTGTATAAGATATTCCGCAGACCGCGGACATATATTGCTTTTGCAGCCATTACTGCACTAATTGGTGTAGTACAACTTGGCCTAAAAGTAGATGGCAAAGAGTATGCTGAATTTGTGATGGCCGATTTCAACAGCTCTTTTGCAGTGGATGGCAATATCCTGAATGGCTATTTTATCTGTTATGTGGTGCTGCAATTATTACTGGTGCATGTACCATTGCTGATTGCTTTGATTGCAGCGGACATGATTTCAGGCGAAGCCAATATGGGCACATTACGTGTATTGATGACCAAGCCCATCAGTAGATGGGAATTTATATTGGCTAAATTTTCAGCCTCAGCTGTATACACAATCTTGTTGCTAATATGGGTTGCCATCCAAGCCTTGCTATTGAGCATGTTGATATTTGGTACAGATGATATGTTCATCATGAAAAGTAGTTATGCTGTAGTGATCAAGGCTGATGATGTGTTCTGGCGTTATGCAGGGGCATTCTGTTTTGCTGCTTTAGCCATGACGACCGTCGCAGCATTAGGCTTTCTATTGTCACTTTTTGCAGATAATTCTATCGGTCCTATCGTAGCCACGATGAGTGTGATTATTGTGAGCACGATATTGAGTACGATGAGCATTCCTTTGTTCAACGCGATCAAGCCCTATCTATTTACATCACACATGATTACATGGAAAGAGTTTTTTGATCTGAAAGTGAATGACATGAACGAGGCTATTCCCGGCACGATTCAAAATCCGCAGAAGTTGTGGAATTCTGCAATGGTATTGATGGCGCATATTATTGTCTTCGTTGGAGCAGCGGGTATTATTTTCAAACGTAAAGATGTATTGAGTTGATGAAAACTTTGATGACAATATTGATGATAGGCTTGATGCAGATAATTGCTGCACAGGATATGACAGTACTGATCAATAAGGTGAAAGCTAAGATGGATCAGGTGAATGATTATACTGCAGAAGGGAAAATGAAAACAGATGTGGCTTTCATCAAAGCACCCATTGGTAGGGTGAAGGTCTTCTATAAAAAGCCCAATCTCTTCAAACTGCAAAAGGACGGTGGTATTTCTATTCTACCCAAAGGGGGTGTTACAGTGAATATGCGCTCTATCATCACCACCAATGATTTTATGGCATTAGACGCTGGCGAGCAGGTGTTAAATGCACAAAAGCTACGCGTGGTGAAATTATTGCCTAATGCGGATAACAGTGATGTGATTCTTACCACCATGTATATTGATGAAGCCAATCTGCTGGTGAAGAAAGCTGTCACCACCACCAGAGAAAATGGAACCTACGAAATGGAAATGCAGTATGGAAAGTTCGCTGGGTATGGTCTACCTGATAAAGTGGTATTCAGTTTCAATACCAAAGACTATAAATTACCCAAGGGTATTACACTCGAGTTCGATGATGTGGATCAAGAAACGAAAAATCGCATGAAGGGTAAGAAAGGACGTGTGGAAATTACCTATGCCAACTACGAGATTAACAAAGGGATTCCCGCTTCAGTATTCAAATAATTAGAATACCTGCACCGACCAATTTCTTTCAAACGAAGTATTTGCTGCAATAGCATGTATGCCTTCCTTATTGATCAGTTGCTGATCAGTGTTGGCGCTATCTGCAATACCACACCAAGGTTCTAGGCAAACAAAGTCGGCATCTTTTGCCGCCCAAATACCATAGAACGGAAATCCATCAAATTGCATATTTACGCCGTGTGCAGATTGATGGCTCTTAATACTAATAGACGTGGATTGCAAATCCTTAAACACTAGCGCATCACCATAAAATAGTGGCTTATTTAGCGGTAAGGTTTGTGTATTGTTTAAGCAGGGTATGGGTGCGGCTTCAATCAAACCATCCTTGGTTAAAGGCCATTTGCCTGTGTGCTCTGTTTGTGCAAATTCCAGATGCCAATCCTCATAAGTCGTTCCATCAGTCAAAGGAATCTTGAATGCAGGGTGTGCACCAACAGAAGCATACATGACTTCATTACCCGTATTGATGATTTTATAACCAACCGTAAGTGTATTTCCGTCGATGGTGTAGCTCAATTCAAAAGAGAAATCAAAAGGATACACTTGCTTCGTTGCTGCATCACTCTTTAAACCAAACACCACATGATTGCTGCTTTGTGTAATCACTTCAAATACACGATCTCTTGCAAAACCATGTCGGCCTAATTGATATGCTTCTCCTTTGTAGAAATAAGTATTGTCTTTGAGTCCGCCTACGATAGGAAACAAGACCGGACTAAACTTTCCCCAGAAAGCAGGATCACCGCTCCAGAGATATTCTACTCCCAGATCTGTTCTGTATAAACTTTGTAACTCAGCACCTTTTTCGGCAATGGAGATGCGCAGCAGATCATGCTCCAGTTGTATCATGGTTATCAGGATTCAGATTCTTCAATTTTTTCATCCACGGCATTGGCAAACAAACGCATGCTCATTTTCTTGAGCGGATTTTGTCTGGCGTCTGCATAACCCATGCGCTGACGAATAATATCAATACAAGTGTAGGTTGCTTCTAAGAAGGAAGTATGATCAGCTTTGCC
>DALYHN010000194.1:0-4352 GCA_031970875.1 Chitinophagaceae bacterium
ATACAGCTGTGGCTTCATGATGTCGTACGGCATCATCACAACTGATTTCTCTATACAATACTGTTTCTTCATGCAGTAACCAGATGAAGGGATTGAAACTCAGCAAAGCCCTGCTCAAAACCAATGCATGGTTAATTAAGTAATCGTATCGGCGAATATGTATGAGCTCATGTAAGAGTAAAGCATCCAGTTCCTTAGGTGTTAAGTTGTTGATAGCAGCTAAGGGTAGAATAATGACTGGCTTGAGCCAACCAATGGTGAGCGGACTCTGTACAGACACACTAATCCGTAAAGCAATCAAACGCTGCAGGCCAATTGCCGACTGCTGTTGATGCAATACATCCATTAAAGCTGCATCTGCAGCAACACCACTATACATCAATCGGCGCACACCTGATAAGCCCATCAGCCATTGAATTACTTGTATCGCAATGGCGAGATAATAGAGTAGTAGTAGCCCTTGAGCCAATAAAGGGTATTGTGTCAGGTAGTAAGTGATATTGAAACTATTAGCATTGTTTGCAGAATGCCATCCATCATTTGGTGAAGCAACTATCACAGTTGCAATAAAGCCGATAGCGGCACCAAGCTGCAGTACCACATTGGTGAAATAAATCTGTGCAGCACTAAATGAAATGAATTTGCGAATAAATTGCCAACCCAACCATACAAGGCCGGTCCATACAATCTGTTGTAATAACAAGACAATCCAGACTGGGGCATTCGCCAATAACATCAGGACTTGTTTTTGAGTTGTTGTATCATGGCTTCAATGGCATCCAGTTCTTCCTTGCTGGTAGATTGATTGCCCAAAGCCTGCATCACCAGTTGTGAAGTAGATCCATTAAACAAATTGCGGATCAGCTTATTCACCAATTGTTGTTGTGTATTTTCCCTGCTCACATTGGCCGTGTAGATATGTGTTTTGCTACTGTCATCGCGCAGTACCAAACCTTTTTCAAACATAATCTGCATTAGCTTCAGGGTAGTGGTATAGCCCACATCTTTATGAGCCGTCAGCACTTCATGTACTTCGCGCACTGTTGCATGCTCCTTATCCCACAATACCTGCAGAATTTCTAACTCACTTTCCGTTGGTTTAATTGGCGCTTGTTCAGACATATTACGAGATTATTCGTAAGCAATTTAGGCCATCGGTTCTAAAGAAAAAGCAAAAATCAGTCGGCCACTTGTTTGCTGATGCGAACAGCCACTTTGGCGATGGTTTTCATCTTTAGCTCTTCGTTTTGCACATAGATATGTTGCATGGGCAAAAAACCTTTCAGAGAATCGGTGATGCCTATAAAGCAACCAAAAGTCTTACTGCTATCAGGCTGAATAGCAATCTGTGGTAGTGCATTCATTACCGGAACGGCGAAACTGTCCACCACATGCAGCACTTTATATTGCACATCCAGCTTGTAAACAGCCGTTCTTTTGGTCTCAAAAACCTTCGCAGCAAACACAAAACCATTTAGATCGTCGGGTATGGGTTTACTGTATTTGGCCACAGGATCGAGGCTGGGATTTTCGCGCAGCTCAGGTATTTCGGACGGTTTAGCATCCTCTTTCGCCTCAACAATTTCCGGTTCTGCTGGTCCGCACGCCAAGAAGAGCAGGCTTGCAAAAATGGTAAGTGCTTGTTTCATAGTGATTTAGGGATGATTAAAGCTACTAATTCTTTTCGGCCAATGCAGGGGTATTGAGTTACCTTTGCAAAAAAATAGTAGTATTCATGACAGTATTCAGCGAGTTGGGTTTATCGGAGGAGTTGATTAAAGCGACAGAAGCATTAGGTTTCAAGAATCCCACCACCATACAAGAGAAAGCCATTCCGGTTTTGATTAGCGGCACCAAAGACTTTATTGGTCTGGCCCAGACCGGAACAGGAAAGACAGCAGCATTTGGTTTACCCCTGCTGCAATTAATAGATCGTCAATCAAGAAATGCCCAGGCATTGATAGTTTGTCCTACCAGAGAACTTTGTCTCCAGATTGTGACAGAGATGGAGCATTTCAAGAAATACCTGCCCGGAGTGCATATCACCGCCGTTTACGGAGGTGCATCCATTGGTATGCAGATCAAAGACCTGAGAAGAGGTTCACAGATTGTGGTGGCTACACCCGGACGTTTGATTGATTTGATTGAGCGCAAAGCCATCGACCTGCAGCAGATCCATTATGTGGTGCTGGATGAAGCCGATGAAATGCTCAACATGGGTTTTCAGGAAGACATTGAATTCATTTTACAGAATACCCCCAAGCGTGAAAGCACTTGGCTCTTTAGCGCTACCATGCCAACGGAAATCCGCAAAGTGAGCAAGCGCTACATGAAGGAGCCTTTTGAAGTAACGGTTGGTAAGGTGAACACAGGTAATAAGAATATCGACCATCAGTTCTATGTGGTGAATGCGCATCATCGTTACGAGGCATTAAAGCGTTTGATCGATTTCAACCCAGGTATCTATGGTATTATCTTTACCAGAACCAAACTGGACGCACAGGAAATTGCTGAGAAGTTGACCCGTGAGGGCTATGATATTGATGCGCTACACGGAGATCTTACCCAGCCACAGCGCGATAAAGTAATGGGACAGTTCCGCGATAAGAGTTTGCAGTTGCTGATTGCTACTGATGTGGCTGCCCGCGGTATTGATGTGCAGGGTATTACCCACGTAATCAATTACGAATTACCAGATGATGTAGAAGTGTACACACATAGAAGTGGCCGTACCGGCCGTGCTGGTAATACCGGTATCTGTATGTCTATTCTGCATGCACGCGAAATGTATAAGATTCGCCTGATTGAAAAAACCATGCAAGTGCAGTTCCACAAGTTGGATATTCCTGCAGGTAAAGATGTTTGCCGTAAGCAGTTCTTCCATCACATGGAAAGATTGCAGCAAGTGGATATCAGTGATGGTAGCTACGAAACCTACCTGCCGATGCTCACGGAGAAATTTGCAGAGATGAGCAAGGAAGAAGTATTACAGCGTGTAGCGGCTTTGGAGTTCGACCGCTTTTTGAAATATTACGAAAACGCAGAAGACCTGAACCCACGCAAAGACCAGCGTGAGCGTGGCAGTGAGCGCAGACAGCTGGAGCGTGGTGCACCTGATCAAGGTCGTCGCAAAGATCCCAATGGTCGTAAGAAGTTTGACGAGAGCGGCAATTTCACCAAGCTCTTTGTAAACCTGGGTACCAAGGATGGTTTTTACAAAGCCAGTTTCTTACAGTTTATTCTAGACATGAGCGACCTGCGCAAAGATGTGCTGGGCCGTATTGATATGAAGGAAATGAATAGCTGGGTAGAAGTGGACGCGAAATCTGCTAAGCAGATGATACGCGCCATTGATGGCAAGAACTACCGCGGCAGAAAGATTCGTATGAATGAAGCGAATAGTCGTTGAGAAGAAAGAAGTTAGCAGCTATTAGTTAGCTTGAATGAATAGAAAAGGCCTGAGTATTTTACTTGGGCTTTTTTATGCTTAAAGCAGTAAGCTTAGCGCATAACGCATGTTGATTTGAGATTACTGATTTGAAATTTGATATTGATGAAGGCTTAAAGCTTAGCGCTTGATGCTTAAGACTTAATGCTTTGTGCTTTCAGAGTTTGGCTTTCAACTTTTTTTTTCACGCAATGCCCGCAAGGTTTAAACCTATTTCTAGTTTAGCGTATACAACCGAATCAAATTATCATGAGTAAGTATCCCCTCCTTGTCGAGGAGGGGTGGCATGTTTGTAAAACATGACGGGGTGGTGCATACACCCCTCAGTCCCATTACGGGGCCAGCTCCCCTTGGCAGGGGAGCATACTTTTAATTTTAAAGGTGAGGTAAAAAAAATCCCGATAGCTGCCTATCGGGATTCTCTATAGAAAAGCAGTGGTTTACTGCTTCTTGGTTTCTTTCTTCACCTCAATATTGAGATCCATTTTGTCGCCAAGCTCTACTTTGAGTCGCTCTACCACTTCTTTACTTTGCTCAACACCATTGATGGTTAATTTACCGTCTTTAAATACAACGGATACATTTTCACCATTGGCTAAACCTACTTTCTTCATGGCTTCAATCAAGGCATCATAGTTGCCCTCCACCTTCACGTCAGCAGTTTTGGTACTGTCGTTGCTGGTTACTTTCACTTCCATTACTTGCTCAACTTTATGCTGATAAGGCTTAGGTGCACTACCTGCATGTACTTGCGCCAAAGAAGGAGCGATTACCAAAGAAACGATTGACATCAACTTGATCAAGATGTTCATAGAAGGACCAGATGTATCCTTGAATGGATCACCAACCGTATCACCAGTTACAGAAGCTTTGTGTGGATCAGACTTCTTGAAGAATACTTCAC
>DALYHN010000195.1:0-4342 GCA_031970875.1 Chitinophagaceae bacterium
GTCTTCTTCGCCTCTGCTTCATCCACCACACTGATGGCTGCACCAACATGCACCAATACATAATCGCCGGGCTTGGCTTCCGGCACCATATACAAATTCACTTCCTTGATGATACCACCAAAAGACACTTTTCCTTTACGGAACAGCTCATCAAGCTGTGCAGTGATCTCAATCAATTTCCCAGGTATGGCCAGACACATAGTTGGATTGTTTTAAGGGTTTCGAAAAAGCATTCATCTGCATCGCATTGGCACGCTGTTGTTTGCCAATCGCCTGCCACCAAGCCAATTGACCAAAGCCAATACACTCATCGTTCGGACTTAATTGCTGATGAAAATGCAATCTTCGTTTATGTTGTAATTGCTGTATGATCAAGTCTGTCAATAATGCATTTTGAAAAACACCACCACTAAAAGCCAGATCATCAATACTCAACTGATGTGCAGCTTCCGCAATAGCTTTTGCCAATGAATTGAAAAACTTCCCGGCAATAGCTGCTGGCGCTTCTTTTTGTAACCAATCTTCAATCAACTCTTCCAATAACTGTTGCCAATACCATTTTCCATCAATCAAAGGCATACTATAATAGTCATGGCCTTGCTGATCATATTGTCTTGCCAATGCTTCCAGCTTCATGGCAGCTTCGCCTTCATAAGTATTCTTCGTGCATACACCCAGCATACAGGATACCGCATCAATCAATCTACCCATACTGCTGGTTTGCAATAATCCCGGCTGCTGTAATTGCTGTTGATAATAATGCCATTCCGTTTCCGTAAACAAGGATTTCAACCAATGCTGTTTTACAGGCAAGGCAGCTAATACACTCAACGCACTCAAGCGAGGTTCTTTGCTCATCTTATCACCCATCAACTGAGGAAAATAATCCAACTGTGCAACTCGCTCCATATGACCACGTTCATACAGAAATAACTCTCCACCCCAAACCTGTTGATCATCACCATAACCTGTGCCATCCCAAATAAAACCAAGTACTGGGTTCGGTTTATGTAATAAATGATTTTCTGCTAATACGGCAGCAAAATGTGCTTCATGATGTTGCACCAACACGATGGGCGCTTGCGCCTGTTTTGCAATAGTGTCGCCTACTTGTCTAACAGCATAACCTGGATGCGCATCTGCCAATACCAGTGCAGGTTTAAATTGCAACACATTTGCCACCTGCTGATAGGTATGCGCAAAACTATCTTGTGCTTCTACACTCGACTGATCACCGAGAAACTGACTAACAAATAATCTATTGTGCTTTGTAAGTGCAAACGCACTCTTCAATTCTGCACCAGTTGCTAGAATAGCTTCTTGTGCATCAAAAGGAACAGGATGATAGTTAGGTGCCAGTCCACGACTTCTTCTCAACACAATCTTTTTTCCGTGATCTGTGAACTGCAGTACACTATCATCCTGTGGTGCCGTAATCATACGGTCATAGCTGATGATCACATCCGCAAAACTCCCCAGCCAGTTTCGGGCTTGTACATCATCATACACAATCGGAGAACCGCTTAGGTTAGCACTAGTGGCCACCAAGGGTTTACCAAAACCATCTGCTACCAATTGTAACAGTGGTGATGCTGGCAGCATTGCACCAATGGATGGCAGTCCGGGCGCAATAGCTGCTATAGCAAGGTTGTTTTCAGGGTTTAATTTTAGACGACATAAAACGATGGGTGCTGCTCTATCCAGCAATGCACTGATCTCATATGATTTCAATTGCACATCGGCCTGCAGCATATCCATATCTGCATAGAGCAGAGCAAAGGGCTTGGCTGGCCTTTGCTTACGCGTGCGTAATAAATGAATAACATCTTTATTTGTTGCATCACAAAGCAATAAATAACCACCAACGCCTTTCAAAGCAACAATCTTTCCAATTTTCAAGGCATCAATGATTGCATACAGAATAGACGACTGATCCAAGCTCGCTTCATCACCATTGGCATCATAATAGTGCAGATTAATGGCACAAGCAGGACAAGAATTGGTTTGACTATGATAGCGTCTGTTGTGCAGACTAAGATACTCCTCATCACAAGCCATGCAGGTATCCAAAGCTGCCATCGTTGTAGCAGTACGATCGTAAGGAACTGATTGGATAATGGAATAGCGCGGACCACAGTTCACACAAGTCGTAAATGCATATTGATATCTTCTATCACTTGCTGTTCGCAACTCACGTTTACATGCTGCACATGGAGCGATATCAGGTGTGATGAGTAAATCTGCTTCTGCATGATGATTGCTCTCAGTAATATAAAATCCTTCTGCTAATACTAGATTGGTTTGCTGTAGAGATGCATCCGTGATTAAAGCCAATGCAGGTGGATGCAAAACCAACTCATGAAAGAAAGCATGTACCGTATCCTCATCGCCTACACAATCAATATGCACACCATCTGTACCATTACAGACAGTTCCACTGACACCTAGTTGCACCGCTAAACGATGCACATGCGGACGAAAACCAACGCCCTGCACTTGACCGGTGATATGGATATGATAGGCCTGCATACATTATGCGGGTTGCATTACTTTACTCTTCAACCATTCATACCAAGTTGCCATACCCTCACCACTGGAACAACTCAGCTCAATGATTTCTAATGATGGATTTACCTGTCGGGCATACTGCTTTGCTTTCTCTACATCAAAACGTACATAAGGCAGCAAGTCTGTTTTATTGATGATGCAAAGCGTAGATGAATGAAACATATCCGGATACTTCAGTGGTTTATCCTCACCTTCTGTAACACTGATCACCACTACACGTTCTGCTTCGCCCAGATCAAACATGGCCGGACAAACCAGGTTACCTACATTCTCAATAAATAAAACAGAATCTGCTTCCAACTTCATGCCCTGCACCGCATGCAGCACCATGTGCGCATCTAAATGACAACCCTTACCTGTATTGATCTGTGTTACTTTGGTACCAGTTGCATGAATACGATCTGCATCATTGGTTGTTTGCTGATCGCCTTCAATCACAGCAAAGCTTAGCTCACCTTTCATATCAGTAAGTGTTCGCTCTAACAAACTGGTTTTACCAGAACCAGGCGAACTCACGAGATTCAATGCAAGAATATTGCGGCCTTCAAAAAATCCTCGGTTACGCTGGGCCAATAGATTGTTCTCGTGAAGAATATCCTTCTCCACTTCTACAATTTTTTTACCGGATGCATGAGTATGATCATGCCCATGATGATGATGATGCGATTCAGGACCGCATCCACAGGTTGCACACATAACAGAACATTTAAAGGTCACGATGCCGTATCAGGCACCAATAAGGTTTTTACACTCAACTCTTTTCCACTCAGTATGTCTACCAGCTGGCTATCGCAAGCAGGGCAGGCATCATATAACTGTTGCATCGGAAACTCAGTAGCACAATCCAGGCATCTTCCCTTGCCCGGAATGCGATTTACCTGACGCACTGCATGCTGCAACACTGTATTCTTTACTCCTTGTTGCCAGGCAAAATCAAAAGAATCCATTTCCACACTACTGAGTACACCTATATCCAATTCAATCTCATCTACTATGGACGCACCATTGCGATTCGCTTCCTTGGTAGCGATCTGCACAATGCTCATCACAATAGAGAGTTCATGCATATTTATACTGTTCTCTTTTTTCTGCGCTCACGCACAATCAAGACAATCACTGCAGTCATCACACCTAGTGTAATAATCGCATGTTGTGGTTCAGTGAAGTAGTGAATGATGGTATAACCATCATGTTCACCATGTCCGGGGTGCGCCATTGCAAACAAAGGCAGGGCGGCTGTTGTAAGGGCAAGCAATCGCTTCATATGATAGCTGTTTTAACTATGATTGGAAATTCAAAGTAGAAAGATTCTGTAGCGATAAACATGATAAAAATCACTTTGAAAAATGATAATGCTCATACACTAGGGTAAAAGAGATAGCTACTTTAGAATACCCTTTTTATCCCTTAAAACAACCAACATGTCTAACGAGATTGCCACTCGCAAGCCACCTACTTATTATGAAGAGGTGCAAAACAAAGGTTATAGCCGCCGCGACTTTCTGCAGTTTGCCAGTATGATGGCTGCGTTCATCGGTCTGGAAAGTAACGCCATTGGTCAGGTAGCCAAAGCCATGGAAACCAAACCACGTGTGCCTGTTATCTGGCTGCATTTTCAGGAATGCACCTGCTGTAGCGAGAGCTTTATCCGCTCTTCTCACCCCATCGTTGCTGATATCTTATTAGATAAGATCTCACTCGATTATACAGAGACTCTGATGGCCGCATCTGGTTTTCAAGCTGAAGAAGCCATGCACAACACCATGAAGAAATA
>DALYHN010000196.1:0-4319 GCA_031970875.1 Chitinophagaceae bacterium
GTGGCCTTGCTTCCTTTCAGGGCTGTGAATTGGTTGAAGAATCGTTTTCTAGATAGTTTATCCAAACTCTTCTTCGATAAAAAAGCACCAAGACAATTGTATTACTTCGTTCACCCACCCGCTGTCTTCTTACCAGAATTACCGCCGCATGAATTAAAAATATGGCGCAGCCTGAGTGTTCGTTTCATGCGTTATTATGTGCACAGTTGGCTTGGTGGTAAGGCCTTGTTGAATTGGGTATTTCGTTATGAAGAACGTCACCCGGAAACCTGCGGTAGAAAGGGCGAATATCCAATGATGGTGTTTACCAAACGCTGATCACACTTTGTGTGCATGGAAAGAAAGCACCAACTCTTCTACATTGGTTTGTACTTGTCTGCAAGAAACACCTGCACTCTCCAGCATTTTTCTAGACGCTTTAAACACATCTTCGCCCGCATATTTATCCGATAGATAAATCACTTCTTTTATGCCCGACTGAATAATGGCTTTGGTGCATTCGTTACATGGAAACAACGCGGTATAAATTTTACAGCCGTGCAAATCCATGCCAATATTGTTGAGGATAGCATTTAGTTCTGCATGGCATACGTAAGGATATTTGGTGTTCAGAAAATCGCCTTCGCGACTCCAAGGAAAAGCATCATCACTGCAGCCCATGGGTAGGCCATTGTATCCAGCACCAACTATTTTATTCTGTTGATTCACAATACATGCACCCACTTGTGTACCCGGATCTTTACTTCGCTTTGCGGAAAGCAAGGCTACGCCCATAAAATATTCATCCCATGAAATATAATCTTGTCTCTTTTGCACAGTGCTTGTTTTGATGCTGTTACAAATATCTTGATTTGATGCTTATCGGCACAACGCTTTCCTTAGCTGGGTCTTTTCATGTTAGAGATTCCAATCTGCTGGTTCAACATAGCATAGTTCACCAACTTGATGCGCTTTTGCTGTAGCAACTTGCGCAGCTCGGGTGCAATCAAACTATTCAATTCTGCCTGACGGTGCTTACTCATTTCGGCAGGGGCGCCAGGGTTTAAGTCTTCCATTGCGGAAAGCTCATCATTATCGATACCCACATGCGTCACCAATAATTGAATGGGGCCAGGTTTGAGTGTATTGAATTGATTCAATAACTGCGCTTTTTTATCAGCAGGTGCCGCGAAATACATACCCGGCATGTCTTTTTCGCCATAATAACGGGAAATGCTTAGCTCATATTCCTTCGCCAGCTTTTCTACAATTTGTCGGGTTTCCAATGTCTGCATGGCTGCGCCCATGTGATAGTCTACATAAGCAATATTCAAACCAGCTTTTTTAGCTTTCTCTATTTGCGCGCGTAATTCAAATTCTATTTCATGCAGAGCGGGGTTATTGGCAAAAAGCTTTGCTCTTGATGGAAAGAAATTACCCATGGAATCTACCAGTGATGGCACCATGTGTTTGCCCGAAACGGGTCCCCATCGATATTGCTTCCATTCACTGTTAAGGGTGAGATGAATGCCCACTGCAACATGCGGATATTGTTTCAGCATTGCAACAGCGTCTTCAAACCAGGGGCAGGGCACCATCACAGACATGGAAACAGGTAAGCCCGTTTCCAATACTTTCTTTGCAGCCATATTCACACTTCGGCTCATGCCAATGTCATCGCACCTGATCAATACGGCAACGCTGTCTTGTGCTTGTGAAGATAGTTGCACAAACAGTGCTATTAATATCAACAAATGGCGCATGGTCTCTTTTTACTAAAGATACCAATTAGCCGCGCCCCTTGTTCTATTAAGATTGAAGCTTGTAGGCTTCGCGCAATAGCTGCATCAATGAAACTGCTTCCTGTTGCAGGGTTTGCATTCGCGCATATGCTCTTTTACGGATAGATCTGTAGACTTTTATTTTATTGTAGTACTGACCAAGGGTAGCCGCATCGCTACGCAACAGATAGTTTTTGTTACCCGCCTCCATCGCAGCTATGCCTATAGCTGTTTTGTCCTTATCTGCATGAAGATTGTCATGTATATCTTGATGTAGATCGTAAAACTTCATGAAGATTTCTTCCAGATTGGTTTGGGTTTTCTCATGCTCTTTCAATCTTGTATCATAAAGTGTAATACCATCTGCAGCTTTTTTATTGCGGATTAATCTTAGTCCGCCCGCATTCTTCAGCTGCTGCAGGGTTTTATCGGTTGGGAAAAAATCGCGATAGCCAATAATCAAGGCCAGACTATTGCGCAACTGGTGATCATAGCCTTTCGTGAGCAAATCAAAGCGATTAAAAATGGTATCGAAATGCGGATCCTGTGTATCAAATGCGGCCATAGACAAGCGCAGCTTGGCTGTGTCTTGTTGTAAGTCTTCAATCATTGATTTGATATACGCATATTCTCTGTCGCTTTCAATCTTGTGTTCCAACTGGTATTCTGCCATAGAACCACAGAACACTGCTAAAAACAACATCAAGAATTCCCAGAAATAGGCTTTCCAATTTTTCTTACCGTGATGATGGGCATGATGATGTACTTCCATTTCAGCAGATTGATTGATGCCAAAATACTGCTTTATTCGGAGGATTTAGCGGGAAGCTGTTCGTGGTGGAAATAGGGTCTTTCGTTTCAGTAGCTTACTAAGTGGTACTATGCGAAAGCCTTTTTCGCGAATAGCTGTACAGATAGTTGACAAATCGGCTAGCGAAATGATATCATGAAAAAGAATGATACTGCCGCGATCCAAGTTCTTTAGTGTGTTTTGTACAAGTGTGTCTCCTTTGAGTCCGTTCCAATCCTGCGATTCATCGGACCACAGCACACCTCGCCAATTTCTTTTGCTTATTTCTCTTGCGATGGTCGCATCAATTACGCCATAAGCTGGTCTGTAATTGGCAAACCGATGGCGCGCATCAAGTCTGATCAATGCTTGTTGGCAAGAATCCATATCAGCTATTTTTTGCGCTTCAGTGAGTTCGCGAAAATCATCATGCTTCCACGTGTGTATGCCCAATTCAAAGAGGGGTGCATCAAACAGACGCAAGCTCTCTTGATTCACCGAGCGCATGATGAGGAAAAAAGTAGCGGGTATTTTATTTGCTTTCAGGTAGTTCACCAGCTCTGGTGTATTGGCGATGACACCATCATCAAACGTAATGGCCACTTGTTTTTTACGTGTATTGGCTTTGTAGAAAAAAGACTTAACTACGCTATCCGGCTTTTCAGAAAGGAAGTTGGCAAAATAGGGATTCAAATTCCAGTCCGCGGTTTGTCCAGCCACCATTATATGACAAGCAATCAAATAGACAAGGAGCAGACCAATTCTTTTCATTTTGTCAAGATACAACAAGAAGTATTGTGTGATATTTGTTAAAGAACAAATATCGTGCAACGCTTGAACACAATGTTTCGTCAGAAGGGTAGATAATCTTGTTTTATGCGTAGAAAAATACTTGGCGGCTTTCTGGGTTTGACATTGTTTGTACTTGCTTGCAGCAAGCCAATTGACATTGGTGGTGATTGCACGAATAATGCACCGAGCATTGGCGAACAAAATAATAAAACTGCTGATGAGGCTGTCTTGAAATCCTTGTATGATGAATTAATCATCTTGTCGCAAAGCAATAACTGCACTGGTGATAAAACCTGGCGCATTACGCCTTATGGTGCCAAAGCTTGTGGCGGACCAATTGGCTTTTTGCCCTACAGAACAGATATTGACACTACCTGCTTCCTGCAAAAAGTATATCATTTCACCCAGCAGCAACAACGCTTCAATACGCGCTATGGTATTGCTTCAGATTGCAGCGTTCCGCCCTCTCCCAAGTCTGTACAATGCAATAATGGGAAAGCTGAGTTGGTGTATTAGTGCTGTGGTATTGCTGAAATCTTCCACTCCAGATACACCAAGACACCAACGATGGCCATTTCGCCTAAAAAGTAAGCCCATCCTAAAATGGTGATGCTGGAATAATGAAGAATCAATACGCTTAGTGTGGTGATACAGTACAGCGTATTCAATAGCGCAAGTGCTTTTATTAGCCAACCGCGTTCTGATGTGTACACTATTCTTGCAATCAGATCATAGCCCACCAAACAAAGCGCGCCGATCACCAAAGCGTGTATTTGCGTCATCGATAAACCAATCCATACTGCATTGGGCATGAGCAAAAAATACAAGAGTGCCGTACTTAACATAGCACCCAAACCATCAAACAGGAAAATTTTCTTCGGTTGCTGCTGAAAATATTGAATGAGTTTTTGCATAGCTTTTGTTTAATCGCTGATCTCTACCACTTTTTTATTCTTGAGTTGTTGCATGGGCGCGGG
>DALYHN010000197.1:0-4315 GCA_031970875.1 Chitinophagaceae bacterium
GGTGGTGCGTGGTAAAGTCTTGATACGGGAATGATGCGGTCCTTGGCATCAAATGCTTCTGCGAAAAAAGCGCATGTTGTAAATGCTCTTTTAGCTGTACTGCTGATGAATGCATCTATGGCAATCTTTCGTTTCAACACACGCTTGGCCATTTCAGGTGCATCACGCAAGCCGCGTTGATTGAGTGGTCGATCGAAATCGTCAACGCCATGAGGCCAATCGCTTTTTGCATGCCGAATCAGCAATACTGTTTTCATGCGTAAAAGTTACGCAAACTGAATTACTTTGTGCTTCCATGGCGATTACGCGTCTCAATACCAACGAGTTTCTTGCAATGGCTGCGCAGCATCCTTTATTAGATGTACGTAGTCCGGGCGAATACACCCATGCACATATACCAGGTGCTTATAGCTTTCCGTTATTTAACGACGAAGAACGCAAAGAAATTGGTACTGCCTATAAACAACAGAGTCAGCAGATTGCTATCAAGATTGGTTTAGGTTATTTCGGTGGACGCATGGTGGAGATGGTGGAAACTGCTGAAAAAATCTTGGCAGCACATCCCAATGCAGATGCCAAAAATAAAACGGTATTAGTGCACTGCTGGCGGGGTGGCATGCGTAGTGCTGGTGTAGCATGGTTATTGGATTTGTATGGACTCAAAGTGTATACACTAGTGGGTGGATACAAAGCTTATCGCAACCATGTATTGCAAGTCTTGAGTCAGGATTATCCCATCCACATCATTGGTGGTTATACTGGTTCGGCAAAAACTGAATTATTATATACACTGCAACAAAAAGGAGAACAAATTATTGATCTGGAAGCCCTTGCTGCACATAAAGGTTCTGCTTTTGGTAATCTAGGCATGCCGGCACAACCAACGCAGGAAATGTTTGACAACTTATTGGCCGAAGCGGTTCGCAAGTTGGATTCCAACAAAACCATTTGGCTGGAAGATGAGAGTCAGCGCATAGGTCACGTCAATATTGATTTTAGATTCTTTCGCATGATGCGCACCAAGCCTGTCTTATTTTTAGATATTCCTTTTGAAGCAAGATTGCAACATATCATCAAGGGGTATGGACAGTTTGAAAAAGAAAAATTGCTCACCACTATTGTACGTATCAAGAAAAGATTGGGCGGGTTAGAAACCAAAAATGCAGTGAACTTTTTGCTGGAAGATGATATTGCCAATTGCTTCCGCATTTTGCTGAAGTACTATGATAAATTCTACGAGAAGAGCACTTTCAATCCGGAGGAAAAAAGACAGATACAAAAAATTGCACTAGAAACAACTGATTTAGCGTTGAATTCATCAATAGTATTAGCGTCAAAATAATGCGCCAGTGAGGACACCGGCTTATGGCAGCATAGAACAACTCAAAATGTAAGATGGGCCAGAACATATTTGAATGCTTCATTCCTCCCGCCAGTCAAGACAGCGGACTTGGGAATATAGAATAACTGTGCCCGTTCGGGTGTCCTCACCCGAACCATTCAATAGCGCTTCTTATTACGCTGGTGAGGACACCAGCTTGTGGCGCGATGATCTAATCGCCAGTTCGGGGTGTCCCCACCCAAACATCTTGAACAAAACTCACTAAATAAGAAGGATATCTTTTGTAAGGTTAATCAGCATTCAGATACTAAGCATATGATCAATAGATGCCATGAAAGATAACTTTTCACTAGAGTTTACTTCAGCAAGTATTTATCAGAGGATAACTCTCTTACATGACAACCTTTTCAAAGAAGTACTGATCAATAGTTTTGAATACCTATCTGCCCAACAGAAGATAAAAGTGTACGGATTTGTAATTATGCCGAACCATTTTCATGTATTATGGCAATTGAATAGTAATTATTCCAGATTATCATCTCAGGGCGCCTTTTTTAGACACTGCAGTCGTCAATTTTTACATTATTTAGAAAAAGACAGAAGGCTACAAATGTTCAAAGTATTGAAACATGATAGACAACATCAGTTCTGGGAAAAAGCATATACTAAAATATGCTTTACGAGAAGCTATACTTTACAGAAACTTGCTTATATCCATAACAATCCTTGTCAGCCAGGTTGGCGGTTAGCAGATATTGCTTATTTGTATCCGTGGTCATCTGCTTCATTTTATGAATTAGGTGATAAGAGGTATCATTGGTTGGTTCACTTAGATGAGTAATTCAAAAGCGCCGGTGGGGACACCGGCTTATGGCAAAACACAACAACTCCACCCGTTCGTGTATTCACACCCGAACAATAATGCCTTCTCCTCATTGCGCCGGTGAGGACACCGGCTTGTGGCAAAACTCAACAACCCCGCCCGTTCGGGTGTCCTCACCCGAACCAATATGCAACGATTATTTTTTTATATGTTTGAAGGCACCTGTTTGTGGCATTGCTATTTTACCACCCCTCCATCATTGCTTTAACAGCCATCCAACCCATTACTATTACTACGAGCCAGCCAGATAACTGCATCCATATTGGATGTTGATAGTTATTCATCAAACGCTTGCGTGTAACAGCAACCAACACAACTGCCAATGCAAAAGGCAAGACCATACCATTGATTAAACCCGCCGCCAATAAGAGTTGTACAGGTTTACCGATTAATACAAACAGCGTGGTACATATCACAATAAAGCCCGAGATCACCCATCGCTCATAGCGAATGAATGCCGGATGAAATGTTTTGAAGAAAGATACAGATGTATAAGAAGCACCAACTACAGATGAAATAGCAGCACTCCACAAGACCACACCAAAAATGCGCAACCCAATATTGCCTGCAGCAAATCCGAATACACTAGCAGGCGGATTACTACTATCCAACACTGCACCTTGTGCCAACACACCAAATGTGGCGAGAAACAACACAAAGCGCATAATGCTGGAAATTACTATACCACTAATTGCACTTCTATTTACTTCGGGAATAGCTGCTTTGCCTTTAACGCCTGCATCCAATAAACGATGCGCACCAGAAAAAGTGAGATAACCACCAACAGTTCCTCCTACAATCGTCACAATTGCTGCCGCACTTATTTTCTCCGGCACAAATGTGTGGTACACAGCTTCTGCCAATGGCGGATGGGCATTGTACGCAATGAACAGTGTGAGCAGAATTTTGATCGTACCCAAAATCTTGGTGAAACCATCCAGCATGCTGCCGATCTCTTTGATCCAAAACAAGAGTAAAGCTACTCCGCCGCTGATGATGGCTCCTTGCTCGTAACTCAAGCCGAATAAAACATTCAAACCTAATCCGCACCCGGCCACATTCCCAATATTGAATGCAAATCCACCCAATACAACCAAGAAAGCCAGTGCATAGCCCAAGCCGGGTAATAACTTATTAGCCAAATCTTGTGCGCGCAATTCGCTGATCGACAGAATACGCCAAGTGTTCAACTGCGCACCAATATCCAATAAAGATGATAACAGGATTACAAAACCAAAGCTTGCCATCAACTCTTTGGTAAAGACCGTGGTTTGCGTAAGAAAGCCCGGACCAATGGATGAATTGGCCATCAAGAAAGCAGCGCCCAAACCGACGCCACCAAGCGAGCTGATATTAAAGCGGCCTGATGCCAATACCTGCTGTTGTTAAGTAGTGATGAATATTTTGCGCAAATTCTACTGCATGTGCGCCATCTCCGTGAATACAAATCGTATCTGCAGGAAGGGAAATCATTTTACCTGATACTGTTTGCACCATTTTCTCCTGAATCAATTGCATCACTTGTTGCATAGATTGCGCCGCATCTGTAATCAACGCATTCGCTGCTGTTCTGGGCGTCAACGAACCATCATCCTGATAGGTTCTGTCGGCAAACACTTCGGCACCCACACGGAGGCCTGCCACTTTTGCTTCACTAATCAGCAAACTATTACTCAATCCATACAACACAATATTGCTATCGAGTTCTTTGATGACTTCTGCAATGATGCGACTCATCGTTGCATCCTTCGCCGCCATATTATATAATGCACCATGTGGTTTCACATGATGAATGCGGGTGCCCATTTCAAAACAGATATCCTGCAATGTCTGCAATTGTTCTGCCACCAAATCATACAAAGCACAATCAGATAATTGTTGATTGGTTCTGCCAAAATTCGCTCGATCATCAAAACCCGGATGCGCACCAATAGCTACCCCATGCTCCAAAGCCCAATCGATGGTTTGTTGCATAGTTTCTAAATCGCCTGCATGTTTGCCACAGGCAATATTGGCACTGCTGATGAAGGGCATGATGGCTTCATCGGTATCCATCCCTTCACCCATATCGCAATTGAGGTCTATATACT
>DALYHN010000198.1:0-4295 GCA_031970875.1 Chitinophagaceae bacterium
GCGGAATCATTTCATTCAAGCGAATAACCAACAAAGGTGTTACGAAGAAGATAGCAATAGATGTAGCAAATGGTTGAATATTCATCCAACCCAACCAGCCAAATATATAGTGAAGTGCAATACCTGAAACACCCATCAACACCAGCATATTGCGTAACATGCTGGTTAGTTTTTGCATATTAATTCTTCGCTTTTTTGTCTCAGGTAATTGTTTGTATCCGGCTATCAAACTCGGCCGAATTTTTACAGCAAAGCCCAATACAATCAAAAAGATACCAATCACCCATGCAAACATGATCAAGATTTTGCAGCAAGATAATAAGGCGTGGTGTCATCATTGACAGGTGTTTCCTGATTCCAGTAGGACCAAGTAACAAAATTTCCATTAACATCTTTCAGGAGTCGGCCAAATATGGCATTGATTGTATTGAAAGTATAATCGGTTACACCAATGGTGAAACTTGTTGGTGCAGGGGGTGTTTCACCTTCAGCAGGAGCGGGCGTACCTTTTGGTGGCGGTGAAGGCACTACTACCACTTCATATCCGTTGCGCTCCAATATTGCGCGTAGAAACACACAACGTGCTTCAGATGCATTGCGTTCCACAATACCGCACTTAACGCCATTCAGCTCTTCAAATTCATGGTTCTTGTTGATGGCCATAGATAATAGTTATCGGTTCAACATAGCGATATAATCATAGATCCAACCTGCAATACCGGTGATTAAAATACCAGCTACACAGAGATACAATCCCAGCTTCACCGTTACAGGTATGGTCATTGTTGGTTGCACTGTTTCTGTACTAAACATATTTCTCACTACACGCAGATAATAATACAAAGACACCATCATATTCAGTGCGGCAATAATCACCAACCAGAAATCTGCTCTTACCGCACCGGCAGTTAGTAAGAAAAACTTACCAAAGAATCCCGCTGTTGGCGGAATACCCGCCAATGAAAACAAGGCCAAAGCCATTACCCAAGTGAGCATTTTATTGTTTGCATACAAACCTTTGTAACCATCTATCTGCTCTGAACTCGTTTGCGCGGCAATCACTGCTGCTACACCAAATGCGGCAATATTGGAAAAGACATAGATCAATACAAAGTAGATAACGGAAGCGAGCCCGGCCGGACTATTGGCACTAATGCCAATCAAGACAAAACCTACTTGCGCAATAGAAGAGAAAGCCAGCATACGCTTGATATTCTCTTGTCGAATAGCAAAGAGATTACCAATGATGATGGTGATTAACCCAATAATTGCAAGTAGTTGATACCAGGTTTCGAACATGGGTTGAAATGCGCGATAGAATGTGCTGGTGAGAACAAAAGCAACTGTGCCCTTGGATACCACAGATAAAAATGCAGTTACCGGCATGGGCGAACCTTCATACACATCGGCTGTCCACAAATGAAAAGGTACAGCAGACAGCTTGAAGGCAAAAGCGGCGAAGATCATCACCAATGATAACAAGTGCAACCCATTATCTGCTTTTAATGCTTGAGGCAAGGCTTCAAAGCCGATGGTTCCTGTTGCTCCGTAGAGTAAGGAGATACCCATGAGCAAAATGCCTGATGAAAGTGCTGAAGACAATATCATCTTCATCGCAGCTTCAGAAGAACGTTTTTTATCCAAATCAAAATTGGCCATTGCTGCAACAGGAATTGTTGCCAGTTCCAAAGAGAGGTAGAGCATTAAGAAGTTGCCTGAGGATATCATGGTCTGCATACCCAGCAAAGCGCTCAACATCAAAACCAGAAATTCAGGTAAGTGTTGCTGCTTTTCCAACCATTGGTGATTCACCAATATCAATAAATAAACACCTGTAATCAAAATGGCTTTCTCAAAACCAAACAGCTGTGATGCTTGAAACATATTGCCAAACAAATAACCGTTACCATTCCAACCAAAGGCAAGTGCCAAATTCACCAGCAATAGTAGCTGCGTGATTTGCAAAAGGCTACCATTACGCATGCCCTTACCTAATTTGATCAGCAGTAAAACCACGATGATCAAAGTGGTAAACAGTTCAGATTTCAATCCTATGATCCAATCGTAATTCATTTGGCAGCCAGTTTATCCATGATGAATTGAGTAGATGGTTGAATCAGTTCATTCAACCATTGTGGTGCTAAGCCCATGGCCAGCATACCTGCAATCAAGACCACCGCAGCCATTTTCTCATACCAGGCTACATCCTGCAGTGATGCAAAGTTTTCTTTTATCGGCCCCATCGCCACCTGACCAATCGCACGAAGAATATAGACTGCAGTAACCACTATCGACATACAAGCAATCACTGTTGCGGCACGATGATAGATGTCTTGATGCTCCCATCCACCCACAAAAACTGTCATCTCTGCCACAAAACCGCTGAGTCCGGGCAAACCAAGCGAAGCAAGTCCAGCGATGAACAAAGCAGTAACAGCAAAAGGCATCACTTTTAATAAACCGCCCATCTCCGCAATCGTACGCGTATGTGTTCTTTCGTAAATCATACCAATCACGGCGAAGAAAAGAGCTGTCATCAAACCATGTGAAACCATTTGTAAGACTGCACCATTGAAGGCAGTTTTCGTGAGCATGCCAATACCGAGTAATACAAATCCGCAGTGACTAATGGATGAATACGCATTCATATACTTGAGGTCTTTCTGCATAAGCGTAGCAAACGCCCCGTACAGAATGGCAATAGCAGAAAGTGCAATCACCAGATCAGCATAAACCTTGGCACCTTCTGGTAATAACAATGTGGCTACTTTCAAACAACCATAACCACCGAGTTTCATAGAAATACCTGCGAGAAACATAGAACCCGCTGTTGGTGCAGAAGAGTGACCATCAGGTACCCAGGTGTGAAAAGGAAATAAAGCGGAGAACACACCAAAGCCACCAAACAATAAGGGATAGATAATCTTCTGTGAACCTGGGCCCAATTGTTGGTTGGCCAATTGCAGGATATCAAAACTGCGCTGATCGGCAGGCGTTGCGTAGAAAATACCTAGTATGCCTACAAAGATGAGTGCAGAGCCGCCCATCAACATCAAAGCCAGTTTATTGGCGCTATAGTTTTTATTCCCTGAACCCCAAACTGCAATGAGCAGGTATTTGGGAATCACGGCAATTTCTAAGAAGAAGAATAAAAGCAACAGGTCTTGCGACATGAAAAAACCATAAGCCCCGAATGACAAGAGTAATAACAAGAAATAATACTCTTTTACCATGCGCTGTACGTTCCAGGAAACCAATACTCCCGCCAATACCACAAACGCTGTGAGCAACATCATCGCAATCGACATACCATCCACGCCAATATGGAAATGAATATTCCACACACTAAACCAAGCGTAGTTTTGCTCAAAGAAGGCGGCCATCGCATAACCCATCGCGCGTTGTTGCTGATAGGCAATGAATAACCAAACTACCATCCCCAATTGCAGCAATGCACCATAGAGTGCTGTGCGCCTGATCCAGTCGGGCGAACGCATCACCAGCAGCAGCAGTGCTGTTAGTAATGGAATGCCTAATATGTAGAGTAAGTTCATATTCTTGCTTTTACCAGATATACAATACCAATACTGCCAAGCCAATGACACCACCTAAGAAATACAATCCGTAATCCTGCACCTTACCTGATTGCCAGGTTTTGATATTGCTAGAAATTTTTTGTGTGATGGAAGCCGAACCATTCACTGCTGCATTGATGATATGCTGATCAATCCATGCTGCGGGTTTAGCAATCAGTGCAAATACGACAGATTTGGTTAGGAAGAGATACAACTCATCGATATATAATTTGTGGTAGACCGCTTGGAACAATCCACCCAAACTGTTTTGAATATTTGCAGGCTTTTCATTTTCCTTACCGTACAACCAAGCCGCTATCAGTATACCCAATACACCCAAAACTACCGGTGCAATTGAGAAACTGAGGTGTAATTCGCTGTGTAAGGCTTTACCATCGCTGCTCACCAACTCACCGAAGGGAATCCATCCCGCGAATGCGGCACCAACCGCCAACAGCACCAATGGTAACCACATGATCGCACTTGCTTCATGCGCATGACCAGTATGTGGCTTGTTCCAGAAGATGCGGAAATACAAACGGAACATATAAAAAGCAGTAAGACCTGAAGTAATCAAAGCAATCCAATAAATCGGTGCATTGTTTTGATAAGCTGCTAACAAGATTTCTTCTTTGCTGAAGAAACCGGATAGTGGTGGCACACCTGCAATTGCCAAACAAGCAATCAGGAAACTAATATGTGTGATAGGCATTTGCTTAC